>NZ_CP007264.1:0-329392 GCF_000585495.1 Thermococcus nautili
AAGAGTCAGGAGCCGAGGTTCTTCGCAATCTTCGCGAGAACCTCAGACTGTGGAGGCTCAGGCTCCTTCGGCTTCGCCTTCTCCCTCAGCCTCTCCGTTTCCGTCTTCACAAGCTTATCCTCGGTCCTGGCCTCCTGGCGGGAGGTCCTTTTCTCAGCCTTATGGTCCTTCACTTCACCAGGTCCTCTCGCCTTCGCCTCCTTAGCGGCCTTCCTGTACATCCACGTCAGCATGAGAAGGCTTCCCGCTCCAATGACCAGGCCGAACTTCCCGCTCACCTGGAGGCTCTGACCCTCAACCTTCTCCATGTACCAGAGGCCAGCGTTAAAGCTCGGACGGCCGATGTCCCACCAGATGGAAAAGTCAATGTCCGCGCCAATCTCCTTCGCCTTCTTCTCCAGCATCTTCACGTAATAGTTCGCGAATATGGTTAAGCTGTGGTCCTTCTCCTGGAACTCGTCCAAGCGAGCGTTGAACTCCTCCTCGCTCATCAGGCCACCTGTCTCACTCACGCCGAGGTCCTCTTCCTCGGCCTCAACCAGCTCATCAATCTCCTCAAGGTCCTTCTCCACGTCCTCGACCAGGGAAGTGATGTCCTTCTCGTCGAGCTCGACCAGTCTCGCCTCAACCTGCTCTTCGCTCATCACTCAACCTCCTTGAAGCTCAGCGTCAAGCGAACCTTCTTCTCCTTCCCCAGCTCCAGAACCAGTGCGTTCTTCTCCTCGATGTGCTTCACCTTCGCCTTGCCGAGGAGTTTCAGTAGAACCCCCTGAAGGTCCTCGCCATTCTTTACCTCGCCAACTTCCAACCCAGTCTCGCGGACTGCTTCAACCAGGTCCTCAACCCAGCCGAAAATCTTTGAAAGTTTGAGCTGAGTGGCCGGGTTCATCATGGCCATCGCCATCTTCGCCTTCTCCATCTTGCCTCACCCCCTCAGGTTGCTCTCAATCTTTCCCAGAACAGGAGACCGCTTTCGCTCCTCGTAGGCCTTGACAGGCTCCTCCTTCCCCGTCAAGCGCTTGACTTGGCGGAACATCTCATCGAACCAGCCAACCTTGTACAGGTAGTAGATGATGACCACTCCCAAAATGAGGCTCCACGCCTTCCAGCTCAGCCTCGGCCTCGGAATACTGATTCCCCGTTTCACCCTTTCACCCTTCACCGTCTCTCCCGGTTTTTCACCCTGGTGAGCACGGGGGACTTTAGGGGATTCCTCGCGCTTCACCTCCTTCTCGCGATTTTCAACCGGCTTCACCCTCTCACTCTCCCCGCTCTTCACCTCGCTTCCGCGTTCCTCAACCTCTGCAGTGACCTCCTTGGCCTGTTCCTCTTCCTTCTTCTCGCTCCTCTTGCCTAAAATCCGCTCGCGCTCCTCCTCCGGTAGTTTTAGAAACTCCTCGTAAGGAACAACCCGCTTAGAACGGCAGACCGAACACTGAGGCTTCTTCGCGCGGCTCCAGAACTTGTTTCCACAACGCAGGCAGACATACAACCTTCTCCCGCTCGCATCTTCCACAAGTCTCACCACCCTTCATCTGATTTGAAGGTGAACTCCGGGGAAAACTCCCCCAGATTCCCCTATTTGCACCCTTGTATTTAAGCAGTGAACCAGAAATGTGCAGAATTCGGGAGAAATCTCCCGATAATTTTCAAAGCCATCTCACGAGCTCACCCTCCACTTGGAGGTAGTTCAATCTCTCACCCTTCTCAAGGAACTTTCTGATTTCGTCCTCGCTCAGGCCTTTCTCTTCCAAGGTCCTGAAAACAAGCTCAAGCGGAACGACATCACGATTTCTCGTCAGCTTCTCCATTACTCTCACGAACAGCTCGAACCTCTCGCGCTCCCTCGACGGGACACCAACCTCAAGAATGCTCGCGTCAATCTCCCCGGTTTCCGGGTCATAGGCGACATATTCCAAGCTCTCCCAAATTAACCTCACGGCTTCCTCAACGTCAATCTTCTCGACTTTCTCAGCCAGGCGAAGCTTTGCATGAGCATAAGCCAACCTCACAATAGCGTCCATTACACGCCTGCTAACTGGCGCTCCACTCTGCTTTGTCTTTCTCCTAATCTTCTTGAACTCCTCCACCATCAACCGGCCGACTTCATCGTCAATCTCAGGGAACACATTGAACCTCGCGTAAGCAAAGAGTTTCTTCAAAAGCTCAGGCTCTATGACCCTCTCGGGAGGCTTCCGGTTCTTCCTTCTCTTCACCTCACTGAGGATACTCCATCCAATCTCTTCGTCTTTCTCCTTCTCTGGCTCATCGAAGAACGCAAAGATAAGGTCAAATCTCGTCAGGACTGGAAACGGAACGTCCAGCTGGTCGATGAGTAACTGCCTCCTGTCAATTCTTCCCGCCTTCGGGTTGGCCGTGCCAATGATTGTGGCGGTGGCCCTTAGCTTCATATTGGAAATCCCCGCCTTGGCCGGCGCAACAAACCCGTGCTCCATGCACGTCTTCAACGCGTTGATATCCTCCCTCTTCAAACTGCTGAACTCATCGACCAGGACAATACCATCACTCCCAAGGACCAGCAGGCCACCCTTGACCGTGAACTTTCCAGTCAGCTCATCCTTCTCAAAGCTCGCAGTTAGGCCAGCGCGCGAGGACCCGCCACCCTCCGCCGTGAGGACCTTCGGAGCAATGTTCTCAAGGTCAAGAGCAAGCCTCGACTTACCAACGCCAGGGTCTCCCGCGAGGAGGACATGAATCGTCGTCCTCTTATCCCACAGACCCTCGGCCGAGACCACCGCCAATGCAAGAGCCTTCTTGACAGACTCGTAACCCTTAATCCAGGGAGCGATAGACCTCGCGACGGCGTCAGGTAAGTCATCCCCGTAGAGGTCCTTCAGCTGGAGGACCTTCTTCACGTCCTTCTTGCTAAGCTCTACCTGGAATCCTCTGTTCAACTGCTCAACATGAATCACCTCGAGCACGTAATCAGACTCGGCCACGCTCTTCCTCAGCGTCTCTCGTACCCGCAGAATGCCGTAGAGAACTACCTTATCTCCAACGTCCACAGCTCCAGCACCAGAGCCGAGAATGTACGCGCTCAGCTCCTTTGGGTTCTCGCCAACGTGAAGGCTCTCTGGTGCGTCCCTCACCACGAAATGCTGAATCTCCACCTTCCTTGACTTCTTCACGTCAAAATCCCAAGCTCTCTTAGCACCACAGGAAGGACACTTTGACGGCGGTGTAGCGGGTTCCCGCGTCGGCCTGTTGAACAGACCAAGCTCATAACCGCACTTGGTACAGACGTACGTTGCCACCTCAAAGAACGGGACAACCTTCGAGGCGGAGGTAATGTATCCCTCCACCGCCACGAACTTACCCACAAGGTCCGGTCTCATGTCCCTCGGCCTGAACACCCGCGGGAAGTTCCCGACCTTGACCCGGACCTCAACAGGCTCGAACTCATCATCGAACAGCTCAGGCTCAAGCCGGGCAATCTCCTCGTAAACCTCCTCTTGGAGCTCCCTAACCGCGTTCTCGAAAGCACCGAGCACAAACTCAGGCTCGTCGAAAAGAGCCTTCGCCAGCCTTGGGTCGTACCTGACCAGGTCAAGGTAGTCCACGTAAAAGTCCTTCCCGCCTTCCCTCACCAGGTCCCTGACCCTGTCAAGGTAAACCTCCTCACCGTCCCGCTTGAAGTTCCTGAGGAAATCCTTGGCGCTGTTGGTGTAGTCCAGTAAATCCTCGGCCTCCTGCTCATAGCCGAGGAGTTCAAGGATTTTCGCCTTGACGAACTTCACCACCGAATCCTTCAGCCTGAAAGCAGGCTCACCGTTCACCTCGCCAGTGGCGTCGAAAAGGACGGCCTGAAGGCTCTTGGCCGTGTTCCCGTTGCCGAAGAAATCAGACTTGACCCGGTAAACCATGTTCTTGGTAAAACCCACCTCCTCCCTGAGCTTCTGCAATATGATGTTTAGAGGAGTCAGCTCATGGCCTTCATCCCTTGCTTCCATGACGATGAGAACCACGTTAGAGTGAACAGGTCTTGGTAAGCCGTAGGTCTCCTTGATGACATTTAGTAGTCTCTCAAATTTCTCGTTACCAAGCTCTTTTTTGGCTGAACGGTATTTGAACGGTTTGAACAAGCTTTGTTCAAACTGCTCCTCTTCAGATTCTCCAAGAACACTCGTGTTCAAACCGTTCAAATCACTTTGAACAGCTCTATAATTCTCAAGCACTACCTTGTAAGCATTGAGCAGGTCCCTGGTGATTGATGTCGGCAGGAAGCCGTACTGTCCCCTTATCCATATCCTCAGCATGGGACTTAGAACAGCCGGGTCGAGGTGTTCAAGGCCTTCCTCGTCCATCTGCTTGAGGAGGTCATCTATCTCCTCGATGAGCTTGTCCTTAAGCCTGTCGCTGGCCTGTCTCACCTTCTCTGCCTCGCTCATGTCCTCACCCCCGTGAGCCAGTAGGCTATTGTGGTCGGGTCGGGTTCGACTGGTTTGACCTCTGCTGGCTTAACGGGATTTATTGACTGGTTTTCAGAAGAACGGTAGGCGAACGTCCCGAACATTTGATGTTCGTCTTTATTACCAGTCATCTCCTCACGAACGCTGTGTTCGTCTGTGTTCGTAGAATTCCGAACAGCTCTTAACCTGTCAAATACCTCTATCCCTGTGGCGCTGATGTGGTAGCCTGGCACGTATTTGGCCTTGTCAAAGAGGTTGTCGAAGTGCTTGGCGCGTATAACTGCAAGGACTCCCAGGGCCACGTGGTGAGGGTATCTCGTGCTCAGGTAGTTGTAGAGTTCGCGGGTTATCTCTGCCTTGTCCCTGATACCGAGGTGGATAAGTGTAGTGTAAAGGTCCTCCCAGTCCTGTTCCTTAAGGCCGTATTTTTGGAGAAGGTCTATTATCTGTTCGACATGGGTCTCGCTCATTTTAACCACCTCCGTCTCGCGAGAGGAAGAAAAGGGGAGAATCATCTCAATACCTCCTCAACAGTTCTCTGAGGAAGCGGTTCACCATCTGGCCGTGATTGTAAGGCCGGGCCTTTTCCAGTGGAAGCAGAACTACCGTTCTCCCGTCGGTCAGCTGGCGCCTCTGCGCGAGGCCTCTCTCGACCTTCCAGACGAGCCACTTCGTCTTGGTCTTGATGACGTAGTAAACGGGCACGCCGATGTAGTTGCCGAGGTCCTCGAGGAAGGTGTACTGTGGCTCGTCGAACATTGCGTAGCCGTCATCGTCCCTGACTTGGTACCTATTCTTGACCTCGAGGAAGGCCTTCGGCATGCCGAGCTTGAAGTCATAGAGGACGAGGTCGATGTCGAAGAGGCCGACGCGGGTGATGTTGTACTTCTTCCTTGCCTCCTCGAGGAGGTCTGAGAATTCTTCGTGTGCATCAAACCCGTGGAGCTGGTTCATTATTGCGTGGATTGTCTGGCGTCTCATTCTCCTCAGGGCGCGGTTGTCAGTGATGAGGTTCCTCCTGTCGCCTTCGGTCATGCTATCACCACCGCTTTGGGAAAGCTCTCGCGGGTGAGCCTGAGCGCGTCGGCCGGCACGTGGAGGACCAGCTTGATTTTCTCATCTTCCATCTCGATGTTGGAGACCTTGACGGGAACGAGGGTCCTCAGTTCTTCGACCTTCTCAAGAGCCTCGCGGAATTCTTTGAGCTGGCTGAGTTCAAACCAGGCGATTAGAAGGGGCATGGCTTTCACCCCACCACCTGGTCAAGGGTTATTTGCTTGGTTGGCTTCGGCTGGGGGTTCCACTCCTTGACAGGCTTTCCGAGGAGTTCTCTCAGGTACTCAATCTCCTCGCGCCAGAACTCTCTTCCCTCAGGTGGAAGCTTCTCGAGGGCCTTGAGAATGTCCTTGGCGGAGATTGGGAAGCCGTAGTTCTTCCGGGTTGGGTGCTCACCGGTGAGGAACTGAACAAGCTCCTCAAAGGTTTCAAACTTCTGGGTCTTTCCGGAGTTGGTGTAGCCTGAGAAGAGCCTCTCAACGTCTCTCGCAGAGTAGCCGGGCCTGCGCTTGTATTTTCTTATCACCCAGTAGGAGTTCCCCTTGTGAGAATACATTCCGAGTTCGGTCGCGAGAATCCAGACCTCATTTATTCTCTCCATCACAACACCCTCCCAATCTTTTTCACGGTAAATCTCGCAAAAGGAAAGCTCTGGTGAACCATGAAGCGGGCCATTTCCTCGGCCTTTTCTCGCGTCTTGGCAAAAAGGGTAAATTCAAGAGGCTCCTCGCCGGGTTGGGTTATCCTCACGCGCCAAGCCTTCATGACTGGAGGACGGCCACGCCTGCTCATGCTCTCACCACCTTGTGTTTGTGTGTCAACTTCTTATGCACTGAACCAGAATTCTCCAGAATTCGGGAGAATTCTTCAGAAGGCACCAGGGTTGCTTCCTCGTCGAGGACAAAGTCCACCCTCTTGAGGCGCTCCAGAGCGCTCCTCCGCGGAAGCCTCCGAAGCTCATAGATGGAAACCACACGCATCTCACACCACCTCAAAGCGAACACCCTTTACAACAACCTCAAGCTCCAGAACAAGCCGAACCCTCTCACCCTGCCTCAGAACAAGCTTAACCGAAGGCTCGCTGACTTCCTCCCCGTCATCTGGCTCCTCGTTTTCTTCGTCCTCTTCGTCGTCATAGTAGCCATGAGCCTCAAGCCACTCCTCGATGATATAGTCAAAACGCTCGGCGTACTCCCTAGCCTTTAGTTCGCTCTCTAGAACCTCAATTACCTTCCCGTAAACTTTAGGCCTGAGCCTCAATTTATCTCCATCAAACTCGCAAAGTTGCTGAACAACTTTGAACCCGATGTTTTCTGCAGTACTCTGAGCGTAGCCGTACTTTTCCATCAGGTATGACTTCACACCTTCCCAGTAGCTCCAGTTGTTGTCCCGCTGGACGAAGAACAGAATAATCCGCGCTCCAGGGATAGTGTATGACTCTTTGATACGTTGAAGGATATCCCTCGGCCTATAGTACGGTACATGGCGTGTTAGCTCTCTGAAAACCAAAGTTCTCAAGGCCTTGAATCTTATGTCGTCTACATCCGGAAATTCGCTCCAATCCTTCCATCTCATGGCAGAGTCACCAATGTCGAATTGTCAGAAAATTCTAATAATTCTTTCTCTCCGAAATTAGTATATATGACAATTAACAAGAAATTCTAATTGTCAAAAAGTTCGAATTTTGAATACTTTTTTAAAAGTGTGTTAAATAGAATATATTGGTGATTCCGATGGCTCAGAGAGGTAGAAAAGGTGGAATTAAGTTAGGTCCTGGCCAGTTTGTAACTCGTGTTGGTTCGAAATACATGGTAGTGATTCCAAAGGAGGTTAGGGACGAGCTAGATATTAACGTGGGGGACACAGTAATTATAACCGTCAAGAAGGCTCGGGTTGAGGTTGTACCAGTGGAGTGAGAGAAGAAATGCATCGTGTTTGATGTTGGACTCTTCTGGTTTCTGCCGTTTTCTCCCGTTTTCTGGTTCAGTGTTTTTAGGTGATGAAGTGCTATTTTCTCTGGTGAGGCTTTGTGGACGTGAGCGAGAAGCGTCGGTTGATTCTCCAGGGTTGTGAGAAGTGGAAAGGCCATTGGGTGAGGGTTTACCTCACTAATGGAGCTGACTTTCGCGTGAAGGCTGAGGAGCTCAAGGAGATGGTTGAGAAGAATCAGCTTAACCTCAACCTTGTGAAGGAGGTTGAGGTTGATGATAACTACCAGAAGTTCAAGCCGATGCCGGGGAGTGAAATCCCAAAGAGGTACCTGCCTTTGTCCGGTGATTCGGGTTCTTCTTCAGATGCGGGTAAGGACAAGAAGAGCTGGGAGGTCTTCCTTGGAGTTCTCGCTGTTCTGATAGTGCTTGGTTTTCTCTTGAGGAGGTGAGAGTGTGAGCAGGGAGGCCGATGGTGCAGTGATTGGTTTCTTGGCGGGTCTGGCCGTGGCGATGGGTGGTGCGATTAAGGACGCGCCTTATGAGGGGTTCAAGGAGAAGACGTTCTGGAGGTCGCCGTTGATTGGTGCTTTCTGGGGTTCGGTGCTGGCGAGGAAGTATGGCCTGAAGCCTGTTCCTCTGTTCCTGTCCACGATTGGGTTGGAGCGCGCGACTGTTGAGGTTTACAAGCTGTACCGTGCGATGGTGAAGAAAGACTACATTCCGGGGAAGTTCATTCACGGCGAGTGGGGAGTCCCGGTAAAATGAAGAAGGAGAGGGTTGGGGTTGTGCCGGTGGAGTGAGGGTTAGCAGTCCTGAGTTTCTTTGCAATTATTTTGTATTTTCGTCAGGTTTATAGCGTTAGGTCCATGAATTTATCTTGATGACAGGGGGTTCTGCAGTTCAGAGTAGTGGAAGATGGGGATATCCGGAAGACCCACGGGAGTGGTTTAAACAGTTAGTTGGTGCTCTTCCTGCTACTGAATTACTTGAGGAGTCAGAGATTCTTGTTGTGGACATTAACTTAATTAAAGGGATTCTTAACGAGCTTCAGCAGGAACTTGAGAAAATGTCCCTAGATGAGCTATTGGATAAGTTCTTGAGTGTGGTTCCTGATATTGCGAGCGAGGAAAGTTACAATGAGGCTATCAAAAAGCTTGAGAAGGTGTACAAAGAGATGTTTCCTGTAGAGTTCGGAATGTTGGAAAAGTTCAGGGAACACTCCACGCTTGAAGATAAAAAGAGGGTTTGGGAGGAGATTTACAGGCCTACTGCTGTTAATCTTGCAGAGGGATTTGCCAGTGAGTCCGCTAGGTTGTGGGATTATGCGTTTAGTAAAGAGGATATTTCTGATGATGAGCTTGAGGAACTGGATTTAATTAACCGTTGGCTGTTTTTGCTCACTAAAGTTTTTGCGATTTCATCTCGGCTTGAGGATATGGAGAAATCAGTTGAGTTATCAAGGTTCGGCATAGTCTTGTACCTCAGGGGTCTTAAGATACTTTACGAGACGCCTGGTATTTCCATAGGCACAGCTAAGCAGATGTTGAGACAGGATTTTGAACTTATAATTAGGAAAATCCTTGAGAGTGGCTATGACTTCCAGAAGGCTGATGACTACTTGCTATCTGAGGTCTTGGAAGAGTAGATAGGGGGACATCCCAGTGAATCAGGGGGAGGTCTGGATTGCTAAGGTGCCTTACTCGGATGTCTCTGATAGCATTGATTCAATTGCCGATGCATTGACTCACACCAATAAAAAGAAGTCTCGGAAGAGATATGTGTTAGTCCTGGGGGATATCCGGCCAGTATTAGTTATTAGCCGAGATGAGTACCACAAAGCTAGTTCTCACTCATCTATTATTGCTTGTCCAATAACAAGCAATCTCCAGCGAGTAATAAAGATGTATCGCACGCTTAAGTCTGCGGGGTTCAGTGGGGTAACCCCTGGCCTTCTAAGAATAACAGGAAGTGAACGAATCCAAGCAGGGTTAGACCGTGATTCTGCTATTGTAATACTCAAGGTGACAACGCTTAATGTAAATCAGCTAGAAAACAAAATTGGGGAACTCCCCGACACTAAAGTTTCAAGTGTTGTTAAGATTGTCAAAGAGTTCTTTTAGGAAGTTTTCTTGTCATCTGCCGTTCCTGGTCGAGGCAGCAGCTGCCGAGCTCGCGCGGGTCCTGCACAAAAAGAAGGCACGAGAAGGCCGTTTTAGTGCTCAAAAATGAGCGTTACGGCAGGCGTCGAGTTGTGGCCGTTCAATGGAAAAGGCTTTTAGCCTAAAAATTTATAAACATCATTGGGTGTTTTCGTCATGGTAAAATCGGGTGGTGTGTACGTACACTCCCAAGCGACCGGAGAGGAGCAGGCCGGAGCGCGGAAGCGGAGGCGTCCGAGGCGCCTTTCCCCGCGTCTGTACATTACGCTACCGCCAGAAATCTATCGGAAGGCCAAGGAGCGCTGGGATAACGTGAGCCGAATCATCGCAAGCCTGCTTGAGGTGGCTTTGGCTGAGGATTTAACGGTCGAGGAGGTCGTGACGGCCGTAACGCTCCTTAGGAGTGGCGCTTTGGTGGTGAATTCGCCTTCGAGCGCGGGGGTTGCCGAGCCTGGTCAAAGGCGGTGGACTCAAGATCCACTCCCGCAGGGGTTCCGGGGTTCAAATCCCCGCCCCCGCACCAGAAACTTTTCTGGCGAAAAGTTTCATCAAAGTTGGTAGCTTCTTCTGGAATACTATATTTCGGGTGATTTTCTTTTCAGTTGGTCGTTCTGAGTGTGAGAACTTTTCAAATTGCTCCTTGCTTATGGGTTTAACCTTTAAATCGACGCCCGATGGGCGTCAAAGGAAAATAAACCCTTTGAAAGGGCTGTTTTGGTTGGTTCTCTCTTGTAAGGCTCGATTTTCCCAATAAAATCCCCCCTTCCCTTGAGCCCTTGAGCGAGGAGCTACTAACTTTTGGTGAAGCTTTTTTCAAAAGCTTCCTTCACAAGCGCTGGCGGAAGATGACGTGCCTTTTTTGGAAGTGCAAGTTTTAGAGGGGGTTTCTTTTTGACCTGCTCTTTGTGACATGTTTCTCTCTTTGAAAGCGCCCGAAGGGCGCTAATGAAGGAAACACGCTTAAAACAGGCGAGTTTAAGAGCAACCCCACCCGAAAATAAACTGTTTAAAACGCATGCCTAATTTTGATGAAACTTTTCACCAGAAAAGTTTCTCCGCCAGCGCAAGTAAGGGCTGAATGGTGGGGCCGCCGGGATTTGAACCCGGGTCACGGGCTCCCAAAGCCCGCAGGATGGGCCAAGCTACCCTACGGCCCCCTGCGGTAGGTGCATCACGGGTTGCCTTATTAAATTTTTCGTCGCTGAACTGGAATGATGATTCCACGTCAACAACGCCAAAAGGAATGAGAGAGCTTCGCATTCCAAAAAGGAGTCACGAACTCTGATAAAACTTTGCAACAGCCTCGGGGATGGGCTGGCGAAAAGAGCGCCCTTCTCACCAAAGGGCAAAAAACAGTCGTGCACTTACCGAGTGCAAGTTTAGAGGGGGTTTAACACCAAAACAAGGCTTTTCAAGCAGTTCCAACTTTGTTATTGGCGTCCGAAGGACGCCGTTTAAAGAGCGGAACACTCACCAAAGAGCAAGTAGATAAAACCCGCTCAGAAATAAACACTTCAAAAAAGCACCTAATCTTCCGCCAGCGCTTGCGCAAGCAAGGGCTGTAATGGTGGGCCCGGGGGGCTTTGAACCCCCGACCACGCGGTTATGAGCCGCGCGCTCTGACCAGGCTGAGCTACGGGCCCACTGATGGCGCCGCCGCCCGGATTCGAACCGGGGACCGCCGGATTAACAGTCCGGCGCTCTACCGACTAAGCTACGGCGGCTCGACCCAATGTAGGGGATACAGGGGACGTTTATAAATTTTGCGGTTGGAAAGGGGAAAAGGTTTATAACTCTCAAAGGAGTCCCCTAAAGCGAGCCTGCCCCGGTAGCCTAGCCTGGCGGGGCGGCGGACTTGTAATCCGCCGGTCGCGGGTTCAAATCCCGCCCGGGGCTCCATTCATTTCTCGAGCAGAGCCTCAACGAGTGCAACAATCTGCCTGTGGACACCATCAACGTCCTCGAGGGCGTTGACGATTTTAATCTCAGGAAAGCGCTCCGCGAGCTTGAGGTAGTTTTCGCGAACCTTCTTCTGGAGCTCCACTATCTTGTCAAACTCGGTCTTTATGCTCCTCGTTCTTATGCGCTTCATACTCTCCTTGACGGGAAGGTCGAGAAGCAGAACGAGGTCGGGCCTTATTGCAAAGCGGTTGAGGTCTATCAGCCACTCAAGGTCAAGTCCCCTCGCCCACTGATAGGCGAGCGACGAGTAAAAGTAGCGGTCCGAAATCACGACCTTTCCCGATTCAAGCGCGGGTTTTATGAGCTTGTCAACGTGCTCGGCCCTGTCCGCCGCGAAGAGCAGAGCCTCCGCCTCGTGACTTATTTTAGCCCCGTCAATTATTCCTTCCCTTCCACCGGTCAAGACTAGTTTCCTGATGAGCTTTCCGAACGGCGTGTCCGTGGGTTCCTTTGTTAGAACGACCTCATAGCCCCTCTCCTCAAGCCACAGCTTGAGCAGCTTTGCCTGAGTTGACTTTCCAGCGCCGTCTATGCCCTCAAGCACAATGAATATCCCCAAGCCCGTCACCCCCAAAATGGAAGAACGTGTAAACCCCTCGGCGAGGGGCTTATAAAACTGCCGTTATACGGAGAGCCTCTTCATATAGTCAAAGAGCGACCACATACTCACGAACTCCTTCTGCTCGTCACCCTTGTAGAACTCGACGACACCGTCGGGCCTGAAGCGCATTCCAAAGTCGTAGTCGCCCTTGTTCAACTTGTGAAGGAAGACCTCCTTGGGCTTCGGTGGCAGGTAGCTGGTCATCATGTCGTTCATGAGTTCGACCTCAAAGCCAAAGTGCTCGTTCATCCTCGGGAAGAAGAGCACCGCAGGGGTGTTCATTGCATCAACGAGGGCTTTTCCCTCAAGCTTGAAGTTGTAGTGCTTGAAGACGTCGTGCATAAAGTCGTCAAGGGCGTTGGGGTAGTAGACCGTCGCACCGATATCGTTGGGCTGGGCCTCGATGAAGCTCCTGCTCTCGAGGATGGCGTTTATCTCGTCGACGTCGATCCCACTGACGTAAACCCTAACGCCACCGTAGTAGTAGACGTAGGCCAGCGGAAGGCCCTTCTTGTGGGCAAAGTCCTTGAGCGCTATGAGCGGAATCAGGCGGACGTCCATTATTGTTGAACCGGTGCTGACTATGCCAACAACCATCGCCCTTTTGCCGTAGCGCGAGATGGCCCTTCCATCCCTGCCGACTATTATCGTTCCGTGGGAGACCGTTCCTATGGCCCTTCCAAGGAGGGCAAGCTCCTCGGGATTAAACCTCTGCGAATAATACACTTCCACTTCCACCACCTCAATCTGGGAGTATTATACTCTCCCGACCAATCCTTGACTCGACCCAAATCTTCACGTTCGAGCCTATCTTGCTGAAGTCCTCAATGAGCGTGTTGTCGCCGATGACGCTGCCGGGCTGTATGACGACGCCCTTGCCTATGTGAACGTTTTCTCCTATTATGGCCTCCTTTATCTCGGCACCGTCCTCGATGGTCACGCCTGAAAAGATTACCGAGCGTTCAATTTTAACGTTTCTGCCTATCTCAACGTCATCACCAATGACCGCGAAGCCCCTGATTTCCGGCTTCCGCAGAACGCAGCGCCTGCCAGTGTAGAGCGCCCCACCGTACTCAAGGTTGCCCTTAAGGCTTTCGGTTTTCACCTGCGGCAGGATGAGCCGTCCGAGGAAGACATCTTCCGTCGCCTGAAGGTAGCTCGACGGCCTTCCGACGTCGTTCCAGTACTCCTTGAAGGGGAACCCGTAGAGCGGAAGGTCGTTTTCGAGCATCCTCGGGAAGAGGTCCCTGGAGAAGTCGAAGTTCTTGTTCTTGGGAACGTGGTCGAACGCTTCGGGCTCAAAGACGTAGATACCAGCGTTGACGAGGTTGCTGAAGACCTCCTCCGGCCTGGGCTTTTCCTTGAACTGCTGAATCCTGCCGTCCTCGTCTATTATCGCTATCCCGTACTGCGTCGGGTCGTCAACCTCGGAAAGCGCTATCGTGGCGAGGGCCTTTTTCTTTTTGTGATACTCGTAGAGCGCCCGCAGGTCGAGGTTTGTCAGCACATCGCTTGAAACGACCAGAAAGGTGTCGTCCATGTGCTTGACGACCTTCTTGGTGGCCCCGGCGGTTCCGAGCTTCACGTTGTCCTTGTTGGAGTAGTGAATCTCTATCCCCCACTCGCTCCCGTCGCCGAAGTAGTCGATTATGCGCTCCTTAAGGTAGCCGACAAGAACGTAAACCTCATCGACCCCGGCCTCGATGAGGCTCTGGAGGGCGTACTCCATCAGGGGTCTGTTGAAGAAGGGTATCATTGGCTTGGGCCTGTACACGGTCAGGGGAAGAAGCCTCGTTCCCTTGCCTCCGGCCAAAATCACTGCCTTCATCTTGCACCGCACCGCTTTATTGTATCACTCTCAGTTAAAATACTTTGCGCCCTTCGTCGTTCATTCACATGGATGCGTCCATGAGCCCATTGATGACCATTACTCGGTTTAGTAGTTGACAACTCTGCCCAAAAAATTCGACGTTATATCAGACGATGACCCTTTAATCGCCCAGTTGATGGTCACAACGACGAAGGAACTTTAAATAGGTAAGATGCACACATCCGATGGAGGCGACAAAAATGGACGCCCTTGAAAAGCTTAGGGAACTCCTCCCCGAAGAACAGTTCGAGAAGGTTAAGGCGATAGACAACCCCGAGCTTCACGCTTTTTTGGCGGAGTGGATTGAGTGGCTCGAGCCGAGCAAGGTTTTCGTCTGCACCGACAGCGAAGAGGACGAGCAGTACGTCCGCTGGAAGGCCCTCTACTATGGAGAAGAGAAGATGCTCGAAACGCCGAACCACACCGTCCACTACGACAACTACTACGACCAGGCCAGGGACAAGGCCAACACCAAGCTCCTCGTCCCCGGCGGAAAGGAGATTCCCTTCCTCAACACCAAGGACCGCGACGAGGGTTTGAAGGAGATTAGGGAGCTCATGAAGGGCGTCATGAAAGGCAAGGAACTCTTCATATGCTTCTTCGTTCTCGGGCCCAAGAACTCGATATTCACCATTCCGGCCGTCCAGCTCACCGACTCTGCCTACGTCGCCCACTCCGAGTTCATACTCTACAGAAAGGGCTACGAGGAGTTCAAGCGCCTCGGAAGGAACGCGAAGTTCTTCCGCTTCGTCCACTCGGCAGGAGAGCTCGACGAGAGGAAGACCAGCAAGAATCTGGACAAGAGGAGGATTTACATCGACCTCGTGGATGACACCGTTTACTCCGTCAACACCCAGTACGGTGGCAACACCATCGGTTTGAAGAAGCTCGCCTTCAGGCTCACCATTCAGAAGGCGGTCAAAGAGGGCTGGCTCAGCGAGCACATGTTCCTAATGAGGGTCAACGGCCCGAACGGCAGGAAGACCTACTTCACCGGTGCATATCCAAGCATGTGCGGTAAGACCTCCACCGCCATGATTCCCTGGGAGAACATCGTTGGAGACGACCTTACGTTTATCCTCCCGGTCAACGGCGTCGCCCGCGGTGCCAACGTCGAGAAGGGCGTTTTCGGCATAATCCAGGGCGTCAACCCCGAGGACGACCCGATAATCTGGAAGGTCCTGCACTCACCGGTCGAGATAATCTTCTCGAACGTCCTCGTCAAGGACGGAAAGCCCTACTGGAACGAGATGGGCGTCGAGATTCCGGAGGAGGGAGAGAACCACAGCGGGAAGTGGTGGAAGGGCAAGAAGGATAAAGAAGGCAACGAGATACCGCCGAGTCACAAGAACGCGCGCTTCACGGTTTCTCTCGAGCACTTCCCGAACGTGGATTTGGAAGCCCTTGAGAACCCGTGCGGTGTGGAAGTCGGCGGAATGATTTTCGGCGGCCGCGATAAGGACACCTGGCCCCCGGTGAGGGAAGCCTTTGACTGGAAGCACGGTGTTATAACTATGGGCGCCTCGCTTGAGAGCGAGACGACGGCGGCGACCCTTGGGAAGGAAGGCGTTAGGGCCTTTAACCCGATGGCCATACTCGACTTCATGAGCGTCCCGCTCGGCGAGTACATCGAGAACTACCTGAGGTTCGGCGAGAAGCTGAGGAAAGCGCCGAAGATATTCGCCGTCAACTACTTCCTCCGCGACGAGAACGGCAACTGGCTCAACCACAAGCTCGACAAAGCGGTGTGGCTCAAGTGGATGGAGTTAAGAGTTCACGGCGACGTTGATGCAATCGAGACGCCGATAGGCTACATTCCCAAGTACGAGGACTTGGCAAGGCTCTTCAAGGAGGTTCTCAACAAGGACTACAGCAGGGAAGCCTACGAGAAGCAGTTCACGATAAGGGTTCCAGAACTGCTCGCCAAGATTGAGCGCATAGAGAAAATCTACCGCGAGAAGGTCAAGGAAGTTCCCGAGGAGCTCTTCCGGGTTCTCGAGGAGGAGAGGAAGAGGCTCCTTGAGGCAAGGGAGAAGTACGGCGACTACATAAGCCCGTTCGTTTTGGAGCGGGCATGACAAGCTTTTTATTTGGCCCCATTTTCATATTTTTCCGATGAGGGTTGGGGAGCTCCATGGATACCCGATTTCGGTTGAGGTTTTCCTGAGAGACGGAGAGCTCACCATGATGCCCTCAGTTTACACTCATGAAAGGGGCTGGATGAAGTTCGGGGAGGCCCCGGGAACGGCACTCCTTGAGTGGCTCCTCCTCCTGCCGGTCGGGCATCATGAAGGTAGCTACGTCCCACCGGTTCCGCTGAGATGGAAGTTTCGAACGGCCAGGGACTACGTTTGCATAGCCGGGGCGTGCATGGGCTGGGATAAGCTCCTTAAAGAATCGCTCACCATGGCATACCGGTTCCTCCGGGACTATGCAGGGAAAATAAACCGGCTCCTACTGAAAAGCGGCCATAGACCCATTGACTACCGGGAACTGGGAAACGCGTACAGGATGGCGAGGGAGGTTTACAGGAAGAGATACGGGGAGCCGTGGTTCCTGCTGAGACCGAAGTTTCGGGGCAGGGTACTCGAGTTCTGGATTGACTTTTCAACCCACGATTCCTGCGACCTCGAATATGCGTGGGGCGAGCTCAGGGTCACGGGAATCCCCCTCGGGAGCTGGCACATAGATGTGCAGGAAGGTGCGTGTGTGGACTTCTACGGCTTCGTTCAGGAGCTCCTCGACGTGGCGTGTTCGATTGTTCGGGGACACCGTGAACTCCACGTTTACAACCTTGAAGACGCCCTGGACGAAAATCTGCCCGTGAGAGAGGATTCGCTAATCATTAGAACCTCCCTTTTCTTCCAGTTCCTCGACTTCTACTTCGAGGTGCCGCGGGAGAGGAATGTTGTAAGGATACACCTCGTGAACAATATGGGTGACTGGTTTCCGAGGGCCAAGACGGTTGAGGTGCCCCTGAGCGATTTTATTCGCGACGTTATCGAGCTTGGTAGGTGGTACTTTGAGAACTTCGAGGTCTTCTGGAAGGTTGAGGAGACAATCTCCAAGTCCACAAAGGTGGACTACTACACGACTCTAATGAACGTGTACCTCTCAACACTTGGAACCATGAAGAAGAGGAGGGGAAAGGAGCGCGTTCCGGGCCCCCTCACGAAGAGGTACCGCGCATGGACAATTTGGTGCAGGGACGACGAACTGCCCGTTGAAGTCGGGGGTCGCACTTTCAAGCTCCGGGAACTGACTTCAGAGCCATTCAAGCTGGTGGATGAAATAAAGGCCGAGCTAACAAAGATATACGGTAGGTACCGGAACCCCTTCTTGGAAAGGGGCGACACGTTTGAAATCCGGCTAAAAGCCTCCCTGAAAGACCTCCCCGGTTCGGAACTCGTCCTGACATTAGAGAGATACCATAAGGGGACGTATCAGCTCGTAAAAATCCGGGTCCTTTGAACTTCGTCGAACGCCGAGCGACAGAGTTTTTAAGGTTCGCGAGAAATTAGTATCACCCATGATGATACGCGGTGGTTTCTATGGCGAGGGTTGACGAGTGCACTTATGAAACAATTCGTGAGAGACTTCCGAGTCCGCTCAGGGGGCTCGCTGATTTAGCTTACAACTACTGGTGGAGCTGGAACAGAAGGGCTACGAAGCTCTGGGAAAAGATAGACCCCGAGCACTGGGCCGAGTACAAGAACCCTGTGAAGCTTCTCCTCGACACGCCCCCCCACAGGTTCCGCGAGCTCCTTCGTGATGACGACTTCATGAACCTCTACGAGCTCGTCATGGAGCAGTTTGAGGACTACATGAACCCGGACTCAACTTGGTTTTCGACCAACTATCCAAACTGGGACAAGCCGATTGTGTACCTGTGCATGGAGTACGGCATAAGCAAGAGCCTCCCCATTTACTCCGGCGGGCTCGGCATCTTGGCCGGCGACCACGTCAAGACCGCGAGCGACCTCGGGCTTCCCTTCATAGCCGTCGGCCTGCTCTACAAGCACGGCTACTTCCGTCAGGAGATAGACGAAAACGGAAACCAGATTGAGGTTTTCCCGGAGTACAGACCTGAAGAGATGCCGATAAAGCCCGTCCTCGACAGGAACGGGGAGAGGCTCCTAATTGAGGTGCCGATTGAGGACAGGACGGTCTACGCGAGGGCCTTCGAGGTTCAGGTCGGCAGGGTGAGGATTTACCTCCTCGACACCGACGTCCCCGAGAACGGCGAGGACGACAGGAAGATATGCGACTACCTCTACAACGCCGAGATGGACAAGAGGATAAAGCAGGAAATCCTCCTCGGCATCGGTGGAATGAGACTGTTAAAGGCCCTGGGAATAGAGCCCGGCGTCGTCCACCTCAACGAGGGGCATCCGGCCTTCGCGAACCTCCAGAGGATTGCATGGCTCATGGACGAGGGCCTCACGTTCACCGAGGCGCTGAGCGTCGTCAGGGGAACGACGGTCTTTACGACTCACACGCCCGTTCCGGCCGGCCACGACAGGTTTCCGATTGAGGAGGTTCGGAAAAGACTCGCCAAGTTCCTCGAAGGCAGGGAAGAGCTCCTCGAACTCGGCAGGGAGGGGGACCACCTCAACATGACCCTTCTAGCGATTAGAACGTCGAGCTACGTTAACGGTGTCAGCAGACTGCACGCAGAAGTGAGCAGAAGGATGTGGCAGGACCTCTGGCCTGGAGTTCCGCTCGACGAGATACCCATCGAACCAATAACCAACGGCGTCCACACGATGACGTGGGTTCACAACGAGATGAGGAAGCTCTTCGACCGCTACATCGGCAAGGTCTGGCGCGAGCACACGAACCTTGAAGGTATCTGGTACGCCGTCGAGAGGATTCCCGATGAAGAGCTCTGGGAAGCCCACCTCGAGGCTAAGAGGCAGTTCATTGAGCTCCTCAGGAGGAAGGCGATGGAGCGGAACGAGCGTCTCGGAACCGACGACCCGATTCCGGCCATAGACGAGAACGCGCTCATAATAGGCTTCGCGAGGCGCTTTGCAACATACAAGCGCGCGGTTCTTCTTCTCACGGACCTCGACAGGCTCAGAAAGCTCCTGAACGACCCGACGAGGCCCGTCTATATCGTCTTCGGCGGAAAGGCCCACCCCAACGACTGGGGAGGCAAGGAGTTCCTGAGGAGGATTTACGAGGTCAGCAAGATGCCCGAGTTCAGGGGCAAGATATTCGTCATGGAAAACTACGACATGGGAAGCGCGAGGCTCATGGTTGCAGGTGTCGACGTCTGGCTGAACACGCCGAGGCGACCCCTCGAAGCTAGCGGGACGAGCGGAATGAAGGCTGGATTGAACGGGGTTTTGAACGCGAGCATCTTTGACGGCTGGTGGGTCGAGGGCTACAACGGAAAGAACGGCTGGGTCATAGGCGAGGAGAGCACAGAGCCCGAGAGCGAGGCCGACGACGTTAAAGATGCCCAGGCCCTCTACGACCTCCTTGAGAGGGAGATAATCCCGACCTACTACGGCAACAGGCCGAAGTGGATTTACATGATGAAGGAGAGCATAAAGAGCATCGCCCCGAGGTTCAGTACGCACAGAATGGTCAAGGAGTACATGGACAAGTTCTACTCAAAGGCCATGAGCAACCACATATGGCTCACGAGGGAGAACTACCGGGGCGCGAGGGAGATAGCCGAGTGGAAGGACCGCGTAACCGAGTCGTGGCCGAAGGTGGGCTTCGTTGACGTTAAGGTCTTCGACGACCGCTCAGGCCTTGAGGTGACGGTTGACCTCGACGGGCTGAAGCCTGAAGACGTTCGCGTCGAGCTCTACTATGGAGTCAGGGCGGAGGGGTACCACATAGAGAGGCCGCACATCGTCGAGCTCAGGCATCCGAAGCGGCTCGAAGGTGGAAAGTGGCTCTACACCTACCGCGGAAGCGCGCTGAGGCACCTCGGAGACCCCTGCTGGCACTACGCGTTGCGCGTTTACCCGCACCACGAGAAGCTTCCCCACAAGTTCCTGCTCGGCCTCGTGAAGTGGGTTGGCCTGGACTGAATGTTCCAAAGCCACGCTCCAATTCGAATAAAGATTTCAAATTTCTAAATTTTTAAGGGGAATCGCACGGTAAAGCTTTTAATTTTCAGGTTTCCATTCGAAAGGAAAGCTCTTAGGGGTGGTTGGGATGGATGAAATAAGGAAGTGGACGCTGTACCTGATGTTCCTCGTTGCCGGATTTGCAACGGGGATAGGAACAATTGGGCTGTTTCCCCAGTTCTGGATGGAATATGGACTAACGGGGCTTGTAGTGCATCTGCTGTTCCTGGCCGTGTTTACGTACGTTGCTATAACAGAGGCAGAGAAGGTCATAAAATCGGGCTACTACTTCGTTGAGCTCTACAACAAAGTTCTAAGAAAACCCGCCATGATGCTCGCAGTGCTGGCGATGATAGTCGTGTTCCTCTCATACTATACCGCCAACACCATGCTCGTTCTCCTGTCTCCAATCGTTGGAACAGGGACCATCGGAAGGCTCATAGCTAAGGTCCTGATGGTGGCGATAGTCTTCATCGTCCTGACGAGGGCCAAGGAGAAGACGTTCACGATAATGGCAGCGGGTTCAATGGTACTCGTTATCTCAGTCGTCGTTACGACTGTGGCATTCGTGTCGAAGATTCCGCCGACCGCGGCGTTTCTGGGTATGGCAAAGCACATGATAATGAGCAGACACCCGATAACTGTAGACCTTGTAATGGCCGCCATTGAGAAGGCCATCTACGGTGTCGGCCTTGGATTTGCCTTCTACCTGATGCTCGGCAGTTTCATGAACGAGCGCTTCAACGCCAAGCTCATCATTGGGGCGGGTGTTATTATACAAACCATCATCGGCCTCCTCGCCACAATTACGATGGTCTACGCCATAGCCCCCTCTACCCCGGAGGAGCTCTTGAAGTACGTGTACGGTGGAGAGGAAGGAGCAATTCACCTCATGGGACAGCTCCCAACGATTCTCGCCGACTACAAAGGTCTTCTGCTGCTGATAGCGGTTTCAATATTCCTCGCTGGAATCACCAGCATACTTCCGATATCGGAAGTTGGACTCCAGATAATAGAGTTCAACACCAGAGTTGGAAGGAACAGGGCAGCCATGTATCTGATGGGACTGGTGCTGCTGGTGGGCGTTCCAGATTCAGTACCCAGCTTGGCCCAAGCACTGTTGCTCGGGGTCTCTACCGCAGTGTTCTTCACGGCAGTTTTTGAGTACATCCCTGTGATTTCAAATAACGTTGAGCGGGTTACCGGAATTCAGCCAAGCACCACTCAGAAGGTAGCGGGGACCATTCTCTTCGTCGCCCTCATACCAATGGGGCTCTACTCCCTCTACACAACGGTCAAATCTGGAGGGGTTAACTGGATTGGTGCCCTGCTCGCAGTAGTGCTTGTTGGATTCGGTGCGCTGGGCAACGAAATATTTGGAAAGAAAGAATGAATCACTTGTGGGCGAAAATCGCCCTGACTTTTCCATCTTTTACCTCGTCTATTCTCACGAAGCCGAAGCGCTCGAACTGGACGACGTCATCGACCTTAACGTCGGCGTCGCTTTCAAGGAGCCCCTCCCTGATGATGAGCTCCTCGCCCTCGGGAACCCAGACTTCACAGGGCTTGCCCTCGGTGACCCAGTGAACCATCCTCCACCTGTTCTTTCTGGCCACTTCGTAGTCCACACTGTGGAACCTCGCCTTAATGCCGTCCTCGTTCACCTCAAGGATTTCGACGTTGAAGAGGTCCTTAAGGCGGACGAAGTTGCCGGGCTTGAAGAGCTCCATGTCGTCCCTGGAGACGTAAACCGGCTTTCCGGGGACGAATTTGAGCCTCCTAACGCCCCTCTCCGGGTGGTCTGGATGGAGCGGAATCTCGGCTGTGAATTCCTCGTCGTAGCCCTCTATGTACATCGGAACCGGGTCGGCGACGAAGAAGTAGCGGTTCGCTATCGGCTCGATTATGCGCCTGTTTATGGCGGCGAGGTTGTCCCAGCTAACTGTGGTGTCGCTTCTCTTCAGACCGACCTCGATTATTAGCTCCCTTATCGCCTCGGGCCTTATTCCGCGCCTCCTCAGGGCCCTAATCGTTCCGAGCCTCGGGTCGTCCCAGCCGAGGTATTTACCTTCCTCGATGCCCTTCCTCGTCTTGGACTTGCTGAGGATAACGCCCTCGATGCTCAGCCTGCCGTGGTGCACCGTGACCGGATACTCCCAGCCGAGGTACTCGTAAACGTACCTCTGCCTCGTCTCGTTCTCAGCGTGCTCCTGCCCGCGGAAGATGTGTGTAACGCCAAGCTCGTGGTCGTCTATCGCTGATGCGAAGTTGTAGAGGGGCCAGACGCGGTACTTGTTGCCGGTTCTCGGGTGGTTGGGGTTGTCTATTATCCTGAGCGCCGGCCAGTCCCTAACGGCGGGATTCGGATGCTTGAGGTCGGTCTTTATTCTGACAACCGCTTCGCCCTCCCTGTACTCTCCGTTGAGCATCTTCCTCCAGCGTTCGAGCTGAACCTCAACCGGCTCGTCCCTGTGGGGGCAGGCTATTCCCTTGTCGCGGAGCTCGCGGAACTTCTCCGGCGGGCAGGTGCAGACGTAGGCCTTGCCCATCTTTATCAGCTTCTCAGCGTAGTCGTAGTATATCTCGAGCCTGTCGCTCGCTATGTGTATCTCATCAATCTTGAAGCCGAGCCACTCCAAGTCTTCTTTAATCCACTCATAGAAAATCGGTTCCGGCCTCTTGACCTTCGGGTCGGTGTCGTCGAAGCGTAGTATGAACTTGCCGTCGTACATCCTCGCGTACTCGTGGCTCAGAATAGCTGCCCTCGCGTTTCCAAGGTGGAAGGCACCGTCGGGGTTGGGCGCGAAGCGGGTGACGACCTTTCCCTTCTCCGCCTTGGGAAGCGGGGGAAGGCCCTTCTTCTCCTCCTTCTTGGCCTTTTTCTCCTCGAAGAACTCGGGGTAAAGTTCTCTCAGCTTCGCCTCCTGCTCCTCAACGGAGAGGTTATTCACCTTCTCGACTATCTCGTTCACGAGCGGGATTATCTCCTTGGCTTTTGGCCTCAGCTCGGGGTTCTCACCGAGGACCTTCCCTATGACCGCCTTCGGGTTCGCCCTGCCCTTGTGGGTGTAGGCGTTGATGAGCGCGTACTTCCAAATTAGCTCCTCCACCATCTTTAACCACCTGTGGGGGAATGGGGAAAGCGGTTATAAAGGTTAGTCCGAAATTCCAAAAGAGAGATAAACCTAAACGTTAAAATCTAATTTACGAACGTTACGGTGGGGTGACCATGGAGCTACTGAGCACTGGAATCAGGAAACTCGACCGTGCAATAGGGGGAGGCCTGATTCCAAACGGCAACCTCCTGATAATTCACAACACCTATTCAACCGGCTGGACAATAGCCTTTGAGATTATGAGAAATCGAGTTGAGATGGGAGACTTCGGAGTTGTAACGAACACCGTTTTGCCCCTCTCCACGCTGGAAATTGAACTCGTTCCCTCCGGCGTTGACCTCCGTGCCCTTGGTGAAAGCGGGAACCTGGCGGTCATAGACGTCTTCGGCTCCCTTCACGGTATCAAATACAATGAAGACTTCGTTTACTCCGGGGAGAACCTCTCAGCAGACACGTTCGTTCCCAAGTATTCAATGCTGTTCAGAACAATTGAGCAGGAAAAAATGGGCGACCAGCGGGTTGTTCGCGTGGATTTCACACTCGATGGCTTTGCGTTTTTCCTGGGGGAGAGGAACACACTGAGAATATTTCAGAGGTTCATGGCACTTAGCGAAGCAGACGGTAGGGAGTCCATAAACCTGTGGGTTCTCAACAGGGACAGAACATCGGGGAAGTTCCTCTCGTGGTTCTCACTCTACGCCCACTACGTTATTGAAGTCGTGTCACGGGAAGGCATGGGAGAAAGGCTTTACGTGAGGAAAAGCCCCCTCCTGTACACCCCAAGAGAGAAGGGAATGTCAATAGAAAGGGGGAGGAGCGGAGTAATCCTCCGCTAATCACTCGGCGAAGGTTATTATCTTGAGCTGGACAGGCCTTCTAACGACGTTGTACTTCCTCGCGCCGATTAGGTAGCGAACGCCGGTTTCGCTGACGGTATCTATGAGCCTCTGGGTGATGACGCCGTTGAAGACGACCGCGTAAACGTCCTTGCGCTCCTTGAGCTGGTTCGTGAGCTCCCTGACCGGTATCTCGGCTATGACGTTCTTGTTCTCGTCGAGGAGGAGTGCTATTCCGTCCTTCTTAACGCGCTCGATGAACTCGCCGAACTCCTCAAGCTCTGGAACGCGGGCCTTCTCGATGGGCTTGACTATCTTCTCCTCCTTGGGCTCTGGCCTCTCGACTTTCTCAACCTTCTCCGGCTTCTTTTCCTCGACTTTAACCGGGACGACCCTCGGCTCTCTCGGCTCGACCTTCCTAGGCTCGGGCTTCCTCTCTTCCCTTTCCCTTATCAGCTCGTAGAAGCTCTTGCCCTTGTTGAACATCTCGTTGATGACCTGCTCGGCCGGAACCTTGCTCCTCAGGGCCTTGACTATCTCTTTCTTGGTGAGTTCCTCGACTTCCTTGCCCTCCGGGGCACGGGCAACGTAGTCAACGTCGGCAACCTGGAGGAGCTCCTTGAGTATGAGCTCTCCACCGCGGTCGCCGTCGGTGAAGGCGGTAACTATTCTCTCCTTGCTGAGCTTGATTATGGTTTCCGGAATCGAGGTTCCCTCTACCGCTATCGCGTTCTTTATGCCGTGCTTGAGCAGGTTGAGAACGTCGGCCCTTCCCTCAACGACGATGATTGAGTCGGAGAACGGAACGTGAGGCCCTGCGGGAAGCTTCTCCGGCCCGTACTCGATGAGCTCTTTCGCCCTGACGGCCTTCTTGACCTCCTCGGTGAGCTCCTGAGTCTCGGGAATCTCCTGCTCCATGAGGGTTTCAAGTATCTCCTTGGCCCTCTCGATGATGTACTTCCTCTTGGTCGCCCTGACGTCCTCTATGCGGAGGACCCTTATCTTGGCCTCTGCCGGACCAACGCGGTCGATGGTTTCGAGCGCCGCGGCGAGGATTGCAGTCTCGACCCTGTCGAGGCTCGACGGGACGGTAATGGTTCCGTAGGTCTTACCGGCCTTGTTGTGAACCTCGACGCGAATCCTGCCAATCCTTCCGGTCTTCTGGAGCTCCCTCAGGTCAAGGTCGTCTCCGAGAAGACCTTCAGTCTGTCCGAAAATAGCACCAACAACGTCGGGCCTTTCGACGATGCCGTTAGCCTCAAACTCGGCGTAGATGACGTATTTGGTCGTTCCGAACTCGTCTTTTCCTGACATGAAACCACCCTCTTTAGCCTTTTTTCGTTTTTCAGCCAAAACCTGCTGGAGTATCGTCTTCTTTCTCTTCATCGAATCCCCTCCAGCCGGGGGTCAGAAACGGAGATTACCTTCAGGTAGAGGCCGTAGAGGTCTTCAATGCCCTTGATGTCCTTCTTGACCAGCTTCTTGAGCTCCTTCCGGGTTTCCACGTCCACCCTGCAGGGGTAGCCGGCCAGGTAGCGGAGGAGCTTTTTGGCCAGCTCCTCCCCCTTTCTGTCAAAGTCCGTGAGTATCTTGACTTCGCCGTAGGATGAGGCGATGAGCGCGACCTCTGGTAGAGGCAGGCGGGAGAGCCTGATTATCTCCGCTCTGACCCCCAGATTCCTCAGAGCCACCTCGTCTCGCATGCCCTCAACGATGAGGGCGCCTTCAAACTCTCGCAGTTCGTCTATAAGCTCCAGGAATCTTTTATAGTTTTCGGCGTACATAACGCCCTCGCCCTTCAGTACTCCGTGAAGTTAAAAGCTTTTGGGTCAGGGACTCAGCAAGAACCAGAGGCGGTAGTTGCTTCTCCTGCCTAGTAAAATCGCAATCACTGGACCGATTACGAGCAACGAAATCAGCGCATCGCTTCCAATCTTGGAGTTCTTGAATACAGTTACGCCAAGAACGATGGCCAGCACAAAGCCCGCCAAGAACCCGATGAGGCCGTACAGGAGTGGACCGCCCAGGGTTGGTTTGATGGAAATCACGTAAAGAAACCCCGCCATTAACAGGATTATTCCGGGCAACGTGAGGTCACCGGTAATTGCATAGATGAAGATGGCAGACACCACAACGGCCAAGGCAGGACCCACGTTTCTCATACCCATCATACAGAGAATCGGCGTTAGGTTACAAAACCCTTTCGTCAGCAGACTGAGTTTATACTTCCGTGGTAGCTCATCGGCTCCTCGTAGAACTCCTCTATCAGCTTCTGGAGTCTTTTTGAAAGCTCTATCTGAATCCCCCACGAGCCCTCTATTTTTCCCCTGGCGGCCATTCTACCGAGGAACTTCTTCATCTCCTCGCTCAGCGGACTCGGCTTGCACCGCGCCCAGGGAGTTCCAGGAAGGGGCATGAAGTAGTGCGCCCTAACCTTCCCGCCCTTCCTCATAATCCACTTCATCAGCTCGATGCTCCTCCTCTGGCTCTCCGCGCTCTCGTTCGGCAGGCCGACGATGAAGTCAACCACCGGCTCGAAGCCGTACTCGAGCATGTACTCAACGGCCCGCTGAACGTGCTCGACCCTGTGGAGCCTGTGCATGGCTTTGAGCATGGCATCATCTCCACTCTGGGCCCCAATAGCTAGCCTCCTGTTGTCGGCGTAGTCAATGAGCAACTCTAGCGTCTCAGGAAGGACGAACTCCGGCCGAACCTCGCTTGGAAAGGTTCCATAGAATAGCCTCCTGCCCTCTTTCCTGAGGGGCTGGAGGGCCTTGAGAAGGGCCTCAAGCTTGTTGAGCTTCAGTATCGCACCCGGACTCCCGTAGGCGAAGGCGTTCGGCGTTATGTAGCGCATGTCCTTCATTCTCCGTGAGTACTTCACAATCTGGTCTATGGGCCTGTGCCTCATGCGGAAGCCCTTGATGTAGGGAGTTTGACAGTAGTAACAGCGGAAGGGACAGCCTCTGCTTATTTCTATCGGCGAAATCAGGCGGACGCTCTCCGGATACGGTGGAAAGCGCCAGAAGTCCTCGACCTTCGCGAAGCCGGTAAAGGTAAACTCCCCGTTGAGGTAGAAGGCGAGACCCTTCACCTTGGCGAGCTCGGGGGTTATTCTGTAGTTTGTTCTCTTCAGGGTCGTTAAAAGCTGGTATATTACCTCCTCACCCTCCCCGATGACGGCTACGTCAAAGCCGAGGACGTTGAGCGTGTGCTTTGGCATCGCTATCGCATGATAGCCTCCCGCCACGAGAAGCGCGCCGTTCTCCTTCAATAGCCGGACTTCCCTCGGGAGGTCGCCCCAGATTTCCTCCGTGAAGAAGGAGTAGAGGACGACTTTGGGTTTTGCCTTCAGAATCTCATTGAAGTCCTTAGTTATTAGGAGCTCGCCCAAATCGAAGCCCTGGCTCTCAAGGGCTCCAAGGAGGTGGACGAAGGCGTTGTGGTTGCGCCTGGTCATTCGAACGGCTATTTCCGGCATGGTCGAAAGCGCGAGAAGAGGCTTAAAACGCTAACGGTTTGAAATGGGTAGAAAAGCCAAAAAGGCCATCAGGCCTTGATGGCGAGCTTGATGTCCTCGGCCTTGACGGTCTTCCTGCCGGCGTGCCTGGCGAACTCGTTGGCCTTCTTGGCGAGCTCGATGGCGTACTCCTCGAGGTACTCGGCGAGGACCTTGGCGGCCTCCTCGCTGACCCTCTCGGCACCGGCCTTCCTAATAAGCCTGTCAATCGGGGCAATTGGAAGCTCGGCCATTCACAACACCTCCGTAAAAGCTTTTTCGGTATCCTCTAAGCAATCGGAGGTATATAAACCTTTCGGAAAAGGAGCCCAGTTCTGCCCTTAAATCGGCAGTGAACCTAAATATACATGTCATTTTGATGTGAAAAATTGGGAAATGGCCATAATGGCTCGAAAGTTTGTGACAATTGTCGAAAAGGGGGAAGAAGACGTTACCTGGGTAGGGGCATTAAAACATCATTGGAACCCGACCACAGGGGGAGATTATGGAAAGAAATGTTACAGCAGAGACTAGCTCTTTTTCACTCCCTTCCTCTTAGAGAGAGCGATTCCAGCGCTTCCCTGATACCTTCCGCGATAGGGATTCCTCGCAGGCCCTTCAAGGCGGATGAAGGCAATCTGAACGAACCGCTCCCCGTAGGAGAGCTCAACCGGCTCCTCCGAGGCGTTGTAGATGCCGAGGGTCAGCTTTCCGTCCCAGCCCGGGTCAACCCAGGCAAAAGACCCAATCAGCCCTTCCCTCGCGAGACTGCTCCTCAGCTTCATGTCTCCCATGACGTCGTCCGGAAGCTTGATCCTCTCAAGAGTCAAAACGAGGGCGTACGTTTTGGGGGGAATCACGAAGGTCCCGAGCTCTTTAACGTTCAGAATTTCACCGTTGAGGTAAGCCTCATCGCCAACGCGAAGGTCGTAGCCAGCAGGTTGCAGGGACTCCTCAGAGAAGGGCTCGATTAAAATCTCCTTTCTTATCTTCCAATCGGGGAGCATCATACCAACCACCGCTGGGGATTTAAGGCGGTGGTATAAAAATAATCCGGCCGATGATGAGCGGTTGGCCCGGCACCGAGGGGTGCGGAGGGCCACCACTCCTGAGGCCGACAAGCTTTGCTTGCGCAAAGCTTGACCAAAATGGTTTAACTGTCCAAAAGGGCAAAAGGAAAGTTGTATGCGTTATCAAGCAGTCCACTGGTTCGGGGTTTACACTTACAATATCTCCTGGAGAAGGTGTTTAACTTAAAAGGGTGCTCGGAGGGCGCTAATGTGAGAAAAACACGCTTAAAACTGGCGAGTTTGGAAGTAAACTCCCCTGAGAACAAACCATTCAAAAGGCATGCCGGCTTTGATGAAACTTTGCTGGGCAAAGTTTCTTAACGTGGGGCGAAGCCCCACTCGGGGGTTTGAGAGTACAGGAAGCTTTGGAAAAAGCTTCACCAAAAGTTAGTAGCTCCTATGCAAGGACTTGAATGGAGGAGATTTTGCTCGCAAAATTGCACATTTTCAAAGGAGAACACACCAAAACCGCCCTTACAAAAGGGTTTACTCTCTCTTGACGCCCTTCGGGCGTCGATTCTAAAAGATAAACCATTTATCCCAAGAAGCAATGTCAGATGGTTCTCACACTCAAAACGGCCTATCAATAAGGAAAATCTCTCAAAAGTTAACTCTGAAGAAGGAGCTACGAACCTTGGTCAAACTTCGCGCAGGCGAAGTTTGTAACTGGCGGGCCGGGCGGGATTCGAACCCGCGACCTTCGGCTCCGAAGGCCGACGCCCCATCCAGGCTAGGCCACCGGCCCACCCCTGATGGTTCCGATGGGCTAAACATAAACCTTGCGGTTCGCGAAAACCTTTTAGGTTACCTCGGCCAATGTTAATTGGGGAAAAGGAATGAGAAGAAGCACAAAAGTGCTCATCGTAAGTGGGGTCACCATCGCAGGCTTTTTCGCACTGGCACCGGCGCTTCCCCTTTATTCCCTGCTGGTGCGGAGATATGGAGCAAGTGCAGTGGATACAACAACTGTGGTTTTAGGACTTATCGGCCTAATCACTTTAGTTGTTGGAGTAACACTCAGAAAGTTTGAGAGCCTTCCGAGAAACGTTGCCCTGTACGAGACCGCAGGATTCTTGATGCTTGGAACCTTCGGTGTGGCTTGGATAAACGCACTCAACGGCCTCAAGAACACGGTTGAAAAGGTTGTCGTTTCCGTCCTCTTCTTTGTAGCTTACGTGGTCTTTATGGAGTTGCTGAAGAGAAGGCTCAACCCAGACAGATACAGAAGGATGTGGAAGACGATTGTTGTCTTCAGGAAGCGCTGAGAAAAGTTTTGAAAAGCCCGCCCGAAGGCGGACAAAAGGGAAGAGGAGTTCAGCCGAAGAGGGCGCCGAGACCAGCGAGGGCCTCCTCCTCGCTGACCTCTTCCTCTTCCTCCTCTTCCTCCTCCTGGGCCTGCTCGGCACCGCCCTCGGCGGGAGCCGGAGCGGCGGCGACCGCGACCGGAGCGGCGACCGGCATGGCGGCCTTCTCGATGACCTCGTCGATGTTGACGCCCTCGAGCGCTGCAACGAGGGCCTTTATCCTGGCCTCATCCGGGGTGACTCCAGCGGCCTCAAGGACGGCCTTGAGGTTCTCCTCGTTTATCTCCTTACCAGCGGCGTGGAGCAGCAGAGCGGCATACACGTACTCCATCTTTTCACACCTCCAATCATCTTCATTCCTTTATTCACACGTGTGCGAGGGAAAGTAATTCAGCCGAAGAGGGCGCCCAGTCCGGCGAGCGCATCCTCCTCGGATGCCTCCTCTTCTTCCTCTTCCTCCTCGGCCTCCTCAACCTTCTCCTCGGTTGGCTGAGGAGCCGCGGCAACGGCCACTTGGGCCTGAGCGTTTAAAAGCTCTTTGGTCTTCTCGTCAAGCAACTCCTCGGGCAGGTTCTGCGCTATGAGCAGGACGGCACGGAGAGCCCTGCCAAAGATGTCCTCGATGGTCTCAGGCGTGATGTAGCCAGCTTCGACTGCAACGTTCTTGGCTCCAAGGTAGGCCTTCTGGATGATGGCTTCGATGGTCTGCTTGGTCGGATAGGCGGTGTTAACCGACAGGTTGAAGGCGTGCATGTACGCCTGCTGGAGCATGTTGATGTACTCCTGCTCGTCTATCGCGAGGACGTCCGGGGTGTAGACAATGCCGTCCTCGTAAGCGGCGAGCAAGTTGAGACCGACCTCGAGGGGCTCGATACCAAGGGCGTTGAGGATTCTCGCGAGCTGTTCGGTTATAACCTCTCCCGCCTTGAGGACGGTGTGGTCCTTCTGAATGCTAACCTTACCCTTCTCAATCCTCGCGGGGATTCCAAGGGCCTGCATCTCACCGACGAGCGGGCCCGGTGGAATCGAGGTCGGTCCGGCTGGAATGACGACGTCCTTGGGAACGACCGCTCCGGGCTTGGCCGGGGCGGGGGTTTTGCTCTCCTCGAGGAGCTTGTAGAGCTTGAAGGGGTTCATCTCGGTGGCGAGTATCGCCGCTCCTCCCTCGATGTAGTCGGCGAGCTTCTCGAGGTCCGGCTTGTTGAGCTCCTGGGCGGCCCTCTTTATGGCCAGCTCGATGAGGGTGTTCCTGCTGACCCTGAGAAGGGCCTTCCCGCGAAGCTTGTCACGCATCTTGCTGAGCGGGTAAGCGGGGACACCGGCCACGTCAACGAGGGCAATCACTGGGTGGCTCTTGATAATCTTGGTGAGTTCTTCAACTTCCTTCTTCTTCCACTCGGCTACGTGGGCCATCTCCCTCACCTCTCAACCTTAACGGCCGGGCCCATTGTGGTCTTCACGTACACTGACTTCACCTGGTTCTCTCCGCGCTCGAGCTTGTTGATGATGGCGTTGAGAACCGCCTCGGCGTTCTCAGCGAGCTTCTCGTCGTCCATGTCCTCGGTGCCTATCGGGGCGTGGACAACCGGGTTGTTCTTGAGCTGTATCCTGACGGTCTTCTTGAGCCTTGCAACTATCGGCTCGAGGTTGGTCATGGTCGGCGGAACGACCTGCGGCATCTTGTTCCTCGGACCGAGGTACCTACCGAGGTACTTACCTATCTTGGGCATCAGCGGAGCTGCGGCAATGAAGAAGTCGTAGCGCTTCGCTAATTTCCTCGCTTCCCTCGGGCTCTTCGCTATCTCCTCAAGCTGCTCTCCACTAATCACATCAAGCCCGAGCTTTTTAGCCGCCTCAGCCACGGCACCATCAGCGATGACCGCGATTTTTGGCTCCTTCCCACGACCGTGGGGCAGTACAACCTCAAGCTTAAACCTGTTCTCCGGCTTGCGGAGGTCGATATCCTTGAGGTTGACTGCTATCTCGACGGTCTGTGTGAAGTTGCGCGGCTTAGCCCGGGCCTTCGCCTCCTTCACCGCTTCCACGAGTTTCTGCCTGTCGAAGGCCATTTACAGCCCTCCCTTTCGTTTTCGATTTGAGCCGAAAAAGTCAAAGATGCCTAAAAGGAGGGATTTTTAAAGTTTTCCCTCACTCCTCGGCTTTCTCAAAAATCTCGTCGTAGAGTCCTTCGTCAATCTCCCTCTGAACTTCCCTTGGGTCCTTGCCTTCAACCGTAACGCCCATGCTGAGGGCGGTTCCTATGACTTCCTTGGCCGCAGCCTTGAGGTTCGGTGCGAGCATCTGGTCAATCTTCATCTTGGCTATCTTGACGACCTGCTCCATGGTGAGGTTCCCGACCGGAGTGTGGCCGGCCTCGCTTGAGCCCTTCGGAATGCCGAGCTCTTTCTTGATGAGCTGGCTGGTCGGGGGAATACCGACCTCAATCCTGAAGGTCTTCTTCTTGGGGTCCTCAACGATAATCTTGACGGGAACCTGCATTCCCTCGAATTCCTTGGTGGCCTTGTTTATCTCGTCAACGACCTGCTTAACGTTCAGTCCGAGGGGACCGATGGCCGGACCGAGCGGGGGTCCGGGTGTGGCCTTTCCACCTTCAACGAGGACTTCGACAACCTGTGGCATTCATCTCACCACCTTTACTTTTGTCTCGGGCCTGTCACTCCTTCTGGCGTTTGCTTATAAGTCTAACGTATTCGCCCCTCACCGTGACCGGTATCGGGACGATTGAGCCTATGAGCTCGACGACAATTTCGTCCTTGCTCTCGTCAACCCTGACGACCTTGGCCTTCTCACCCTTGAACGGGCCGGCTATGAGTTCGACGATGTCGCCGGGCTCGAAGCCGCTGACGGCAGGTTTCTCCTCGAGGAAGTGCTCTATCTCGTGGAAGGGAATCTCGCCGGGGAGAACGCGCTTCGCGTGGCGGATTCCCCTTATGGCCTCGTCAACGGCGCTCTTGTTTGGGGCCTCCACGAATATGTACCCCTTAACCTTGCTTGGCGCAAGGATGGCCTGAATAGGGATGTTGTAGGTCTTAGCCTTGCTGTAAACGAGGTTCGCGGTCGTGGTTTCCTGGCCCACGGTAACGCTGACGGTGAATATCTTTCCCTCGCTCATGGCGCAACCCTCACGAGCCCGTGATGAAGTAACCGACCATCCTGATGAGCATGCCTATGAGGCCTATGAGAATCATTCCAATGCCGGTAATCTTGACGGCTAGCTTAAACTCCTTCATTCCCGGCTTTCTCGTAACGAGGAGTACCCTCTTGGACTCTGAGAGGAACGTTTTAATCTTCTCGATGGTGCTCGTCACTTCCTTCACCCCTCTAAAAGTTTAAAGGATTCAAAGCTCGTCGAGGTCGAGCTTGATGGTTCTCTTCTCTTCTTCACCGAAGTAGGACTTCTCCTCTTCCTCGGCGACGGCGTACGGCGAGCTAACGCCGGTGACAACGAGGAGGATTCTAATCATCTTGCCGAGCTCCTCGTCGAGCTGGATACCCCAGATGACCTGCGCCTCGGGGTCGAGCTTGCTGGTGACGAGTTCGATAATCTGCTGTGCCTCCTCGAGCTTGACGTCGCTTCCGCTGATGCTTATCAGAGCGCCCTTGGCACCGCTTATGTCCACGTCGAGAAGCGGGCTGTTGAGTGCCTGCTGTGCCGCTTCGAGGGCCCTCTTCTCGCTGTCGCTCTCGCCGATGCCTATCATCGCAACACCGCCGTCCTTCATGACGGCCCTTACGTCGTTGAAGTCGAGGTTGACAAGGCCAGGCTTGGTGATGAGCTCGGTGATGCCCTTGACGGCCTGGACGAGTATCTCGTCGGCGACCTTGAAGGCCATGTGAATTGGAAGGTTCGGGGCAACCTCCATGAGCTTGTCGTTCGGTATGACGATGACGGTGTCGGTGTTCTTCCTGAGCCTCTCGAGACCGTACTCAGCGTTCTTTATGCGCCTTATGCCCTCAACGGTGAACGGAAGGGTAACCACCGCAACGGTGAGTGCACCCATCTTCTTGGCTATCTCGGCAACGACCGGCGCGGCGCCGGTTCCGGTTCCTCCACCGAGACCGCAGGTGATGAAGACCATGTCCGCGCCTTCAAGGGCCTCCCTGATTTCCCTCTCGCTCTCCTTCGCGGCTTCCTCACCCATCTTGGGGTTGTTGCCTGCACCAAGGCCCCTGGTAAGCTCTTTTCCGATGAGTATCTTCTTGTGGGCCCTAATCTTGAGAAGGTCCTGTGCATCGGTGTTGATTGCGATTATCTTAGCGCCCTCGATTCCAACCTGCATCATCCTGTTAACGGTGTTACAACCGGCACCGCCGACACCGACGACGTATATCTTGGCCTGAATCTGCTCAAGGAGCTTCTTAAGCTCCTCATCTATGTCCGACTGGGGCTGAACCTCCGGAACGGCCTTGGGCTGGGCCGCCGAGGTTCTCTCAATGGCGTCCTCAATCAGCTTCAGCATCTTTTCACCCTCCGAAGAGTTTAACACCCTTTGGAGTTTGTATGGGAGTGGTATATAAACTTAGCTAACCCGAAACTGAACTTAACTGGCCCGTAGTCTCTTTAAAGGTTTCGGCTCAGTCCCTGATGAACTCAAGGCCGAGCTCCTCCGCCAGCGACCTTGCGAGTTGCCTCGTCTCACCCTTGCTTCCCTTCCAGTCAACGTATATCGCCTCAACTTTTTCGGCGGTTCTCTCAATGGCCTTCAGGAACATCTCCCGGGAGAGGGGATGCGCGTACTTCGGGGCTATGTGGCCGAAGGCTATGTCGGTCTCAAGGGCGCGCTTCGTCTGCTTCGGCGCGTAGTGACCGCCGCCTATTCCGATGGCAACCTTGAACTTGGCTTTTTCGTAGTTCTCAAGGACGTAGACAATTGTTTCGGCTATTATCTCGCCCGCCCTGTCGTTGGCCCACTCCTCCTCGCTCGAACCAATCTCTATGAAGAAGCTCGGAACCTCGAGCTCGCTCGGCCCGTGGTGTGTTGCTTCGTAGCAGACGGTCCAGCCGAGGTCGTTCAGCTCGTTCATCTTGAGGAGGGCAAGCTTCATGGCGCTCGGCAACGCTATCGCTAGGCTCTCGTCCTTCCCGCCGTACATGGCCTTTCCCCAGTTGCCCGTCACGTGGGTCGTCAGGGCAGGCAACTTCTGCTTGCTTGAATGCCTGGAGGCGAAGGCTATCACCTCGGGCATAAAACCGAGCTGAGCCTCTATGGCCTTGTCGAGGTTGTCGTAGTAAATCATCTCGTCGTTGGTCGTGAGTATTAGCGTCTCACCGCTCCTGTAAACGGGGTTACCGTCGAAGACCATGTCGGTTTCCTTGAACCTGAAGTTCTCAATGAGCTTCTCCATTATGTTCATTGAAGCCCTGTCGATTTTCGTGGTCATGATGACCTTCATGGCTTCCACCGGGGCCAGGTTAGTGGGGAGGTTATAAAACGTTATGGCGATAGCCGCGGGAATGTGCAAAATATATCCATTCACCTTCGAAAATTGAGTAATAACAATAAACCATGGGCCGCAGGTTTTTCGAAGTTGTAACGCAAACTATTTAAAAAGGGAAAGTACACTAATAGACTAATATGGCCATATAGCCATATTGTGCACATTGATGTGGAGGTGGGTGGTTTGAAGAAGTTAACAACCCTGGCCCTTGTGGCCGTTTTGGTTCTCTCAATGGTCGTCGCCGGCTGTATTGGCGGGCAGAGCTCGACAGAAACCCAGACCGGAACCTCGGGAACGTCCGGGGAAACGACCTACACAGGAACTATAACAATCTACACTGGAGGAACCAGTGGAGTCTACTACCCGTTGGGCTCCAAATACGCGGAGCTCCTTAACAAGGCTGGAATAAATGCCAAGGCCGTCACGAGCGGTGCAAGCGTTTCTAACGCCAAGGCAATCGGCGACGGCAACGCCCAGGCCGCGATTATGCAGAACGACGTGGCTTACTACGCCTACAACGGCCTTTACATGTTTGAGGGAAGCGCGATAAAGAAGCTTCGCGGTGTCGCGGCACTCTATCCTGAGACAGTTCAGTTCGTCGTTAGGGCGGACAGCGACATAAAGAGCCTTCAGGACTTGGCCGGAAAGAAAGTCGCAATAGGTGCCCCGGGAAGCGGAACGGCCGTTGCAGCCGAACAGATTCTTAAGGCGGCCGGCGTCTGGGACAAGATTCAGAAGGTCAACCAGAAGTTCAGCCAGGCCGCCCAGGCCCTCAAGCTCGGCCAGATTGACGCGGCAGTTATAGTTTCCGGAGCTCCGACTCCGGCCATAACCCAGATAGCCGTTACAACGCCCGTTAGGGTCATCCCGATATCAGACGATATCCTCAACAAGCTCAAGAGTGAGGGCTACATCTTCTACGTCAGGCAGGTTCTCCCGAAGGACACCTACAAGGGAATGACCGAGGATACTCCAACCCTCGCCGTCAAGGCGATTCTCGTCGTCAGCGCCGACCTTCCGGAGAGCGTCGTCTACGAGATGACCAAGGTGCTCTTCGACAACGTTGACCAGCTCCGCGCAGTCCACCAGAAGGCCAAGTACATAAGCCTCGATACGGCCCTCGACGGTATGAGCATACCGCTCCACCCAGGTGCCTACAAGTACTATGAGGAGAAGGGCCTCAACGTCCCTGACAACATCAAGCCACCGAGCGGGTGAGGGTCTTGAAAAGGGCCCTTTTCTTTTTTGCCATCATACTCCTCGTCACAGCCGTTTTTCCTGTTAATTCCCTGGTGATAACGACTAAATCATCCTCGTACGTTTATCACCTCGGTGAGGTCTGGCTCAGGATTGAGTACAACCACAGTGTGGAGCACAGCGAGGTAATCGAGGTAATCGAGGTCAACTCAAGCGGGATGTTCGTCAGGAAGATGCTCTGGAAGGACTTTGGGGCCGGCCTTCCGGAGGACATCCAGGGGAGGGAGGGCGACTATTACTACAAGGTCATCGACCAGCCACTCGGGAAGAGCCTCGACTACTGGTTCATACCCTTCAACCGGCCTCAAATCGTCGTGAACAACGCGTCTGTAATCAGGCCACCGACCCCGGGGCTCGTCCATTTCCGGGTTGAGAGGTGCCCCCTGATTCTCACAGCCTTAGGGAGGTGTTAACTTTGGAAGAGAAGCATGTGGAAGTTGAGGAACTTGAGGAGGTAATAAGCAGGACGAGAAAACTGCCCCCAAAGCTTGAAATGGTCGTGACGGTATCGGCGGTGCTCATTGGAATATACGAGATTCTCTTCATCTTCAACTTCAACGGAGCCCTCTACGACATGCTTTCCCGCGTTGGAATAAAGCTCAACTTCCTGCTCTACACGCTCCAGAGCCAGCAGGGAGAGGCCTTCGTTCTGGCGATGATTCTCATCATAGCCTATCTCCTCTACCCGTTCCGGCGCTCTGAGAGGTTCAAAAACGTTGGACTGATTGACTACGTTTTCATAGCCCTGAGTTTGATAACGATGTTTTACCTGTTCTTCAGGTATCCGAGCTACGCTGAAACAGCAACGGTCTACAAGAAGGACGTAATCTTCGCGCTCCTTGCGATACTCGTCGTCCTCGAAGCCACGAGGAGGGTGATAGGCTGGGTTCTCCCCCTGGTAGTCATAGTGTTCCTTGGCTATGCCATCCAGAACATCAACTTCAACTGGATGGTCTTCACGGAACACATGTACCTCGCCAGCGAGGGAATCTTCGCGACACCGCTCTACGTCATGACGATTTACGTCTTCGCCTTCATATTCTTCGGAGCATTCCTGCTCAAAATAGGCATAAGCGACTATATAACGGAGTTCATGATAAGCCTCTTCGGTTCCCGCCCCGGAGGCCCGGCCAAAGCCGCCGTCATAGCGAGCGGTCTCATGGGAACCGTCAGCGGTTCGAGCGTCGCCAACGTCCTTACCACTGGAACCTTCACGATACCGCTCATGAAAAAGGCCGGCTATCCGCCAGAAATAGCGGGAGCCGTTGAGCCGGTGGCATCTACCGGTGGCCAGCTGATGCCCCCGATAATGGGTGCGGCGGCGTTTATAATGGCGGAGTTCCTTGGAGTGCCCTACAACAAGATAATCATCGCCGCGGTCATTCCTGCCCTCGTCTACTACTCGGGCGTTTACCTCTTCATAGACAGGGAAACCAAGAGGCTCGGCCTTAAGGGTATGCCCAAGGAGCACTTCAAGCCGATACGCTACTTCCTGAGGAAGAGCTACATCCTCCTGCCGATAGCCGTCATAACGGTCGCCCTCGTCTGGGGAATCCCTGCTCACATCGCGGCAATATCATCCCTAGGAATAGCAATCTGGGTCGCATGGATTTCCAAGGACGAGATTAGAGGTAACGAGGCGCTTTACGTGGCAATAGTCCTCATCGGAACGTTCATAATGTTCGCAGGCAAGGGTTACCCCATCCTCGTCGCCCTAACGGCCCTCCTCTTCGTCCTCGGCGCGCTGAAGAAGGAAGTGGAGTTCAACGAGAAGTTCTACATAACGGCGCTGTTCCTGCTCTTCATAGCCTTCAACCAGGCAATCGGCATGAGCAAGGAGAACCTTCTCTTCCTCACGGGAATCTTCGGAATAATCTTCTCGCTAATCGTTGGAGCAATATCGAAGACGCGCGACGGAAAGGAGATGTTCTCGGCGACCTACGAGTCAATGATAGAGGCCGGAAAAACGAGCACAGCGGTCATGCTCGCGGCCGCGAGCGCTGGACTTATACAGGGCTCCCTAACGATAACCGGCCTTGCCAACTCCCTCGGTTACCGTCTGGCGGACCTCACGGGCGGAAACCTCTGGCTCCTGCTTATAGTCACGATGATTTTCAGCCTGATACTCGGAATGGGCGTCCCGACAACGGCGAACTACATCATAACCTCACTCGTCATGGCGCCGGCAATATATCAGGCCGTCAGCTCGGTTTACCCATACAACCAGCCGGTTCCGGGCTTTGGAACAGCCATAGCCCTCCTCGCGGCGCACTTCTTCGTGTTCTACTTCGGAATACTCGCGGACATAACGCCGCCGGTGGCGCTCGCCAGCTACGCGGGTTCGGCCTTAGCAGGCGGTGACTTCTGGAAAACAGCCCTCAACGCCGTTCGCTACGCGGTTGCAGGATACATCGGTCCCTACATCTACTTCACGCACCCGGAGATGTTCATAATAACAGTCAAGGACTGGACACCGACGATGGTTGGAACAGTGGTCTACGACCTGTTCGCCACGATACTCGTGCTATACATGCTGTCGGTCGGCTTTACAGGCTGGCTCAAGGGACACCTTAAGACGTACTACAGAATAGCGATAGTTGTGGTGGCATTTATCGCGGCCTCACTCCACCCAATACCGGTGGCGGTTGGACTCGGACTGCTCGCGCTGGGAATGCTTGGAAAGGTTCAGGGCTGACTGTTCGTCATGTTCTGGAGTATCTCCACTATTTCTTTATTTGCCCGGTTCATGTTCTCAGCTGCTGTTTGGGCGGTTCTGTGCATGAGCCTGACGGCTATAAGGACCATCGTGAGCGCGAGTGCAATCATGAAAAGGTACTCTATCGCGGCCTGGGCTGGCCTCATAGCTCTCACCCCCTAAAACTTAGAACGTTTGTGGCTATAACCTTTTGGTATATGAATCGAAGGAGAAAATCAGTAAAGCATAACCTCAAAGCCCAACTCGCTGAGTAAATCGGCAAGCTCTTCGCTATCAACGTAGGCCAGCAGGTGGTGGTTTCCGAGCGTTCCGTCGAGGAACTCGGAGGCATCCTCAATCCTGAGCTTCACCTGCGTTCTGCATCTGTTCTCTAGGTGCTCGTTGCCGACAACATCAACACCGGCAACAACCGCGCGCCTTCCGCGAACCTTGAAGAGGCTCGCCTTTTCCTTTGGGAACTCGACGTCAACGCCAACGCCGATACCGCTCTCGAAATGGCTCCTCAGGCGGTAGCGCCAGAGCAGGGGCGCGGTGCAGTGGGCGAGTATGATGTAGTTCTCCCCGAAGTCCGCAACGTTGCCCATGAAGGCGGGCTTATCGAAGTACTTCCTCACAATGTACATCCCTAGGAGCGAGTTCAGCTCGCCCTCACAGCCGGCCGGAATCCCCTCGGCGTTGAACATTGCGAGGGCCAGACATGGCGTGGCGTTGAGCTTGCCTATGAGGTCGAAACAGCCTATCGTGAAGCCATCGAGCCTGTAATCGCGTAGGATTTCCTTGATTGCAAGGTATATCCTTCCGGCCTTCGCTAAGGCATCTTTTCCGGGTTCCTTCACCTCGCTTGCCCGCTCAAAGATTTCCTCAACGACCTTCCAGCCGTCCTCATCGCTCACCTTATCGTAGTACTCGTAGAACTTCTTGAGGCTAATCCTCGTGTAGGGGAGCTCAAACTTCTCGTTGACGAGCCAGGGGGAAACTCTGCCGATGAGGCCGAGCCTGGCCCGGAGGAATGGTTCGAGGGTTTCGAGGGAGTCTTCGTATGCGAGCAGAGCGGCCTTGAGCTCGTTCATGTCCTTGACAAGAGTCGAGGGAACGAGCCTCTCGCGCAGGAACTCCCTGATTTCGATTCCAGCGGCGAGGGAGTTGTTGAAGGGGTCGCCGAAGATTACGGTGGGCCTTCTGAAGACGAAGAACTCTTTGAGGAACCCTTCAGTCCCACCCGTTAAGGGGTAGAGGATTATGGCATCAGCCTCGTTGAAGTTGAGCTCCTCCTTGGCCTCCCGAAAGTCCGCCTTTGAGCTCAGCATAAAACCGCCGACGACGTCGAAGTCCCCGGCAAGGGCGGTGAGGAACTCGGAGGCCTTCTTCTCAAACGACTTCGGATTCGCGAGTTCGCTAACCCCGAAGGCAACGCCAACCTTCATGCTTCCACCCAACCTTTTAAAGCTCCGACCCTAAATAACCTTGTGGTGGCCGATGACGCTGAGGTTCGTCCTCGACACGAGCATATTCGTCAACCCCGAAATCCGAAAGGACTTCGGCGATAACCCAACCGAGGCCATGAAGACCTTTCTGGGCTACGCCGAGAAGCTCTTCGGGAAGGTGGAGTTCTACATGCCGCCGGGCATCTACCGCGAGGTCATGCACTTCGTTGACGAGGAGCTGAAGCCGGAGATAGAGCTCTACATCATCAAGAAGCCTCCAAACCTGCACGACCTCAAGATTCCGGCCTTCGTCGTTTACGAGCTCATAGACGACATAAGGAGGCGGGTTGACAAGGGGCTTAGGGTTGCAGAGAAGGCCGTTCGAGAGAGCGTCGTCGAGACGGACAACGTGGACAAGATAATCCAGAAGCTCCGGAGGAACTACCGCAAGGCCCTTCGAGAGGGAATCGTTGACAGCAAGGAGGACTTTGAGCTAATTCTTCTCGCCAAGGAGCTGGACGCGACGATAGTTTCTGCGGACGTTGGAATCCTGACGTGGGCGCAGAAGATGGGCATCAAGTGGATTGACGCTTCAGCGTTCAAGGATGTCCTTGAGGGTCTCGTCGAGAAGCTTGGAGGGAAAAATTTATAAAGGCTCCCTCCATCGTATCAACGTCAACAGCGCCCCGGTGGCTCAGCCTGGTGGAGCGGCCGCTTGGTAAGCGGCAGGTCGCGGGTTCAAACCCCGCCCGGGGCTCCATCGAAACTTTGCTGGGCAAAGTTTGACCAAGGTTCGTGATTCTCCTCTAAGAATGCAATTCTAAGAAGTTTGCACTCTCAAGTGCCAGTACTCTCAAAGAATTCTCTTCAAGGAGCCCTCTGAGGGCTTCTCTAAGAAGCGCTGAACGCCAAAGAATTCTTTAAGTTGCCGTCGTTCAGGCGTGCTGACCTCAAATTGGTCTCCAAATGATATCAAGAGGAAAGCATTGCCCACTGTGGTGTTGTTCAAATGCTCCCCTTTTGAGAATGCAGTTCTAGGTAAACTTCTTGCAGTGAACTCTATCGAGGTGGTTATGCCTCAGCTCGTCGTGAAGACGGTCCAGCTCTGGTAGTCTGCCTCTATGAGAACCTCAAGAACGTCTTCCTCTCCGTACCGTATCTCCCTTACGGTTATCTCCTTCTTCACGCGCCCCTTCACTACTGCCTTGTGGACCTCTTTTGGGAGCTCTTCCGTGACCGGGATTATTCCGTCCTTCACGTATATCCCGGTTAGCTTGCCTCTCTGAAGCAGAAAGCCCCTCACTGGGACCACGTATTCATCAAACCCCACATCATATCCGGTGTTTTCAACACGTCCGACCCCAACTGTCATACGAATCACCCATGTGTAAGTTTTCTATTACATATTTCCTCTTTAACTTTAAAAACCTTTCTGGGCAAAAATGGGTAGAAAAGGGCAGTTCAGTAGTCCACTTCGCCCTTCTCCTTCAGCTCGAGGTACATCCTCCAGCTGAGGACGGGCTTTTTAGCGGCAAGAACGTCGTCAACGCGCCTCACGGCGGTGTTGTGGGGAGCGCCCTTGACGACCTCGGGGTTGGTGTAGGCTTCCTCGCTTATCCTCTTCAGCGCCTCGACGTACGCGTCAATCTCCTCCCTGCTGACCGTCTCGGTCGGCTCAATCATAAGCGCCTCGTGCACAATCAGCGGGAAGTAAACCGTCGGCGCGTGCAGTCCGAAGTCGAGCAACCTCTTCGCCACATCCATCGCGGTAACTCCGGTCTCTTTCTTCATTGGTTCGGCTGAGAATACCGTCTCGTGTTTCCTCAGGGTCTTGCCGGGCAACTCGTAGCCCTTCGTTCCCAAAAGCTTCCTCGTCAGGTAGTTGGCGTTGAGAACAGCTATCTCGCTCGCGTTCTTCAGTCCGTCCCTGCCCATGACCTTGAGGTAAACGAGAGCCCTCACCATGACCGCGAAGTTGCCGTAGAGCTCCTTCACCTTCCCTATGCTCTTGGGCACGTCGTAGTCGAGGTAGTAGCGCTCCCCATCGTAACCCACCAGCGGAACGGGCAGGTAGTCCTTGAGGAAGTCCTTAACTCCGACTGGTCCGCTTCCCGGCCCTCCTCCACCGTGCGGTGTCGAGAACGTCTTGTGCAGGTTGAGGTGAACGACGTCGAAGCCCATGTCTCCAGGTCTGACCTTTCCGAGGACGGCGTTTAAGTTGGCACCATCGTAGTAGAGAAGTCCACCGGCCTTGTGGACTATCTTCGCTATCTCGAGTATCTCGTCCTCGAAGATGCCGAGGGTGTTGGGGTTAGTGAGCATCAATCCAGCCGTCCTCTCGCCCACGGCGTTCTCAAGGGCCTCCAGGTCCATCGTCCCCTCTTCCGTCGAGGGAATCTCGATGACCTTGAAGCCGGCCATCGCCGCGCTGGCCGGATTCGTTCCATGGGCGGAATCGGCAACGAGCATCTCGTCCCTCTGCGGTTCGCCGTTGTCAAGGTGGTAGGCCCTTATTATTGAAACACCTGTAAACTCGCCGTTCGCTCCCGCTGCCGGCTGTAAAGTAAAGCGGTCCATGCCGGTTATCTCTTTGAGCCACTGCTCCAGCTCCCACATTATCCTAAGCGCGCCCTGAACTGTTCTCTCATCCTGGTAGGGGTGAACGTAGGCGACCCCGGGGTGACCGGCTATCTCCTCGTTTATCTTGGGGTTGTACTTCATGGTGCACGAGCCGAGCGGGTAGATACCGGAATCGACGCCGTAGTTCATCTCGCTTAAGCGGGTGTAGTGCTTCACTATCTCTGGCTCGCTCAGCTCGGGAAGGTTGAGAGTGCTCTTCCTTTTGAGCTTCTCCGGGATTTCGACATCAACGTCCTCAATCGGCTTCGGCAACGTATAGCCGACCCTTCCCTCGCGGGAAAGCTCGAAGATGAGGGGTTCGTCCCACTTAGCCTGGCGGAACATTCAGGCCACCTCCTTGAGGGCCTCGATTAGGGCATCAACCCATTCCTTCCTCGTCGTCTCGGTCGCCGAGAAGAGCGCGGTTTCGCCAAGCTCAGGGAAGTGCTCCCCGATGTAGTAGCCACCGTGGATTCCCCTCGCGAGAAGGACCTCGTGTATCTCGCCGTAGGGCCTTCCGAAGCGAGCCGGCACGTCCTTGAAGTAGAGGCCCTCAAAGGGAATCTCGGCAACCTCGCTCAGCCTCCTCTTTAAGTAGGCGGTGTTCTTGAGTATGACCTCGCCGAGCTCCTTCAGGCCCTTCGGCCCGAGGCTGGCCAGGTGTATGGCGGAAGCAACGGCAACGAGTGCCTCGTTGGAGCAGATGTTCGACGTAGCTTTAGCGCGCCTGATGTGCTGTTCCCTCGTCTGGAGCGTCATGACGAAGGCCCTCTTTCCGTCAGCATCTTTCGTCATTCCGATTATCCTGCCCGGCATCTGGCGGATGAGCTTCTTGTCGTCCCTGACTGCAAAAACACCGGCCCTTGGCCCGCCGAAGTTCATGGGGTTGCCGAGGTAAGATGCCTCGCCGACCGCTATGTCCGCCCCAAGCTCGCCCGGCGCCTCAAAGATTCCGAGCATCGTCGGGTCGGCCCCAACGACGAAGTAGGCACCGGCTTCCTTGGCTATCTCGCCTATCTCCTTAACGTTTTCCTCAACGAGACCGAAGAAGTTGGCCATCTCGACGTAAACTCCGGCCGCGTTTTCAACGGCTTCCTTGAGATTCTCGATGTCGAGCTGGCCGTTCTCGTCCCAGGGAACCTCGACTATCTCAAGGTTCGCACCGCGGGTGTAGGTTTCTATGACGGCCCTCTTCTCCGGGCTTATCGCCTTGGGAATCACGAAGCGCTTCCTCTTGCCCCTGTGGAGTCTAACTGTCATCAAAGCGGCCTCCGCTATCGCCGTCCCCCAGTCGTACATCGAGGAGTTGACTACCGGCAGGCCGTAGAGCTCGGCCATCATGCTCTGGTACTCGAAGAGCGCCTGGAGCATCCCCTGGCTTATCTCGGGCTGGTAGGGGGTGTAGGCGGTCAGGAACTCGCTCCTCTCGATGAGGTACTTAACGTGAGCCGGGACGTAGTGGAAGTAGGTTCCAGCTCCGAGAAAGCTCGGCATCTCGAGGACGGTTTTGTTCTTTGAGAGGACCTCGTTGAGCTCAAGGAAGACCTCGTACTCGCTCTTTCCCTCCGGGAGGTTGAACTCTTTGACCATTCCTTCGGGAACGTCGGAGAAGAGCTCGTCAATTGAACTGAAGCCGATTTCCTTCAGCATTTCATCCCTCTGGGCGAGGTTGGGAAGGTAGTGCTTTCCCATGGCAACCACCTCGAAAGGTTAAGACGGTCGTTTGAAGTACTCCCCTGAGATTATATGCCTTGTGCTCCTGTACATTAGTACAGCCATGTACATCGAAAGCCTTAAAGCCGGCCCGATAACTTCGTGGGGGATGGGCATGATAATCGGCTTCGACTTCGACGGAACGCTCGTGGACAGCTACTCCTGCATAGAGGAGGCCTTTAAGCGGGCACTTGAGAAGCGCTACCGCTGGCTCCCTGGAAAGGGGCTGTGGGCGAAGCTCCTGACGAGAATCGAGCTCCAGTTCGAGAGACCGAGCCTTGGTGGCCATAAAAAGACCCACAAACCGCCGTTCTTCCTCCGGACGAAGTTCTTCGAGACGTGGTTCATCGAGAGGGCGAAGCTTAGTCAGCCCATAGACGACGCCCCGGAGTTACTTAAAAAGCTCAAGGAGGAGGGCCACACGGTCATCTCCTTCTCGGCAGAGGACTTCATAGACGGCATGAAGGTCAAACGGCTGAAGATGGCCGGCCTCTACGACCTCTTCGACGACGTCATCGTCTTTGGCAGGGAGATGACGCTCGACGAGGCCTTTCAGCTCGTCCGCGAAAAGTACGGGAACGAGACCTTCATCTGGGTGGACGACAAGCCCTGGCGCTTCATCGGCAGAGGCGACGAGAACACGGAGTTCGTGTGGTACTACTTCCCGTTCACCGCTCGCTTCGTCGAGAAGAACCGCGAGAAGCTCGCCCTAATCCCGCACCTTCACGTCATAAGGGACCTGTGGAGCCTGTTCGATGTGATTGAGAACGTCCGAAAGAGAAAACATCCAGAATGATAAACTATTTTTAGGATGTTCTCCAACTACCTTTGGAGGATGCCCATGAAGAGCCCCTTCAAGAGCAGGGTAGTGATACTCTCACTGGTCGCGTTTGTTGCGATACTAGTCCTCTCCATAGGCCCTTGGTGGAAGGACCTCATGGGTGGTATAACTCCTGCACCCCCTAACGTTACGGCGATTTACCTCGGCCCTTCACCTCCAGAGGGAAAGTGGCAGTTCACCATCGGGGACAGGCTCCTCGATGACTGCTCCGTTGCGTACGTTTACAACTTTACACCAACTGGAGTGCTCACCGTTTATGAAATAGATGCTGGAACGTTGAAAGCCCTTGGCTTCGAAACGAACGATACCGAATGCGAGGGGAACCTTGGCTACGGCTACCTTGCAGTTAACTTCAGTCAGGAAATTGACACGCTCTCAATAGTCGTTTGGACGAGCAAGAGCTCCTCAACCGGCGATGAGGTTTACTTCGTCGAGCTTGGTAGCTGGAAGTTCGTGAACGGCTCCTACATCGGCTACATAGCGCCGCCTATGGACAAAAACTACATGCTCCTGGGCCTTGAGGCGGTCAAAGAAATGGTGAACGAAACCGGAATCCACTACATCAATCGCCGCTGAGGTACTCCAGGGTGTCCTCCACAAACTCATCCCAGTCCTCGTCGCTTACCTCTTCGATTTTGAGGCTGAATTCCCGCCCAAGGTTCCACCTGACCGCTATTTTCCCGTTATCCGTTTCCGCGATGACGAGCCCGAATGGAACGTCCCCCATCCAGTGGTGCTTTGAGAAATCAACGCGGAACCCCCTTTTCCTTAGCTCCTCAAGAATCAGTTCGTATGTCCTCGCGGGCCCGTGCGGACTCCTCGCAAACCCAATGTAGGCCATTTTTACTCACCATTGTTACCTTGGTGGACGGACTTAAAACCTTTTCGGTTTCCCTAACAAAGTTTAAAAGCATTTAAACGAACCTAAAACCATGGAACCAAAGCCCCTTCCTGAGAAGGCACTGCTCCTCGGGAAAAACCTCATCATAGCCGACCTGCACCTCGGCTACGAGATAGCGATGGCCAGGGAGGGGTTCTACCTCCCCAGGGTCTTCCACGAGGTCGTCGGAGATTTAAAGGGTCTAATAAGGCGCGAAAGGCCGAAGAGGCTAATCATAAACGGCGACCTGAAGCATTCCTTCATCCCTGAGTGGCGCGAGAGGGCGGAGCTCAAGGCGTTTTTCGAAGAGATTAATCCGCTCGTTGAAGAGATAGTCCTCGTCAGGGGGAACCACGACGTTGGAACGCTCTGGCTTAGAGAACTCGGCGTTGAGGTCGTTGATGAACTTGAGCTCGGAAGGTGGAAGCTCGTTCACGGCCACAAGGTCGTTGAAGGCGAGCGCTTCATAATCGGCCACGAGCACCCGGCGATAAGGCTCAGGGACGAGGTTGGGGCCATCGTTAAGGTTCCGGCCTTTCTCCTCGGCGAGAAACTCATAGTCCTGCCCGCGTTCAGCCCCTGGGCCTACGGCAACGATGTCCTCAGGGAGATTGTATCGCCGTTCCTCAGGTTTTATAGTGAGGACTTCAGGGTTCTTGTACCCGTTGGTAATGAACTCCTGGATTTTGGACGGCTCTCCAGCCTTAGGACAGCCCTCTCACGGCTGTGACGAAAAGTTTAAACCCCTCAAAGATTACCCTCATGGGTGATAGCGATGGACGTGCTGACAACGCTTTTGTTCTTCGCCTACGCTCCGGCACTCGCGATACTCTGGTACTTCTATCACAAGGATAAGTACGAGCCAGAACCGAAGCGCTACGTCATAACGACGTTTCTTCTTGGGGCAACGCTCTCGGTTGGCATCGCATACATCCTCGAGAGCATTCTCACCATCGGCGGGCTCATACAGCCAATCCTGCCCACGACGGCCTTTTACGTTGCCCTCGTCGCCGGTCTCGTTGAGGAGCCGGCTAAGGCCCTCGCGGTCAGGTTCCCCTACAAGGCCGGTCAGATGGACGGCATAATGGACGGTCTCGTCTACGGAGTCGCAGCGGGTCTCGGCTTCGCCGCCACTGAAAACTTCCTCTACGGCCTTGGCTGGGGCGTCGCGGTAACGCTGACGAGAGCATTCCTGACGCCCTTCGCCCACGGCACCTGGACTGCCATAATCGGCGTCGGCTACGGCCTAAAAGCTGAGGGAAAGGTTGATTCCCTTGCTCAGTTCTACGCCCTTGCGATACTCCTTCACTTCACCTGGGACTACTTTGCATTCCTGAGCGCGACTGTTCCGGCCTACAACATAATGCTGATATTCCTCCTCCTCGTGAACCTCTCAATCCTCCGCTACTTCCTCATCCTGGGAGAGGAAGAAGACAGGCAGAGGTTCTGGTATTACCTCGTCAGGAGGGGATGGCGGTGAAGAACGACGAAAAGCTTGAAAGGGCCCTCTTTGAAGCCCGCCCCTACGTGGAGTACTGGGACAGGCTGGAGAACCTTGTTAGGAGACTCTGGGAGGAGGCGACCGACGAGGAGAACTTCCTCCAGCTTCTGAATGAGGAAATTCAGCGCGCCGAGGAGCCCTTCAAAACAGATTTGAAGATTTTCCTCCAGAAATTCGGGGGGTAACTGATGAAACGCGTTCTCCTGGCGGTTTTTGTTGTTTTTCTCCTTACGTTTCTTACCTCCTCGTTCGTGCCGTTCCAGCCATCTTCCAGCACTCGAACCCTCACTTCTGGGGAGGTTATTGAAGCACTCACCAGCTACAGTCCCGATTCCATCTGCTGGACTGCAAACGTTACCAACGGGCTTTCAGAGAAATCGGTTTACGCCTGTATGAACTTTCAGAACTCCAGCGCGTCCTGGAGGATAACCAGGGATGGAAGGGAGTACGCCGTTGTTTTGAACCCCGAGACCAACGATACTTTTCTCAGAGATTTAGCCTTCAACAGTGCGTGGATTGAGTGGAACGTTTTGAACTTCATCAGATACGTCGCCCAGAACGGGAAGCTTGTAAACATCACGCGTTCAGATGGGATTTATCACTTAACGTTCCAGCTCAACAGAACGGAGACCGTGAACGCCGGCCCGCTCGAAAACCCCTATATTATAACCACAAAGCTCAGTATGAGGCTTGTTCTTAGTGTGGATTCCAACGGGAGACCTCTTGGGGGTGTTTTCGAGCAGAGAACTTACACCTCTGCTGGGGGAAGTGAGGGCCTGTTGACGGGCAACTTTACGGTTCTCGGGGAGTGGCATTAACCTCTTTCTTCTCTCTCATGAACGATATTCCCCTGGTTGTAATCACTTACAATGACGGTGTTTTATCCAGTACGATTTTCAATTTTTCCTCAATCGAAAAGTATTTAAACTCGATTCTCCTTTCCCATCTGAAAACGAGTGGGGGTAGTAGTGATGAGGAAGGTTGCCCTCTCGCTGTTCCTCGTTGCGATTGTTGTCCTCGCCGCTGGATGTGTTGGTAAAAGCACCGGCCTAACCGAGGAGAAGGTCATCAATGCCATAAAGAACATAAAAACGGCCCATTATGATGAGAACTTCACGATGGCCATGGACTTCACGATACCTGACGACAATACCACCATCAACATGACCATGCACTTCAGGATAAACGCTATGATGGACCGCGTGAAGAAAAGGGCCCTCGGCAACTACACCGGTTGGGTTTACTATAGTGGTCTTAACATGACGTTCAACTGGCCCGTTTATATTGAAGGCAACGACACCTACCTAAAAGTTGACGGCAAGTGGTACAACGCCACCGATAATCAGGAAACCGGCGCCGGCTCTTACAACCTCGACGCGATACGGGCAATCCTCAACTCGACCAACGTGAGCATAATGCCCGTTGATGGCGGTTACCAGTTCAAACTCAACGTTACTTTTGAGCAGTTCGCCAACGCCACGGGAAGAACTTATGCCTTGGACAGGCTCTTCCAGATAAACGGCACCGTCGAGACCCACGCGGGATGGGTTCTCGTGAAGCTCAAGAAGGATGGCACTCCCTACTACATAGAGACATACTTTGACCTCACCCTCAATATCCCCCATCCACTCACCAACGACACGATTCCAGTGCACGTGATAGTTCACGACAGCGAGGCCCTCAACAAGATTAACGAGCCCGTGGTAATAGAAAAGCCGAAAGGGGTGGAAAACGCCCCACGTTTTGATGGACTCTGGGACTAAGCTCCCCTCGTCGCCACTATTTTTATTCCCTCCCACTCCGCAACAGTTTCTCCGACCTTCACCGGCGCTTTGAGCCTGAGCTTCGCTAGAAACTTCATGAGCTCCGGTATCTTCTCCTTCGGCACCGGCTCGGCCGTCTTGACGCTCACCGTGGGCAAGGCTCCCCCTTCAACCGGCACGACGCTCATCACGACCCTCTTTGGGTTGGTGACTTCCTGAATCGCCCACTCCTCACCGCGCGGGCAGGTGCATCCTCTGACCTCTTTGACCTTTCCGTCCTCCACCTCGACCTCGATTGAACATCCAAGGGGGCAGACGATGCATGTGAAGCGGTATATCATGCCTTCACCACCTCCACGGTGAGCTTCTCGGCCTTCCTGATTTCCCCTGCCTTCAGTTTTATCCTCAGCATCTCGGCAGGCTTGACCACCGGGAGCTTCATCCTCTTGCCTATCTCCGGAATTCTAAGCTCAACGTCCTCCATCGGCTTAGATACTCGCAGATAGAGGTAGACGTCTCTGTCTCCACTGAGGTAGTGCGGGACCAGCAGACGGACGTTTTCGCCCTTCTCCACCTTAACCCACTTCCTGCTCTCGATTCCCCCGTTCTCGATGAACTCTTTGGCTCCCTCCGCCGCCAGCTCGCCCTGCTCCGCGACGTAGTCAACGAGGTCGTTTATCAGGAGCGAGTTCCCGGCAACGAATATTCCCGGGACGCTGGTTTCCAGCCTGTCGTTCACGACCGGCCCGCCAGTTGAGGGGTCAATCTCAACGCCTATCTTCTTCAATTTTTTAACGCTCGGGACGAGGCCGGCCGATATTATCAACGTATCCGCCTCAATCCAGAACTCGCTCCCGGAGATTTCGTTGAGGTTCTCATCAACCCTGACAACCTTTACCCTCTCAACGCGGCCCTTTCCACGGACTTCCACGACTTTGTGACTGAGGTAGAGGGGTATGTTAAAGTCCCTGAGAATCATCACGTTTCTCGCCAGTCCTCCGGGATAGGGCATCAGCTCGACAACGGCCTTAACCTTCGCGCCTTCGAGAGCAAAGCGACGCGCCATTATCAGCCCAACGTCGCCGGAACCCACGATGACTATCTCCTTGCCGGGCATTATTCCGTAGATATCCATCAGCGTCTGGGCCTCTCCGGCCGTGTAGATTCCCGAAACCCTGTCGCCGACGATTCCAATCTCGAAGGCGTGCCTTTCCCTCGCTCCCGCGGCGTAGATTACGGCCTTCGCCCAAGCCTGATAAGCCCCGCTCGGCGACGTGAAGATTACGACCTTCTCGAGGTCGGAGTAGTTTTTAATCTCGAGAACCCTTGCCGCCGTTCTGTACTCCACCCCAAGCTCGACCAGCCTCTTTGCGAGGCGCGAGGCGAACTCGGGCCCTGTCAGCTCTTCTTTATAGTAGTGCAGGCCGAAGCCGGGGTGAATGCACTGGGGGAGTATTCCTCCAAGGTAGTCGTTCTCGTCAAGGAGCAAAACCTTCAGTCCGAGTTCTTTGGCTTTAATAGCGGCCGCCATTCCCGCAGGACCGCCACCGATGACAACGACGTCGTAGCTCAGCATCGGAATCCTCGGGAACATCAGGCATCCCCCCTGAGGAGAACCTTGACGTCTCCTATTCCAATCTCGCTTCCCTTACCCTTCAGCGTAACTTCCCACGGCTCGACTCCGTATTCCTTCGCCAAAAGCTGGACAATCTTCGGCCTGCAGAAGCTTCCCTGGCAGGTTCCCGTTGTAGCTTTGGTTCTGAACTTGACGGAATCAACGCTCGGCGTTTTAACGCCTATGAACTTCATTCTCTCTATGGCCTCAAGGATGTCGCCCTCGCTGACGTTGTTGCACCTGCAGACTATCTTTCCATAGGATGGATTCTTCTTTACGGCTTCGTTCACCTGCTCGGGCGTCATCATGAAGAAGTGGCTGATTTCCTTCCTGTAGGGGTTCCACTTCTCCTTTTCCTTCAGCTCGATTCCAAGGTCGCGCTCGATTATCTCGGCAACCTCGTAGGCTATCGCCGGGGCGCTCGTCAGGCCAGGTGAGCGTATTCCAGCGACGTTGATGAAGCCCCAGACCTCTTCCTCCGCCTTGATTATGAAGTCCCCTCCCGTCGGCTCGGGCCTTAGACCTGCAAAGGTCCTGATTACCTTGCTCCTCGGGGGCAGCTGCGGCCAGAGCTTCTTGGCCCCTTCCCAGACCTGCTCAAGGCCCTCCTTGGTCGTGGCGAGGTTTTCTTTCTCCTCCGGCGGTAAGTCCTGGGCGTTCGGCCCTATCATCAGATGGCCGGAAATCTCGGTGGTTACAACTATTCCCTTGCTTATCGGCGTCGGCGTCGGGAAGAGGACGCGCTTCGGCCCGGGAACGTCGTCGTCAAAAATCCAGTACTCACCTTTCCTCGGGTGGATTTCGAAGTAGTCTATACCCACCATTCTCGCTATTTTGTCCGCGTAAAGACCCGCTGCATTGATAACGATGTCCGCCTCGATGAAGCCGTCCTTCGTCTCAACGCCCCTGACCTCACCGTTCTCGACCTTTATTCCAGTGACCTCCGTCTCGAGGTGCGTTTTCACGCCATTCGCAACGGCGTTCTCGGTTATCGCGATAACGGCCGGAATCGGCCCAATCTGGCCCACTATTGGAACCCATAAAGCTCCAATCGCTTCCCTCGTGAGGTTGGGTTCAAGGTGGAAGAGCTCTTCCTTATCAACGAGCCTCATCTCCGGAACGCCGTTCTTCCTTCCGCGCTCCAAAAGCCTCTCGAGCTCGTCGAAGTCCTCATCCTTCGTCGCGACTATCAATGTCCCGTTCCAGACGTGCGGAATCTCAAGCTCCTTGACCCACTGGTGCCAGAGCCTGTTTCCCCTTATGCACAGCCTGGCCCTCGTCGGGTACTTCTCGGGGTCGTCGTCGTAGCCGCCGTGAATCAGAGCCGTGTTGGCCTTGCTCACTCCCCAGCCAACATCAGGAGCTTTTTCTATCAGGTGGACTTCGAGGTTCTCGTACCTGCTGAGAACCCTCGCTATGCTCGCCCCGCTAATTCCTGCCCCTATTATAGCGACTTTCGTCTTCATAACCTTCACCTCGATTTAACGTGAGAAAGGGTTTTGGATGTTTTAAAGCTTTCCTTAACCTTTAGTTTGGCGAAAAGGCGAGGAAAGAACTCTTAAGCGCATTAGAAAAAAGGACAGGGCAGGACAGGGTTCGGATGGACGGAGATGTTCATTTATCATGGCAGGGTTTCAATGTTTGGAACATTCTTAAAATCAGAGTCAAAGGTGGCAATCATCTTAATCCCGTACTGAATACATGAGGCGAGAATCATAGCGTCGTTGGGAAGCAGGTTGTGTTCCTCAATTAGTCTCCGTGCAATTTCCACGGTTCTCTCCGTTATCTCAACTACCTCAAGCTCGGGAAGTGCACTAAAGAACTCATCGGCCACGTTGATGGCTTCTTTAATTTCTCCGACTTTTTCTCTTATGCCGTAGGTTGAGTACCTTCCATGCTTTTTCACGTACTCGTTAGCCATGAGCTGAAACCAGACCTCACCAATGACTGTTGGGTTGATGTAGAACCTCGTTCCTTCGTCAATCATTTTTTCAAGTGCAATCACTGCCCTCTCGTCTCCGAAAAGGAAATTCAAGATGAAAGAGGTATCAAGGAAGACCCTTTCCCCTGTGGAGAACGTACTCATGGTAAGCCTCCTCCAGCTCCTCAACGCTAACAGCTCTCTTAACACTTCCCGCAAGCTTCAGGACGTCCCGCTTTATGACAACGGTTACTTTCTCACCTTCCTTGAGATTCACCCGTTTTAGGGGTTTTAGAACACCGTTCTCGTAGACGGCCTCGACTGTCTCCATGTTCCCACCTGAAAATAATTGGAGGAAACAGTAATAACCCTTTCGTCAGACCCCAACGACCTTCGCCCAGCCCATAGCCCTCTTTACCGCCTCCTTCCAGCCGTGGTAGAGCTTTCTCCTTGTTTCCTCGTCCATCCCAGGCTCGAACACCTTCTCCGCCTTCCAGAGGCTCTCTATCTCCTCGAGGCTCTCCCAGTAATCGACGGCCAGTCCAGCCAGATACGCCGCGCCGAGCGCGGTGGTTTCCTTGACTACGGGCCTGACGACGCGCCTGTTCAGTATGTCCGCCTGGAACTGCATCAGGAAGTCGTTCGCCGTTGCCCCGCCGTCAACGCGGAGCTCCTTTATCCCGACAAGCTTCTCCATCTCCTCTATGACGTCGCGCGTCAGGTAGGCTATCGCCTCCAGAGTTGCCCTCGCGAGGTGCTCTCTGCCGGTTCCGCGCGTTATGCCGATTATCAGCCCCCTCGCAAACTGGTCCCAGTACGGGGCACCAAGGCCGACGAAAGCCGGGACGAAATACACCCCTTCGTTGCTCTCGAGCTTCCTTGCAAGTTCTTCCGTTTCAGAGGCGTGCTTGATAATCTTTATTCCGTCGCGGAGCCACTGGACGGCGGCACCGGTTATGAAGACGCTCCCCTCGAGGGCGTAGCTGACTTTTCCGTTGAGTCCCCATGCTATTGTCGTGAGCAGGTTGTTTGAGTAGCGGACAGTCTTTCCCGTGTTGGCGAGGATAAAGCTTCCCGTTCCGTAGGTGGCCTTCACCATTCCGGTCTCAAAGCCGGCCTGCCCGAACAGAGCCGCCTGCTGGTCACCGGCGTCGCCGCTCACCGGAATCTCTGCCCCAAGGAGTTCCCTCTTGGTATAGCCGTAGACCTCGCTCGACTCCCGCACCTCGGGCAGGACCTCCTCCGGAATCCCGAAGATTTCGAGCAGCTCGTCGTCCCAGTCGAGCCTCTTTATGTTGAAGAGCATCGTCCTTGAGGCGTTGGAGTAATCGGTTACGTGCTCGCCAGTGAGGCGGTAGATTAGGAACGTGTCAACGGTTCCGAAGAGGACTTCGCCCTTCTCCGCCCTCTCCCTTAGACCTGGAACGTTGTCGAGGAGCCACTTGAGCTTGCTCGCGGAGAAGTAAGCATCGGGGACGAGGCCGGTCTTCTCCTTTATCACGTCCCCGTATTCGCGCTTTATCTCCTCGACCATCTCGGCCGTTCTCCTGCACTGCCAGACTATCGCGTTGTAGAGCGGTTTTCCGTCGCGGTCAAAGACTATCGTAGTTTCTCTCTGATTTGTAACACCGATTGCCGCTATCTGGCCCGGCTCCACCTTCGCCCTCTCAAGAGCGGTTTTGATGGCCCTGAACTGCGCGTCCCAGATTTCCTCCGGATTGTGCTCTACCCAGCCGGGCTTGGGATAGTGCTGGGGGAACTCGTACTGTCCGATTCCTATTACGTTGCTCTCCCTGTCGAAGATTATCGCCCTGGCTGAGGTAGTTCCCTCATCCAGTGATAGGACGTAGCGCTCCATACGACCACCGAGGTTGAACCTCTGCACTGGAGGTATTAACGGTTTCGTTTATCTTCCGATGCAACAAGGTATGAAACCCCCACGAGAGCACCGAGCGACGAGAGTACTTTGGAAATATGATGGTAATCACTCGGGCTTGGGGAGTGGGAGGAGTCCACCAGTATTTGAATGAACACAAGATTCTTTCCTGCCCTTAGCATTTGGACGGCCTTTCTGTTCTCTTCAATAATTTCGGACAGTACCTCTCTGCTTTCCGGGGATATATCCGCTAAATGGGCCATGATTATCCGGTTAATCCTTTCGAGCTTCCGTATTTGCTCGTCATAATTCTCCGTGTCATTGAGCCAGGTTCCAACGTAGAATCCTACAGTACGGGTAGTTTCCTTAAACGCTTCAAGGTCATTTAGGGGGAGCGTTCCCTCCGCGAGTATAGATTCTCCGACAATCTCAACCCGAACGCTTAAGTTGAACCTCTTTACAAGGGTTTCAAATTTCTTCGCATCGCTTTCCCATTCAAGAGCTCCATAAACGGCTAGGAAATACGGGGAAGGACTTATCGTTGCGTTGGTTTTGTTCAGTGCCGTTAGTTCTTTGATTCCCCTTTCTTCGCTCCTTTCCTTGAAGGTGTAGTGGGTGTATACTCCTAAAAAGAACAGGGAGAGGGTTAAGAAAACCACGAACGGTATGTAATCAACCCTTCTCAGCCGTCCTCTTCTCACTAAGACGATGCCGATGAGTCCTGCGAGACCCGCACCCATCCAGAGGGCGACCATCAATGGTACGTTGCTCTTCTTGGGAGGATACAGGATGTTTACGTCCACGGAGGTAATATTGCACACGTTCTCTCTTCCCCTTATGCCGAGTGCGTATTCGAGCTCAATTATTCTTTCTTGAACAATCGCCTTTTCTGCCGGATTCTTTATAACAGTCTCCAGCTCCCCAAGCGCCCGGAGCTTCTCCATTAGCTTTTTCCTTTCGGTTTGGCTTACCGTTATTGCCGTGGCCTTTTGGTTAATAGGCTTGCATGTTTTTGGAAGTTTTTCTTTGAACCCTTTTTCCTCCGTCAGAATGACGTTAAATGAACCCCCTTCTCCCGCATATAGAACGATGCTGTCGTGGGGGAGGCTCTTGAAGAATGATAACGTCCCGTTGAGCTCACCCTCGGTATAAACCCTGCACTCGACGACCATTGACGCCTTGGGGGTGCAGTTCCAGAGGCTTGTAGCGTTGAGTGAGTGAAGGATTTTGTTGAACTTCCCATTGGTGGGAATGAAACGGTCGCCCGGGCCGGAGTACCTCTCCGGTGGAATGGCTGTCGCGAGCACCATAAACAGAAGGGCAACGATGCAAATGAAGATGGTCTTATTGTGTTTCATCGCCCCGGCGCCTCCCCAGCGCGAGCCCCACAAACACGGCAACGAGGGCAAATTTGGCCAGGAAATCGGAGTGGCCCCCGTAGTCTGGGATTATCGCCTCGGGGTTAGTGGCAAAAACTGCTATGCATAAGTTCTTCTGGTCTCTATCTTGGTGAAGTGTCTCGTTTAGGTTGGCCATATAATCCTCGACGGCTTTCCTCTCGTCAGGGGTTAGATACGGCAGATATTTTTCAAGCGTCGTTAATGTCTCGTTTATCTCCCGTGTCCCGTGTCTCTCTTCAAGGAGGGCATTGAGGTATTCGGAGTCAATCACCGAGGTCTCCCAGCCCCTCTCTTTAAACGCCTCAATGATTCTCTTGTAGTTGTTCATATTCACCTTAACGTGGATTCTCAGAACCGTGTCCTCCCATCTGACCGAACTTACAGTTGCGTTGTTCTTCTCTACTGTTTTGAGAAACCAGTTGACATCATCGCGGGAGCTGAAATCCCCCTGAGCACCTCCTATCTCGGTGCACCATCCGCTGGTGGAGTTCAGGGTCAGTAGCTCGTTAAACGCCTCCGCCGTTCCGGAGATTTTTCTTTCCATTTGAATGTACTCCTCGAAGAAGATGGCGCTCAGAATAACCGTGATAAGGAAGACCGCGAGAAGGGATTTGCTCCGCCTATAGCTCACGAGGGCTCCTGCGATACCAACAATTAGAATCCCCAGCCAGGTTATCACGAACGGTAGCTTCACTGGCTTCATCGGGCCTGTGGAAAAGACTGTAATCTTAACCCCCGTCACGTTGACGGGCGTTTCCGGAGAACTCGCAAAGCCAAAGAACGGTTTGAGCTTTTCGTAGTCTGGCGTGCCGGCGGTTAGGTTCTTGAGCCTCTCCGACGCCCTATAAAGCTTGTCATCGTAATTGAGCGAGTTCCGTCCGAGGACGTGGCACCCCGAGGGCATCTCCTCAAAAAATCTGCTCCAGTTCCTCACAAGAATCGTTGTTCTGAACACCCCGGGTTCGGAGACGCCGTAGTCGTGCGGATATCTTAGCGTCCAGTTCACTACGTAGCTGTAGTAGGAACTCGTGTCCGCGGTGCACTCAACGTAGCCGACCCATCTTGGTGGTTTCTCATAGGTATTGATGGTGCTCCCGAAGAAGCCCGCGTAAGGTGGGGAGTACGTGTGGGATGGGACTGTAAGGGAAACCGAGAGAAGTGCAACGATTATGATGAGCAGGTAAACGGCCCTCTCCACTTACCCCACCGGGGAAAGTAAAATGAAAAACCTTAAAAAGTTTACCTGAGTCCAGCGTTCTTGAGGTAGGAGAGCATCCTCTCGACGTCGTTCGCTATCACGACCTCGAAGAGCCCCTTGAGCTTCAGCAGGTTGTCGTCCTTGTAGAACAGCTCGTCGTTTTCGGTCCAGAGGACGACCTTGAGCCCGAGGGAGCGGGCCCAGCCAAGGGCTTGAACCGTCTTTTCAAAACCGAGAACCGGTATTGCCTCGATGGGGACGTTAACCGACCAGAGGTTGAGCTCTTCCTTGAGCTTTGGAACCATTGGCAGGACGTCCTCACTCTCAATCAAAAGTCCCATTCTGGTTTCTTTGTCGAACCTGCGGTATCCTCTAAGGGCTTCAACGTCGAAGGACGAAATCAAAACTCTCTCCGGGTTGTTTTCTTTCACAATCCTGGCGACCTCTTCAACTGCGTCCCTGTCCTTGAGCTCAACGTTGATGAGGGCATCATCGGGAAGGGCTTCAAAAACCTCCTCCAGCGTTGGAATCCTCTCGCCAAGCCCTATGTCGGCCTTCTTGAGCTCCTCAAGCGTCATGTCCTTCTGCCTTCCGCTCATGTCGCTCGTCCTGTCTATGGTCTCGTCGTGCATGACCACTACCTTTCCATCCTTGGTCAGCCAAACGTCGAGCTCAACGCCGTCTGCTCCGGCTTCAACGGCCTTCTTAAAGGCCAGCAGGCTGTTCTCGGGCAGTTTCCCCATGCAGCCCCTATGGCCGAGAACGATAACCCTGTCGCTTTCCCACATTTTAACCGCCTCCGGTGTTGCCCCGGTTGAACTTTAACGATAAAAACCTTTTCAGCCTCGCGGGGTCATCGGAGATGACCGCGTTGACGATGTGGGATAGCGTTGGGATGAGGGAGAGCTCGTTCATCCTGTAGTTCCAGAGCCAAACCTGGAGGCCTTTTCTGCGGTATAATCTGAGAAGTGTCAGCAGACCGCGCATTCCCACGTACCGGGCGAGGTCAAGGGGGACATGGATTGAATAAATGCCCCTAAGTTGTCTTAGACTTAGCCCCAGGTTTAGGGCGCAGGTTATTGAAAATCCCACTCTGCAATCGGGACACTCCTTAATGGCGCTCATCGCGATACTCAGGTCGTCCGTTGATATGACAGTCCTCTCCAGAAAGTTTTTCCGTTCAAGCTCTCCAATCAGAAGCGAGAGCGCGTTCGGGTCCTTAACGTCTGCGTTCATGACTTTTGGTGAGAGCTCCAGAACCCGGTTGAGGGTTGGAACGAGTTTTCCGAGCGGGTGAAGGCGTAGGAGTTCCCTGTATGTTACCGTTTCCACCCTGTAGTTTCTCCCGTCTGCACTGAACTCCCCGTCGTGAAGCACCACGAGCCTTCCGTCTCCCGTCAGCCTGACGTCGAACTCTATTCCATCGGCGTATCTTAACGCCCTTTTGAAAGCCGGTAGTGTGTTTTCTAGGTGTCCCCTGAATCCTCTGTGCCCGAGGATGAATTGGAGCTCATTGTTCGAAGGTGTCATCTTTACTACCGCTCAAAAATGAACTCACAAGCCTTAAAAGCCTCTTCCATAACACTATAGTCTATATAGATGCACGACTGGAGGGTGGATGGCATGGAGTTTAAATACAGCAGGATATTCATCCTTGGCTTCGGTTTCTTTGGTATCAGCATAATCTGGGCCCTTTACAACGCTTACATACCGATTTTCCTCCAGGACACGTTTCACATGAGCAAAACGGTTACGGGCTTCATCATGACCATAGACAACCTCTTCGCGGTTCTACTGCTCCCGTTCCTCGGCGCGCTCAGCGACATGACCCGGACGAAGCTCGGCAGGCGCAAGCCCTACATTCTCCTCGGCGCCCCTTCGGCGGCGTTGATGTTCGCGCTGATTCCAATAGCTAGAGAGCACGGCAACCTCGCGCTCTTCATGGGCACGATAATCCTCATGAACTTCTTCATGGCCCTCTTCCGCTCGCCGGTCGTTGCTTTCATGCCCGATATAACTCCGAGCGAGAAGAGAAGCCAGGCCAACGGAATAATCAACTTCATGGGCGGTCTTGGAGCGCTTCTGGCGTACTTCGGCGGCAAGGTTCTCTACGACATGAACTACGCCTACCCCTTCTACTTCGGTGCTGCAATAATGCTCTTGGCGAACCTCCTCGTTGTTCTTGCCGTCCCTGAGCCGGAAGAGTTCCGCGTTTCCGGCGAGAAGATTAGTCTAAGGAAGTTGCTGGCAGAAACGTCCCACAAGAGCTTCGGTGAGCTCAAGGAGAATCTCAAGGACGTCTTTGCCAGCCACGAGAGGAGCCTTCTGGCCATTCTCCTCGCGGTGTTCTTCTGGTTCGTGGCCTTCAACTCCCTTGAGACGTTCTTCACGAGCTACGTCAAATACCATCTCTATGGAATCCCAGTGGGTGCGCCGGAAACCGAGCTGACAAGGAAAATTGAGAGCACCGGAGCGTTTATGCTCGGCGTCTTCAGTTTAAGCTTTATGCTCTTTGCAATTCCAGCTGGCTTTATCGGGGCAAGGCTCGGGAGGAGGAGAACAATAACGCTCGGCCTCCTCATGGTTGTTGCAATAATGCTGGGGGCTTTCTTCGTGGGACAGACGTCAAGACCCTCAAGCCCGAGCCTCTCTGACCCTGTTATAATGACCTTCATGGGGCTGTTCTTCCTCGGGGGAATCGGCTGGGCGATGGTCAACGTCAACTCGTTGCCGATGGTAGTTGACATGACGACCGAGGAGAAGCTTGGAGGTTACACGGGTCTCTACTACTTCTTCAGCCAGGCCGCTAATCTCCTCGCACCTCCTCTTGCCGGAGCGTTCCTCGATGTTATAGGTTATGAGACGCTCCTTCCCTTCGCCATGGTGTTCTTCATCTTGGCGCTGGTGACAGTGCAGTTCGTTAAACGCGGTGATGTAGTCCGCACGCGGGGAGATGCACTGGACTACGTTCCGGATATGGATTGACGGAGGTGGTCTCTGTGGAGAAGAAGTTCAGCTGGAGTGTTGTGCTCGGTTTGGCCCTGCTCGGCTTCAGCAGGAGCGTGGGCTGGTCCCTCAACAAGGGGCTCTCTTTCCCGTTGCTTTCAAGTTACACCGAGTCGGCATTCATCAAGGGTACTATCCTGGCCGTTGAGGGCTTCATCGGCCTCTTCATCCCGGTTCTGCTCGGTTATTACAGCGATACCCTGCGCTCAAGGCACGGGCGGAGAAGGCCGTTTATCATGGTCGGTGGAATCCTCTCTGGAATCGCCGTGCTCATGATTTACACCGCCTACTCGATGGGCGTTCCGCTGTGGGGATTCGCCATGACCCTCGGCTTCTTCTACCTCTCGATGCACATCTACACTGCCCAGTACCGCGCCCTCATGCCTGACACAGTCGAGAGCGGCCACAGGGGAACCGCGAGCGGCGTCATAACGCTTCTGGAGTGGGCAGGCAACCTATTCCTCTTCGGCCTGGCCGGCTACCTCATCGCCAAGGCCGTCTCAATGACTGGAGAAAACGAGGGAATAAAGGCCCTCGCCCAGACGCCCTACCTCAAGATACCATTCCTCATCACCGCCCTTTTCCTAATCGGCGCGGCGCTCTTCGTGTACTTCGTTGTTAGGGAGCCCGAGGCGCCTGAAATCGAGGAGAACGAGAGCCTCGCGGACTACCTGAAGAGCATCGTTGAAAACCGGGACTTCCTCAAGTTCTACGCCGCTCAAACCCTCTGGTGGATGAGCTTCGAGTTCATAGCGATTTTCCTCTATGGAATACTCGCGTTCATCCTCTATGGCTCGGCGACGGAGGAAAACATCAAGGCCGTAACCTCCCTCGGCCTCTACCTCATGGCCCTCTTCAACGTCACCGTCCTCCTCGGTGCCCTCCCGGGAGGAATACTCTACGACAAGCTCGGCAGGAGGCTCAGCATAGTCCTCGGTGGCGTTATCTTCGCACTCCCCCAGCTCTGGGGCTGGTTCATAAGCACGAAGACCGAGATAACGATAGCCCTCGGAATAGCGGGAATCGGCTGGGGAATCCTCATGGCCTCATCGTATCCGGTAATCGGTGACCTTCTGACCAAGTTCGAGAGGGAAGCCTTCACCGGTCGGTACTACGGCTTCTTCGAGGCCACGCGCTCGCTGCCGGTTCTCCTTGCGGGTATCCTTGGAGGGGCCATTGTCCAGCTCGCCGGCGAGAACTACAGGGTGCTCTTCCCGCTTGGTGCCGTCTTGGTGCTCCTCGCGATGCCCATGATTTGGTTCATGAAGAACCTGGAGGCCGAGAAGGGTTAAATACTTTCTTTTTCAAAACCTTAACTGGTGGGATGTATGATTACCCTTGAAGACGCTAGGCGTGTAATCAGGGAGCACTTTGATGAGCTTCGAAAACTTTACGGCGTTAAAGACATCGAAATATTCGGGTCGTACGCTCGAAATGAACAGAGAACTGACAGTGACCTTGACCTTCTTGTGGAGTTTGAACAGCCCGTTGGTCTGCTGACGATATCGATGCTCCAGGTTCATCTCTCAGAGCTTCTTGGAGTTGAGGTCGATGTAGTTCCAAAAAACTCCCTTAGAAAAGAACTCTGGGACGAAGTTTCACGGGAGGCCGTGAAGGTATGAGACGATATGATTTGTACATTAAAGACATCATCGAACACATTGAAAAGGCCCAGCGTTTCATAGAAGGTCTCGATTTCCAGGACTTCGTTAGGGACGAAAAAACGGTGTATGCAGTCATCAGATGCATTGAAATCATAGGAGAGGCCTCAAAGGCAGTTCCCAGAGAAGTTCGCGAGAAGCATCCCGAGATTCCCTGGAAGGCCATGGCAGGTATGAGAGACAGGCTTATCCATGGTTACTTTGGTGTTAATCCTGAAATTGTGTGGATAACCGTCGTTAAGGACTTGCCTCCTTTGAAAGAGAAGCTCGAAAAACTCTTAGATGAGTTGGGTGATGGCGTATGATACTGGCAATCATCACGCTTCTCATCGTGGCGTTCCTGGCATTTTCGGCGTTTGTTGCTTACAAGATGGTAAAACCCCCGCGCTTCATCGGAGACTGGACACCAAAGGACCTCGGCTACGATTACGAGGACGTGACAATCGAGACGCAGGACGGGCTGAAGCTCAGTGCCTGGTGGATTCCCAACGAGGGCCCCGTCGTAATGCCCCTTCACGGCTACACGAGGAGCAGGTGGGACGAGGTTTACATGAAGCAGACTATCGAATTCCTGCTCAAAGAGGGCTACAGCGTCCTTGTCTTTGACTTCCGCGCCCACGGAAAGAGCGAGGGGAAGTTCACCACTGTCGGCGACAGGGAGCTGATTGACGTCCTCTCCGCCGTGGACTGGCTGAAGAAGAACCACCCTAAGAAGGCCGAGAAGATAGGCCTCATCGGCTTCTCAATGGGTGCGGTCGTTACCATAAGGGCCCTCGCCGAGGACGAGGGAATCACCTGCGGTGTCGCGGACTCGCCCCCGATTTACCTCGACAAGACCGGCGCGAGGGGCCTGAAGTACTTCGCAAACCTCCCGGAGTGGCTCTACACCTTCGTCAAGCCGTTTACCGTTCTCTTCAGCGGGGCCAAAGAGCTCAATATGCTCGAGTACGCGGATAAAGTTAGAAAGCCGCTCCTTCTCATCGCCGGCGAAAACGACCCCCTCGTAAGGCCCGAGGAAGTGAGGGAGTTCTACGAACGGAACAAAAATGTAAACCAGGACGTCGAGCTGTGGGTCACGGATGCGCCGCACGTCAGGACGCTGAAGTTCCACCCGGAGGAGTGGAAGGCCAGGGTGAGGGACTTCCTCTCAAAGCACCTTTAGAAAGGTTTTTACGCATTCTTCCCCCCTTTCTTTGATGAAGTCATTAAGGAACGCCATAACGCTCATCGTTGTCGCTCTGGTTCTGCTATCCTCGAGCTCACTTTCCCGACCCGCATACGTTCCCGTATTCGGGCGCTTTGCAATACTCGTTCACGACGTCAGCCCCGGTTACCTTCCACAGCTACGGCAGATAACGGCCGTTATCGATGAGTACGGTCTCCAGAACGAGACTTACCTCTTCGTGATTCCGGACCACGGGGGCGAGATGCCCATCTGGAAGTATAGGGAGTTCATGGAGTTCCTTGAGGAGCTCAGGCGCAAAGGTTACCACATCGAGCTCCACGGCTACACCCACATCGGCGACGAATTCAGTTGCAACGTGAGTACGGCCGAGAGAAAGCTTGAGCTCGGGCTCAAGGCCCTGTCGTATCTCAACGTCACACCGAAATACTTCATCGCCCCGCGCTACTCGCTCTCCAGGGATGCCCTATCTGTTCTGCTCTGGCACAATGTAACGGTCATCGGCGAGGACTTCATCTACTTCCCGAACGGTACCGTTGAACCGATTTACAACAGGGAGTACACTTGGTACATGCCCTCGTTCCTTCTCCCCTACGAGCTAACCAGCGCCGAGAGCGCCTACGCTAACATAAACGGGACGTTCTTCCTATCACTCCATCCAGAGGCGGTGAATAACAAAGCTGGAATGAAGTTTCTGAAGGAGTTTCTGAGGTTTGTATCGAGAAGTGGCCTCGGCTAACCCTCTTCTCATCACCGTCAGCGTGGCTAACGCTCGTCATCGGCCGAGGCTTGTTCTCCACAGGGTTTAAAAAGGCACTGGAGGATAGAGCAGGGGGATGACGAGCGTTTACCGGTCGGATTGCTACCGGATGAAGAGACTGGCACTGGCTGACCCAACCGAAAGACGTAAAAACGGTTCTCCTCAAAATTTAATTGGTGGGGAAGATGGACTTCGCCCTATTCATGGAGCGATATGGGTACAAGGTTCTGCTCGTCGTTCTCGTTGGGGGTGTTTTCGCCTTTATCCTGGGGGCCCTTGGTTACAGTCTCCACATGCTCGGCAGGTACAGCTGGGACGAAGCGGGCTTCTTCGTTGGCCTTCTCGTCGTCGCTTCACTAATCGGGGCCTACGCTGGGAGATTCATGAACACCGCGACGACTCTCTTCGGACGGATAGGTTACCACTACTGGGCCAAGCTCTTTGAGGATAAGAAGAAGCTCGAAAAGGAGAAAGAGAAGCTGAGGGAAGAGGGCGGGAAGCTTTACTGAAGCTTGACCGGGGCTCCAAAGGCCCTGTCGCCAGCGTCGCCGAGGCCGGGAAGAATGTAGCCCTTGTCGTTCAGTTCCCTGTCGACCTTGGCAACGAACACCTCAACCTCGGGGTGCCTACTTTTTATCCTCTCTATTCCTTCAGGAGCCGCCAGCACTCCAACGACAACCAGGCGCTTCGGCTTCCCGTAGCGCTTGACCTCGTCGAGGACCTTAATCAGCGTCGAGCCGGTCGCTATCATCGGGTCGGCAACTATGACAGTATCCTCGGGCCTTATCTCGGGAATCTTGACGTAGTTCATCTCAATCTCGAACTTTGGGGCCTTTCCGCGCGATGCCGAGACGATGCCAACGCGCGCGTGGTCGAGCACCTTGATGAGGCCCTCCATCAGAGGAATCGCCGCGCGGAGAACGGTTATTATGACCACGTTGCGCCTGTCCCTGACGATTACGCCCTCGGTTTCCTCCAGCGGGGTCTTGACCGGAACCTTCTCGGTTTCCATCGTCTTCGTCAGCTCGTAGGCCATGTAGCGGCCGAGCTTGACGAGGCCCTTCCTGAAGGCTATTGGCCCTGTTCTCTCGTCCCTCAGTTCCGTCAGAATCTCCATCAAAAATGGACTGTCCTCAAAGGAGTAAACGCCCTCCCACCTTTCGGCCTTCATGCTCTCACCGTCCGCCACTCGGGACGAGCCTTTATTAGCCTTCTGCTTGATAACCTTTGGTCATCTTGGATTCTCCCTTTGCCTCTTTTTCGATTATTGCCTTCATCCAGCTACCGCGGAGGAACCAGACGAGGGCTATCAACGCCCCGATGAAGTTGCTCAGCCCCATGCCGAAGAAAACTCCCCTGCTTGTAAAGTCGAAGAGCTTCGCCAGCGGAATCGTAAGTCCGAGGAGCGTTATCGCACCGACGTAGCCGAAAGCGTAGCTCAGCGGAATCCTGAGGCCCCAGAGGCGGATTATGCCGAGGAGCATGCTCTTTTTCGTGTGACCCGCGGAGCTGAAGGTTCTGTTGACGACGATGAAGATTCCGTTGAAGAACGGCACCGAGATTAGGAAGTACTCCAGGACGATTTTGCTCTCGGCTATAACCTTCGGGTCGTCGAGGAAGACCTTGAATATTGGAACGCGGAAGATTCCGATGATTAGAACCGCTAAACTCGCTATCGTGAAGTTGACGAGCATCGTTCTTTCCGCTATCCTCTTTGCCCTCTCGAACTTTCCAGCGCCGACGTTCTGGGCTATCATCGTTCCCATGGCCATGCTTATACCGCGTGAGATGCTCGTCAGGAAGTTGACGAGGCGGGTGGTTATGACGTAGGCCGCGTACGTGACGTCGCCGAAGCCCATTATAATCCTCGTGAGAACGACGAAGCCGAAGCTGTTCGCCGACTGGCCGACGCTAGACGGGAGACCGACGCGGAAGAGCTTTCCGTAGAACTCAAAGTCGGGACGGAGATTGGAAAGGCTGAGCTTCAGCGCAACCTTCCCCGAGAACATGAGGTAAAATCCGATTATTGCGCCGGTGGCGTTGGCTATGACCGTTGCCAGTGCTGCCCCGGCAACCCCGAGCCTGGGAAAGGGCCCCCAGCCGAAGATGAAGAAGGGGTCGAGGACTATGTTGAGGAAAACCGTGAGGAGCGTTATTTTCATGGGTGTTTTTGTATCTCCAGAAGCCCTCATCAGGGCGGAAAAGGCCATGTACGTGAACGCGAAGGGAACGCCGAGGAAGACTATCGTCGCGTAGGTCTTGGCGTAGGGGTAGAGCGTTGGCGTTACCTTCATGAAGCGGAGCGCGTAGGGCAGGATTAGGACGCTCACTATGGCCGTTGTAACCGAGAAGAAGAGCATGAGTGAGTAAAGCGCTCCTGCCGAACGGCCGGCTTTTTTGAACTCCCCCGCGCCTATGTACTGACCAACGAAGGCAAAGCCAGCGGTTGCGAACCCCATTCCGAGGGCCATGAGCGTTCCTATAATCGGCCACGTGACGCCCGGCGCGGAGAGGGCTTCCCTGCCGAGCTTTCCGAGCCAGAAGGTGTCGGTTATGTTGTAAACGACCTGGACGAGGTTGTTTACTATGAGGGGCCCGGCTAACTTGAGGAGCGTTCTTTCTATCGGCCCGTTGATTATCTCCTCGCGCATTTCTTGGAGCTTCATGGCCTATCAGACCGCCATCGAAGGGCTACTATTTAAAGCTACTCCTCGATTATAGCCCTCATCCAGCTGCCGTGGAGGAACCACGCGAGCGCTACCAGCGCGCCGAGGACGTTGCTCAGCCCCATTCCGAGCCACAGCCCGGTGGTGTCTCTTGTCAGGACACCGAGGCCGTAGCTGAGGGGAAGCCTCAGCCCCCAGAGGCGGAACATGCTGAGGAGCATGCTCTTCTTCGTGTGACCCGAGCTCTGGAAGACGTTGTTAACGGCGGAGAATATTCCAAAGAACGGGAGCGAGGCGGAGAAGTACTTCACGACCTTGGCGCTCTCCGCTATTATAGCCGGGTCGTTGATGAAGAAGCTGAAAATCTGGACGCGGAAGAGGGCAAAGAGGAGCGTTCCAACACCGAGGATTGTGAAGTTGATTGCCATCGCCTTCTCCGCTATCTCTTTGGCCCTCTCGTAGAGCTTCGCCCCGATGGCCTGTCCCACCATTGTTCCCATGGCCATGCTTACCCCGTCGGAGAACGCAAACATGAAGTTGGTCAGCCTGTTGGTTATTGAATATGTCGCGAAGGCCACATCCTGAAAGTTCTCTATTCCGTGAGCCTGCCCGTAGAGCTCTCCGATTGTGAAGATGATTCTCGTAAGGATTACAAAGCCCAGAGCAGTCGTTGAAGTTCCAACGCTCGAGGGAAGGCCGACGCGGAAGATGCGGGAGTAGAAGTAGGGGTCTGGCTTGAGGTTCTTAAGGGTTAGGTGAACGCCCACCTTTCCGGTGAAGAGCAGATAGCCGCCGACGATGGAGCCGAGGCTGTTGGAGAGCATGGTCGCGACGGCCGCTCCGACGACGCCAAGCCTGGGAAACGGCCCCCAGCCGAAGATGAAGAAGGGGTCGAGGACGAGGTTGAGCAGTACCGTCGCTATGTTTATCTTAACCGGCGTTCTGGTGTCGCCTATCGCCCTCAGGAGGAAGTTGAAGGCGAAGAGGGTAAAAGAGAAGGGGATTCCCGCGAAGATGACGCGCGTGTAAGAGAGGGCGTAGGGGTAAATTGTGTCACTTACCCCCATGAACCTCAGGAGGTATGGGGCAGAGACCACGCCGAATATCCCAACGCCGATGGCGAAGAGCATCATAAGGGAGTAGAGCGCCCCGGCGGAACGGTTGGCCTTCTCGTAGTTTCCAGCGCCGACGTACTGACTCACGAAGGCGAAACCTGCTGTAGCGAACCCCATTCCCATCGCCATGAAGAACCAGACGAGGGGCCAGGCCGTTCCCGGCGCGGCCAGCTCCTCCCTGCCGAGCTTTCCGAGCCAGAAGGTATCGGTCAGGTTGTAAAGGACCTGCACGAGCTGGTTTATGATTAGAGGGTAGGCTAACAGGATAAGCGTTTTTACAACGGGGCCCCTGAGTATCTGCTCGCGCATTGCCTCGACTCGCTTCATTGAGATACTTGTCGAAACGTTAGTATAAAAACTTTGAGGTGGATAAATGGGCCAAATTCAGGACGTAAGGCATACTCACAAAATTCAATAATCAGTTTCTTTTCAATATCTTCACTCCTAATCTCGACATCAAGGATATCGAAAGAATTTGGAAAGATTTGGCTTTTTCTTACGGGACCACGAGGGATAATGGTTTTTGTTATCCAATTAGCACACCTCTAGCTTATCATTTTCGTTGAACAACTTTAAAAAAGGTAAACTCTAGCCTCAAAGTGAAACGCCACTGAGCTCTTCCAAGTGTCTTTCAAGCATTGAGATAGCTTCCTGTTCCAATAGGTTGGCCTTATCTTTGAGCTCGTAGGCTTCAATGACGAGGTTTCCGATTTTGTCTTGGGTTGATTTGTCTGGGAGGGGAAGTTTGATTTTTGTAATGTGGAATTCCTCTAGGTGCTTGATTACTCCCCCATACGTTTCTCTTATTATTTGGGCTTGTCCATAGACGCTCTGTAAAAAGATAACAAGATATCCGGGGTTTATGTCTTCTCTGGGTATTGTGTAGATGAAATCATCGCTAGCAGCCCAAGAGCTTATGTGTTCGGTTACTAACATGACTCTTCCTAGTGTGCCGCTTCTCGTAATAAGCAACATTCCCGGAGTTAACTGGTATTCTGGTTTTTCTGCTAACGGTTTCCACAAATATTTGATGTCGAAATATTTCACTAAAACGGAGTGAATAGGTAATAAAAATGGGACTCCCATCTCGGGTTTTACATAGATTCTTTTGAACCTTGGGGGGACATATGCCCTAGCGAGTATAGATTGCATCGGGACTATAGTTAAGTTAGATTTTGAAAGCTCATCGAGAACCTTTCGGACTAGAGGGATATGATACGATGCATCAAGCCTCAAATCAAGCTCACTCGCCTTAACTGTGAAGGCTTTGACTTTCCTTCCTAAGTCTCCTCCAAAGTATTCTACTGAATTTTCGTCAATTTCAGGAAGGCTGAGTTCAGTATAAAACAATTTCTCGGCCTCAAGAAGCTTGAGCTGTGCTTCCTCGCGCATTTTGTGAGCTTCAAGAATCCTGCTGTTCACTTTCTTCATGATGTCCTCATCTACGATTGGGATTGGGATATTGGCAACGTGGTGTGGTTCAATGTGTTTTATAGGGCCACCATAGTTTGTTTTAGTCAAAAACGCTTGTCCAATCCACGTGTTGAGGTAAGCATAGATGTATCCTAGGGAGCTTTTGTCCTTGGGTATGACTCTAATTAAATCGTGAGACATAACATAGGTTGAGAGTACTCTGTCGCTTATCCTAATTCTCCCAACACTTCCAGAGCACGTTATTAGTATCCAGTCTGGTTCAATCTTTAGGCCCTCGGGATAGTCTTTAATGAACTTTCTTGCTTTTAGGGGAAACAGAAATATCTCATTTGGCATTAGGTAGGGGTCGCCTTCATTTTTTGACACATAATTACGCCTAAACCTTGGTCTGTGGAATATTTTTTCACTAAAATCCTCAATTAAACCAATTGAAATCCCAGATTTTTTAAGTTCATCAATCAATATATGGGCCTTTAAACGCTCTCTACTGTAAAATTCTGCATCTAGCCTAAGCTCGCCAGAAAAAATGAATGCACTTGGGACACTAACCCACTTAACGTCGCTCATGGAGTGAGCCCCCTTGCCTTGGCCCACTTTTTAAAGAGTTCTGCGACTATTGGGAGGTCATCATCCTTTATTGGGTTCCCTCTTTCATCGAGGAGTATCTTTCCATCTGGTGTTGTTTTGTAAATATCATTGCCCCTCCTGTCGTGACCAACTTTTTCAGGAATCGCCATGAATATCTCGTACTCTTCATCTCTTCCAACCTCGTGAGGATACTTCTTTTGAAGTATCAAAACACTGGTCTGAGTTCCGGTGTGAGGTTCAAACGTTTCTGTTGGCAGGTCTATACTTGCGATAATCCTTGCTTTTTGGAGTATCCACTTGCGGAGCCATGTAAGACCTGGGTTGCTTAGTATACTATCTGGAAGGACTATTCCTAAAATTCCGCCGGGTTTGAGGAACTGAAGTGTTCTCTCTATAAACAACTGTTCTGGTGGGAGTGAACTCCTGGGGCTGGTAGCTTCGAAGGTTGTTATCTCGTATTGAGACAAAATTTCTGGGTTGTCTATTGGGAGTTTGGAGCCAAATGGGGGGTTTGTTATCACAATGTCGAAACGGGAGATAGCACTTTCAATTTCTTCTGGCTTTTCAAGTGTTGCCAGGTATTTTCTGAACTTTTCTATGCTTCCGAACTTTTTGACATCCTCGGGAAATAGTGTTCTAAGAACTTCATCGCTCCACTTTGATGGGTGCTCCAGTGAATTAGCATGAACTATATTCGATGAGCCATCCCCATGCATAACCATGTTCATCTGAGCGGCTTTAACTAGGAGGGGATTGAAGTCTATGCCGAATAGGTTTGCTCTGGCGATTTCCGCAAGTGTGTCCCTTAGCAAGTCATAGCGGTAGCCTTTCGATTCAAGTAACTTTTTGAGATGGTGTATTATTGCTATTAGGAATCCTCCAGTGCCAACGGCTGGGTCGAGGATTCTCACCCCTCCGGGATTCATTATGTCCTCCTCTCTAAAGAGTGTCAGAATCATTTCTGCCGTCATTCTGCATACTGTGCGGGGAGTGAAGAATTCCCCTCTATCTCCTCTGAGATTTGAACCAACGATTTCTTCATATGCTTCCCCTTTGACATCAATGTCGGTATTAACGAGGCTGAAACGCTGGAGTTCGGATACAACATAGATGAGCACTCGGTCATTTAGTTTAAGTGATTCGTTTTCATCGAAGATATACTGGTATTTCCGTTTTACCTTTTCAAAAATCTCTTCAAGTCTATCCCTCACGTCTTTGGGGTCCTCATTTGGAAGAACGTAAAACTTAAGTGAAGGATTGAAGTGCTCATCGTACACTTTGATAAAGATGAGTTTCAGCAATTCTTCAAATGCTTGGTCTTTAGGGAGGCCTTGATTTGCATGTATGTAATTGTGAATCCTCCTAAATACGCTCTTGAGATTAGTTGCAGGCCTTAGGGTTCCGTGGGTTGGTTTCGGGATAGTAGTCTCTCCTTTCTTTGGAATGTCTGGAATTTGGACAAGCTTTCTAATGCCCTTCTTTTTGATTACCTGATAAACTATCCTTTCACTTCCAACCCAAATACCAAATTTAGCATTCATACAAGCAGAAAGATAACTTTCAAGCTGGGCGATGCCTTCTTTCTTATCAGAGGGTTTGATATCTTCTCTCTTTGCTTCGACTATAATGTAAATGTTCTCCTGTTTATGAGGCTTCCCTTCATAAAACACCACTAGGTCAGCTCTTTTCTTCGCTCGTCCCATCTTGATTGGAAACTCTACATCCATGTCTTGGGGTGAATATCCATAAACTTCAATAAGCTCTCTAGCTATCTCCTGCCTAACTCTCTCCTCAGGAGTGTCTTTTCGGAGCTTTCCAGTAACTACACATTTTATCTTTCCGGGGGGTATGCTCATCTCCTCCGTTTTAAGTGTAGTACCAAGAAGTGTCAGCTGTTTCTCCCTGCGTCCCACTAATAACCACCGTGCCCATATACCACTAAAGCAAATAAAAATCTAATGGTTGGCTAGAGCAAAATTTTAAGAAAAATGAGGGAAATCAGAAGTCAAGCTCGTCCTCATCCTCGAAGAGCCTCTTGCGAGCGGCCTCGAGGATGAGCTTCTGCTCCTCCTGGGCGACGGTCTTCCTGATGAGCTCGACCGCATCGGGGTTGGCGCTGATGCTGTCGATGCCGAGCCTGACGAGAATCCTGGCCATCTTCGGGTCACTGCCGGCCTGTCCGCAGATGCTGGTCTCGACGCCGTACTTCTTGGCGACCTTTATGACGTTCTCGATGAGCTTGAGAACGGCCGGGTGCTTCTCGTCGTAGAGGTAGGCAATCCTGTCGTTGTCCCTGTCGATGGCGAGGGTGTACTGGGTGAGGTCGTTGGTACCGAAGCTGACGAAGTCAAGGCCCTCCTTGATGAGGTCCTCGATGATGAGCGCGGCCGCGGGAACCTCGACCATGATTCCCCACTCGACGTCCTTGTGTGGCTCGAGGCCAACTGAGCGGGCTATCTCCTTGGCCTTCCTTATCTGCTCGGGGTTGGCGACGAGCGGAAGCATGACGCCGATGTTGTCGTAGCCCTCCTCGACAACCTTCTTGATGGCCTTGAACTCGGCCTTGAGGAGCTCGACCTGGTCAAGGCTCCTCCTGATTCCGCGCCAGCCGAGCATCGGGTTCCTCTCGTCCGGCTCGTCCTCTCCGCCGGGCATCTCCTTGAACTCGTTGGTCGGGGCGTCAAGGGTCCTGTACCAGACCGGCCTCGGGTAGAATGCAGCTGCAACGGTCCTTATTCCGTCGGCGAGCTTCTCGACGAGCTCCTCCTCCTTGCCCTCCTTGATGAACTTGACCGGGTGCTGGCCGATGCTGAGTATCATGTGCTCAGCGCGGAGGAGTCCAACACCGTCGGCGCCGGTGGCGGCGGCCCTCTCGGCAACCTCGGGCATGGAGACGTTGACCTTGACCTTGGTGGCGGTGACGAGCGGGGCACCGGCAACGACGACCTGTCCGCCGGCGGCCTTCTCTTCCTCCTTCTTCTCGACGAGGCTCTTGACTATGCCCTTGTAGACTACACCGCGGGTACCGTCGACGGTGACGTAGTCGCCGGTCTTGAGCTTCTTGGTGGCCTCCTTGGTACCGACGACGGCCGGAATGCCGAGCTCACGGCTGACGATGGCCGCGTGGCTGGTCCTTCCACCCTCGTCGGTGATGATGGCGGAGGCCCTCTTCATGGCCGGAACCATGTCCGGGTTGGTCATGGTGGTGACGAGAACGTCGCCCTCCTTGACCTTGTCAATCTCGCTGGCGTCGAAGATGACGACGACCCTACCGGCGCCGATGCCCGGTGAGGCACCGAGACCCTTGAGTATGACCTCGGCCTCCTCGGTAACCTCGGCGCCCTCCTCGCTCTTGGCCTCCTTGAGGGTGGTAATCGGCCTGCTCTGGACGATGTAGAGCTTGCCGTCGTCCTTGTCGTAGGCCCACTCGATGTCCTGCGGCCAGCCGTAGTGCTCCTCAATCTTGGCACCGAGCTTGGCGACCTCGACAATCTGCTCGTCGGTGAGAACCTGCTTCTCAACCCACTCGGGGCCGAGGTACTCGGCGACCTTGACGTAGACGGTGCCCTTACCGGTCTCGGGGTTCCTGACGACCATAACTTCTTTCTTGGCGATGAACTTCTCCTTTATCTTCCAGGTGCCTTTCTCGACGATGTACTCGTCTGGAGTAACGCTTCCGCTGACGACGGCCTCACCGAGGCCCCAGCTGGCGTTAATCATTATCTCGTTCCTGTCGTTGGTGACCGGGTTGGCGGTGAACATGACACCGCTCTTCTCGCTGTTGACCATCTTCTGGACGACGGCGCTGAGGTAAACCTTACTGTGGTCGAAGCCCTGCTTGGCCCTGTAGAAGGTAGCCCTGGCGGTCCAGAGTGAGGCCCAGCACTTCTTGACCTTGTCTATAACGTCATCAACGCCGTAGACGTCGAGGTAGGTCTCCTGCTGGCCGGCGAAGGAAGCCTCCGGAAGGTCCTCAGCGGTAGCAGAAGAGCGAACGGCGACGTAAACGGCGTCCTTGCCGAAGCGCTGGCTGAGCTTCTTGTAGGCGTCCTCAATCTCCTTGGCAATCTCCTCGGGCATGGGCATCTGAATTATCTTCTCCCTAATCTTGGCGGTGTTCTCCTGGAGCTGCTTGGAGTCGTCAACGTTGGTCTTGCTTATGATGTCCATAATCCACTCCTGAAGGGTCCTACCGTCCTCAACCTTAACGTTCTCGACGAAGTACTTGTAGGCCTCAGCGGTGACACAGAATCCGGGCGGGACAGGGATTCCCGCGTTGGTAAGCTCACCGAGGTTGGCACCCTTGCCTCCGACAAGGGGGACATCCTTCTTGCTGAGCTCCTCGAACCACCTTATAAACCTGTATTCGCTCATGGCGTTTCCCTCCGTTTAATTACTGCGGGTGATATATCGAAAGGTCGCTTTTAAAATTAACTATCCAGGCCTGTTCCTCAGTGTATAAGGTTGAAAAAGAGAGGGGATGTGTTCATTTGGAAATAGGGCGCCCTAATTCGCCCCGAGGTTCTTCCTTATAAAGATTTTGAACTTTCCGTTGTAGAACTCCTTGACGAGTTCGTAGTTTCCGCTCTTGAGGATGTTGAGGTACGTGTTCGGGTCCTTGTGGATAATCACATCGTAGTAGCCTTCGCTTATTTTCTTCTCGACGTCCTTGCGATAAAGTATCATCTCAACCTTGGCGCCGGGATAGTAGAAGCCGGCCATAGTGTAGAGATACGGCGACACCAAGAGCCTCTCACCGGGATAATGCTCGCTCGCGTACCTGAGCACATGGGAGTCGTACTTGCCGGTTATGTTCCACCTCTCCTTTAGAACGAACGCGTTTCCGCCCACTGGGATGAGGAGGAGCAGGGCGAGACCTATTGTGATGGCCTTCTTCCACGGTTTTATCGGCCTTCCAGCGAGTTCAAGGGCTTTTTCAATCCCATCCACGATTAGGGAAACCCCCTCAACGGCGAGTATCCCCATCACCGGGGCAAGGAACGTTATGAAGCGCGTCTCCTTGTGGGTGACCGTCATTATCATGGCAAACCCGATGAGGGCCCAGCTTATCAGGAGCCATCCCTTTTCGTCCTGCTTCTGTCTTACAAGCCCCAAAACCACCAGAGCCGGAAGGACGTGGCCTATGTCCTTGAAGAGCCACTTCAGGAAGGTTGACACCGAGACTGGCCTGTCGGCGGTAACGACCCTGCTCGCTACCTCAAACGGCTTCAGCGCCCCCCCGTAGTGAAGGTGGCCCAGGTAGAGCCAGGGACTCAGGGTGAGGAGGAGCAGGGCGAAGCCAATGAGGTACTCCCTTTTTTTGACCCAGTTCCAGTACTCGGTGAGCCAGAGGTAAGTGATGAAAACCGCTATTATTGAGAGCCCAGTGTAGCGCGTCAGTATCGCGAGGCCGGCCGAAACGAAGGCGAGATAAATCCTCGTGGGGTTTCCACTTTTTCTTCCGGTGTAGAGGAGGTAGATGGCCAGGGTGTAGAAGAACGTGAACTCGCTGTGGACGAGCTCTCTGGTTCCCATTGTGAAGGCGAGGGCGTTGAAGATGAAGAAGGCCGAGGCGAAGATTCCCTTAACGAACCTTTCAAAGAGCTCCAGGGTTAGCAGGTAAACCAGGACCGCCGTCAGGGCAAAGAAGACGGCCGATACGAGCCTTGCAACCCTTAGCTGGCTCAGGGGTTCGTGGACGAAGTGGTAGAACAACGAAAGGGTGTACGGGTAGAGCGGGGGACGGTACATCATGTAGGCTCCCTGGTAGGTGAAGCTCGTTGGATTGACCGCGAGGTTCCTCGCGATGTCAATGTAAAGCGCTCCGTCGTAGCTCAGGGTGTCCCAGGGTGGAAACGTGATGAGCTCTATGCCCAGGGCAAACAGGAAAACGATTCCCGGCAGGACCTTCCGGGTTAGGGTTCTCTTATCCATCTTCCTTCACCCCTGCAAGGTACGCCATCAGGAGGATTGCAACGAGGAACTGTCCCTCAATCCCAATGTCGAGGGCAAGAATTGCAACGGTGAGCGCGAAGGTTCCCGTGAATGGATTCTTCGAAGCCCTTCCCAGGGCGAGCCCGAGGATTAGGGCCTCAAGGAGTCCGAGAATCCCGAAGTCGTAAGCCGGCTGTCCAAAGAGCGTGTACGTGTATCCGACTTCCTTTCCAAAGAGCTCCCCCACGTAGCCGGTGGGGTCCGGGTTGAAGAGGAGCTCCCGGTTTCCGAGGGGCATTCCCAGGTGGAAGAGCCTCTCGTAGACTGTGTAGGAAGAGGCCGGTCTGTAGAGAAGGCTCCCGAGGAAGCCGAGCCTCCAGGTGGAGTACTCCCTCACCGTTACGTAGTGTCTCGCCAGGAACACCGCCAGGAGAAGGACGATACCAAGCAAAACCGCTTTCCTGTGTCTTTTAAGTTCTTCGATGGTCAATTTGTTGTCGTAGGCCATTCTAAGGGCGTATGCAGCCGCCACTCCTAACCCGACTGTTCTCGACGCGCTGATGAGCGCAATCGCCTCGCCAAGTACCAGAAGGCGAACGTCTGGAAAAACTGCTATTGTCCCAATGATTATGTCTCCTGCAACGAGAAACGGAACGCTCGCGCTCGTGTATCTCAGTTCCGGCTTTAACACTGGGATTCCCCATTTGATACACGCAAAGACCGTCAGGGAAACCGCTAAGAGCACCGCCGGAAGGACGGCTTTCCTCAGAAGGTTCCTCTTCAACGCAAAAAACAGAATCGCAAAGCTGACGAGTCCGCCGATAAAGTAGATGGGACCGAGAGGAACGAGGAGGATTAATGCTGGAAGAAAGGCCTCTCCCCTCAGCCTTGGTCCCAGGTTTTCTCCGATGAGGAGGAGGGAGAGAAAAAGGATGGCGTAGAGGGCCGGACCCACGTCTATCCCCTTGAAGTAAAGGACCTTTCCCAGCCACGCCATGCCGAGGTAAGTCCATGCGGTTAAAGCAAAGACCTCAGTGGGCTTCACGTTTTCTCATCACCTTCCATCCCTTGTAGACCGCGTAGGCACCGAGGAGGAAGAGGACGTAAACGGGGAGGTCAAGGATTCCGGTTTCAACCCCGACTATCCCATAGGCGAGCGTTGAATAGTAGAGGGCTCTGGTGGTTGGATGGGTGGCCTTCGAAACGGCCCCGTAGTAGAGCCCGAGGAGGAAGCCTTCTATTACGGCGAAGATTCCAAAGTCCAGGTACATTCCCCCCAGGAGCGTGGCCGTTATCGTTGCCCCAGTGTGAACGTAGAGGAACTTCGCTATGAGTCCCCTCGGAGAATAGCCTCCCCATATGTAGGAAGCCACTCCGGCCCACTGCAACTGTCCCCCATAAGTTCCGCTCCAGTCCCCGCGCCAGATTATTACGTCGAGGGCAGAGACCGTGCTCTGAAAGCGGACCCAGAGGCTCGATAGAGTGTTCCCCCTGAGGAACGTTATGAGCAGGAACAGCCCAGCGCCCCCGGCGAGAATTCCGGCGAGTTTTTTGACGTCGAGTTTTCCTTCCCCCTTGGCGCTCTCGTAATAGGCGGAGCCTATGGCTATTATTGAGACGAGGACTGGAGTTCTGTAGGCGTAGAGGGAAACCGCAACGGGGTAGAGGAGGGCGTACCTCTTTCCCCTGATGAAGAGGTAGACGCTGGCCGGGACACCGAGGAAGTAAGTCAATGCCGTCAGCCTCGGGTTGAGATGCGTCCTTATTGCCGGGTGCAGAAGGGGGATGTTTCCGAGCCTTATGACCTGATAGAGGATTATTCCTATCGCTATCCAGAACGCGTAATTCACGTACCTCTCGTCGATTTCAAAGCCCAGGTCCCTCCATTCAACTCTATCTCCCCGGCGTATTCCGAAGAGTATCGCCAGCGCAAAGACGAGGCTCACCGCGAGCGTCTTGGGCTCGGCGAGGCCTACTGCCACGTAGGTCATAAAGAGAACCGGCACGAGAGCCGGGAGTTTCATGGACCTCTCACCTCAACGAGCTTCAGGGGAAGGTTTCTTTCGTCGGAGTTAACGTAGAGAAGACCGTAGGTGTACACCGTATAGTTGCCGAGGTACTTGATTAGGTACTGAACCGGAACCATATTGGCGGTTATTATCGCGCCATTGGGGCCGAGGTGGTTTATCGTTATTGAGCCGTAGGTTTTGTAGTCCGCCATGTACTTCAGCTTGCCTATCTCTATTGGGGTTATCCCATCCCCGATGTAAATTTTCCCGGAGTAGCGGACGGAGTAGTACTGGTCGGGGAGTAGTTTTGAGAAAACCTCGGACCCCTTGCCCTCCATCGGGTCAACCCCGTAGAGGTACACTTTACCGTGGTAGACTATTCTGATGAGTTTTGCCTTTATGTCCTCTCGCGTTGCCTCGGGTCCGCCGACGGTATAAGTGGTTCCGTTCACGACTATGGAGATGGTAGAACCCCTCACGCTCAGGAGGTTGCCCTCGATGGTCTTCCCGTCAACGGTTTTAACGATTATTGTCACGTTGAAGCCCCTCACGAGAAGGCCGTATGCGTGGTTCGCGGACTCGTATATCTCTCCTCCCTGGTAGTGTTGAACTTGGGAATTCAGGATGAACCCCACAAGGGCGAGTCCAATCAGGATTACAGCAATGTGGTTTGCTTTTATTTTCATCGTGACTCACCGGCTTTCATTATAGTGCATTAGTTTGCTTTTTGATTCACCGTTAGGTTAAAAATCTTTTCCGTAGTTGGAACAAGGTGTCAAGAGAATACTTCGATACTCAACGTTGTCCTTTCCGGCGTTTTCGAGCGCACCCCAGTCGAAATATTTATATCGGGGCGCCAAGTAGAGGATGTTGAAGTACCCCCATAGGAGGTGTTGGAATGAATAGAAAGGCGTTGAGTCTTTTAATCGTGGTAGTAATGACGCTCGCGATAGTACCAGCAGCGTTCGCTCAGGCGTATGTGCCATTAAATACAACGCTGAGTGAACCAATGGTGCACGACACAAAGGAGGTTACTACTGCGCTCTCAAAGTTCTATGACAACAATGACCGACCGTATATCCCAAAGTCAGTAATTTCTGCGTTTGTTCAAGCAAAAGCCATGGGATTTGATATGGTTCCTTTGATAGTTCACCTGAGGGAGGGCCACAACGTTTCTGAACTTGTTCAGGAGGGCTTTATGGTCTTTAATGTCTTCAAGCCTGTGAACCTTGTTTCGATAGGAGTTAAAGTTGATGACCTCAAAAAGCTTGCAAAGAGCAAAGCTATAGACCGAGTTTGGGTTGACCAGATTTACCAGCTTACTGACCCCGAACCTCGCTTTCAGATTGGAGACCCAAACAAGCCTAATTACTTCATTGGAAATGTTACTCTCACTGCAGATGAAGCCCAGGGACTTGCAAACGTTAGTGTTGAGTCCACGTTTGCCAAACAGATGTGGGAAATGGGGTTTGATGGCAGGAACGTTACGGTTGCCGTTATAGACACTGGTGTTGACCCAGGACACCCTGACCTTCAGTGGACTACCGACGGAAAGCCCAAGATTGTGGACTACGTTGACTTAACTCCAACGTATATTCTCAGCAAGTACTTTGGGATTCCAGCTAAACCTGCCTCGGGATGGTTTAATACTTCGACTGAGGTTAGGGCAATAAACGGTACCGTTGTCTATATGAACAGGACTTTCAAGTTGCCTACCAACGCTGTTTCGAAGAGCGGAATATACCATATAGGCCATGTTGAGGAGTGGGGCGTTGAACTCGATGGTGATTTCGTGAACAATACTAACTACTGCCCATACACTAACGACGATCTTGATCCTGTATGTTACGCGAATCACCACGACTCGTGGGCAGGTGCAATACTCCTCGTTGACAACGACACCCCTGGTGTATACAATCTTGTCTATGTTGACACCGACGATGATGGTAGCTTTGCCGATGAGAAGCCTCTCACAGTCTACAGGACTCATCCCGGCCCAGACAATGTTGGTGCGTGGATATGGAGTGAAAAGTTTGGGATAAAGAAGAGCTTCGTTGTCTCCGATATGGACCCCAATGGAAACTGGGTTATACTGGGCTACGACATGGGTGACCACGGCACCCACGTTGCTGGAACAATTGCCGCCAACGGCTGGATTAAGGGCATGGCTCCTGGAGCTCAGTTGATGGTTATTAAAGTCGGAGCAGACTATGGGGGATATATCCTTACTAGCTACCTTATAAACGCCTTCCTCTACGCTGCCCTAGGTCCCGATGGAAAGCCCAACACCGGAGACGAAGCCGACGCGGTTAGTATGAGCATTGGAGGCCTCCCGCTCTTCCAGCTTGGTGATGACAATGATGACTTGGTTCTTGACTGGGTTGCCGACCAGTTTGATATACCGTTCTCAATTTCGGCAGGAAACGAGGGTCCGGGAATAAACTCGGTTGGTTCTCCAAGCACGGCTTTCAATGCAATATCCGTTGGAGCGGCTATGGAGAAACTCAGAATGGAGTGGCTCAATGAGCACATGATAAACACCAGTGAATACCAGTACGTTTGCTCACTGTGCAACCTCAGTGAAGTTCCGCTGTTCCCGGTTGACGAACTCAATGACTACGCAGTTGTTACCACATTCAGCTCTCGCGGTCCTAATGAAGTTGGTCAGATGAAACCAACGCTCGTTGCCCCTGGTGCTGACATAATGTCTACAATGCCCCTTGAGATGCTCTATCCTCTCAGCAGAAACAAGGTCCCCTACCAGTACATGAGTGGTACCTCCATGGCTGCTCCTCACGTTGGTGGAGCATTGGCCCTGCTCATTGGGGCTTACAAGGAAACCTACGGTGTTAAGCCGACCCCAGACATGCTTGAAGATGCCCTCGTTCGCGGTGCGATACCCCTTAATCAGAGCATCGTTGACGCGGGACTTGGATTCCTTAACGTTACCGGTGCATGGGATGTCCTCAAGACTATGACGCACGTTGAGGAGTCTCCGCTTGTTTACTCCGGTTACTATGCAAGGGACAGTGAGAAAAGGGAGCAGTTCCAGGACGCTCTAAAGGGTATCTTGGGCATCGGTTACCCATTCCTCCCGTATCCAGTTGAGTGGTCAGTGAACTTGTCTGACCCGTTAAACCCCGATGCACTCTATGACCTTGCAATGACTCCGAGATACAACTCCCCCTTTGGACTCATAACCGTCCACAATTCCGGAAACGAGTCAGTTAACCTTACCATTTATGCCACCGGAGAACTTGCACCATACATGTACCTTAACGATAACTTCACCCAGCTTAGAAATGGAGTAGGTTACAGGATACTCAATGTTACTATTGCCCCTAAGGACACTGTGCCAGTGTTTTTCACGACCCCATATGCCTTTGGAGTCAATCTCACGCCAGGTGTCCACGAAGCCTTGATTATTGGGGATGACCCAAGCACTGCCATAATTGATATGAAGGCTCCTGTTACGATAGTGGTCCCCTATGAGTTTGCACCAGAGAACAACTATACGATAAAGCAGACCCTTAACATAAAGGCCAACGAGGAAGGCAACTACAACCTCAACAGACTGCTCTTTAAGGTTCCCGCCGATGCTCAGCTCGTGGATATCAGCGTCTACCAGGAGACTGGCGCTGATGTAGTTAGCGTTGTCACAGATCCTGATGGAATGCAAATTATGGGGATTGGAACCGTCGGCCCCGAAATGCCAAATTCATCGGCTTGTAAAGTATATCGTGACATGGGTGGCCCGAGGGACCGGAGAGCGATTACTGACCCGGAGGGAGGAATCTGGGAGATATTTGCATCCAACAACTACTTCAATGCATGGGCATGGGATGTTTACGCACCACCACTGAAAGCCAAGATTGACTACAACGTATCAATCTACGGCGTAAAGCCCGCTGACTACATACCAGAGGTTCCCTACGACTCTGGCATGGTCATCTTCAACTACACTGTTCAGAATCTCTACGCTCCAATAGACGCCTTTGTGGCAGTATCAGGTGTCGGTCCCTACAACGCGAGCATTGAAACTGTCGGCCAGGACGAGTGGTATGTAGAGCAGTTCACTGTGCCAAAGAACACTTCGCTCGTTCACTTCTCTATAAGCAACCCCGGAGACCCCGAGGCAGACCTTGACCTATACGTCATTGGACCCGATGGAACTACCTACGACCAGCAAGTTGGTCCGACCTCTGACGAGACCTTTGAGCTTGAGAACCCGCAGCCTGGGATTTACACAATACTTGTTTACGGTTACGATGTTCCCAGTAACGAGACTACGTTCCTCCTCACGAAGTACGCACTCAGAGATGGCTACCTCTATGCATACCAAGAGAACATGAGCCTCGGTGCCGGTGAGACTGCCAATGTCACCCTTGCACTCAATGCCACTGCGGATGTCTATCCAGGTCTCAATGTGGGTGAACTCTACCTCCTGCTCAAGGATCCGTACATCAATGATGGTGTTAAGGAAGTCGTCAGCACAAAGGTCTTCGTTAAGGTCGGGGGCTCATCATTTGCAGTAGGTCTTGAGAAGAACGAACTTAAACTTGGTGAGGAGAGCCCAGTCATAATTGTCAAGGATGCCCTTACCGGAGTTCCGGTGCCCGGTGCTGAGGTGTACATAAATGGAGAGTACTACGGACTTACCGATGAAAATGGAAAACTCCAGCTTGACATTGAGCCAGAGATGCTCAAGCTTGGTGAGCACACACTGAACGTCACGATAGCCAGAAGCGGTTATGCCACTTACAAAGGCACCCTTAAGTACACTGTCATTGACCCGCTTGCTTCACCATTGCTCTCACCAAAGGAGGCAGAGCCAATAGTCGTTGGTAACGCCGAAGTTACAGAGGTTACCGTGAGTGGCTCGGATGTTAAAGTTACTGTCAACGGACCAAGTGGCGAGACTGCCTACGTTATTGTCCCACTTCCAAGTGACACCATCGATGTCCAGGTTTACGGAGACCATGTCGTAGACTGGTACGTCGAGAAGGGCGAGAATGGAGTCTACCTTGTCGTTGAGGTCAAGTTTGCATCTCCAGTAACTTTCGAGGTTAGATACAGAACACTTAGAATGACATTCAGAGGGCTTACGTACCTCTACTACCACAACTTCGGAAAGTACAACTCAACCTTCGCAGAGCTTTACCAGAAAGCCGTTGATGCAAATGTTGACCAGTCAATCCTTCAGCAAGCTATGGAGCACTATCACAAGGCTATGGAAGAGTACAACAAGGCCCTTGAAATCGCTCCTGGGCCAATCGTCAGGAGCCTCGGCGACTTCAGGCTCTTCATCCACCTCAGGAAAGCATACGCGGAAATCAGAAAAGCCGTCATGATACTCCAGGAAGCCCTGGAAGCCCAGGGTAGCTAAACCCTTTTAACCTCTTTTCTCCCTTTTCTCCCGGTGGTGAAATGATATACGTCAAGGTTTACCGCGTTCAGGGAGAGGTTCTCCTCGCGGCGTGCGACGAGGAACTAATTGGAAAGACCTTCCGCGAGGGTGAGCTCAAGCTCGAGGTCAAGGAGCGCTTTTACAAGGGCGAACTCGTTGAGGAGGAGAGGCTCAAGGAGCTCCTTGACGAGGCAACGATAGCTAACTTAACCGGGGAGCGCTGTGTCGCCAAGGCAATCGAGCTCGGCTACGTCGACCCGGAGAGGGTTCTCAGGATTCAGGGCGTCCCCCCACGCGCAGATGGCGAAGCTCCTCTTCTGAGACTTTTTAAACCCTCAACCCAACTTGAAACGGGTGAGAGGGATGAGGTTCTGCTACCGCTGTGGGATAAGCGAGGAGGAAGGCGGTCCGCTCATCGAGGGCCTCTGTCAGGTCTGCTATCGCAAGGAGAATCCGGTCCTGCTCATAGGGGAAGAGGTAAACACCGAGCTCTGCCAGAACTGCGGGAGCTACAAGAAGAGGGGGGTGTGGGTTGACCCAAAGAGCTACGAGCTTGAGGAGCTCATCTTTGAGGTCGCCGAGAACGCTCTTCTCGAGGAGCTCGAGGATTCCTTCAGCGAGAAAATCAGGGAGTACGAGGTTGTTTCACCAGAGGAGCTGGAGGAGATTGAGGATTTGCCCGTCGGCATGGCAGTGGTTTCCTTCGAGCCCCTGGATTTCCACATCGAGCACTTTCCGGCGATAATCGTCTACGAGGTTCGCGTTAAGGCCAGGACCCACGAACTCCAGCGTGAGTTACACGATGAGCGGAAGCGCGTTACCGTCTACGTCCGCCAGACAGTCTGCCCCCGCTGTCAGAAGTTCCTCGGCGGTTACTTCGAGGCGATTCTGCAGGTCCGCGCCGAGGGGAGACCTCTGAGCGAGGAGGAACGGAAGGCCATAGGGAAGCTCGTCGAGGAGAAGGTTGATGAGATAATGCGGAAGGACAGGATGGGCTTCATCCAGGATACCATAGAGAAGGAAGAGGGTCTCGACTTCTACATGGGCTCCACCAGTTCGGCGAGGAAGATAGCTCAGGCAATCCGCGAGCGCTTTGGTGGGACGATAAGCGAGGCCTATGAACTGGTGGGACTCGACAGGCAGACGAGCAGGGAAGTTTACAGGACGAGCGTGAGCGTGAGGATTCCGAAGTTCAGGAAGGGGGACATCGTGGCCGACAGGAGGGGCAACGTCTACGAGGTCGAGCGCGTTGACGGCAAGGGCTTAACGCTCAAAAACCTCGAGAACTGGGAGAGCGAGCACCTTGACTGGAAGACTGCCAAGAGGGAGAAAGTTGACACCGTCGAGCACGAGGAGAGCGAGGCGATGGTGACGAGCGTTACTCCCGGTGAGGTTCAGCTGATGGACATGGAGAGCTACGAAACTTATGAGCTCAACAGGCCGCCCTTCGAGGTTCGGGAGGGGGAGGTTTACAGGATGGTCCACGTTGGAAGGAGGAAGTACTTCAGGGGCAAGAAGTGATTTTCTCCACCAACCTTTTTAACCGAAGGTTTTGAACCCTTCTCGGTGATGTGGATGAAGAGGGTCGTTATCATCGGTGGCGGAGCGGCCGGAATGAGCACCGCCTCGCGCGTCAAGAGGCTCAAGCCCGAGTGGGACGTCAAGGTCTTTGAAGCGACTGAGTGGGTCAGCCACGCCCCCTGTGGGATTCCGTACGTTGTCGAGGGAATCTCGCCGACTGAAAAGCTCATGCATTATCCGCCCGAGGTCTTCATCAAGAAGCGTGGCATAGACCTCCACCTCAAGGCAGAGGTCATCGAGGTCGGCCAGGGCTACGTCAGGGTCAGGGAAGAGGACGGTGAGCACACCTACGAGTGGGACTATTTGGTTTTCGCCAACGGCGCCTCGCCCAGGGTTCCCGCCGTTGAGGGGATAGACCTCCCGGGCGTCTTCAAGGCCGACCTCCCGCCCGATGCCGTCGCCATCAGGGAGTACATGGAGAAGAACCGCGTGGAGGACGTTGTAATCATTGGAGGTGGCTACATAGGCGTTGAGATGGCCGAGGCCTTCTCAGCCCAGGGCAAGAACGTCACCCTCATCGAGCGCGGGGAGAGGGTTATGAAGAAGGCCTTCGACAAGGAAATCACCGACGTCCTTGAGGAGGAGATGAGGAAGCGGATAAACCTCCGCACAGAGGAAATCCTCATGCGCATTGAAGGTAAGGAGAAAGTTGAGAAGGTAATCACCGACGCCGGCGAGTACAAGGCCGACATCGTGATTCTCGCAACTGGAATAAAACCCAACGTCGAGCTGGCCAAGGAGATAGGCGTCAGGATAGGAGAGACGGGGGCGATATGGACAAACGAGAGGATGCAGACGAGCGTTGAGAACGTCTATGCAGCGGGAGACGTCGCCGAGACGAAGCACCTCATAACCGGAAGGCGCGTCTGGATTCCGCTCGCTCCGGCAGGAAACAAGATGGGCTACGTCGCGGGAAGCAACATCGCCGGTAAAGAGCTCCACTTCCCCGGCGTGCTGGGAACGAGCGTCACCAAGTTCTTCGATGTTGAAATAGGCAAGACCGGCCTGACCGAGGCTGAGGCGATAAAAGAAGGCTACGACGTCAGGACGGCCTTCATAAAGGCGAGCACGAGGCCCCACTACTATCCGGGGGCGAGGCCGATATGGCTGAAGGGCGTTGTTGACAACGAGACCAACAGGCTCCTCGGCGTTCAGGCTGTAGGTGCTGAAATCCTCCCGAGGATTGACACGGCAGCGGCGATGCTTACGGCGGGCTTCACGACGAAGGACGCCTTCTTCACGGATTTGGCCTACGCACCGCCCTTCGCGCCGGTCTGGGACCCGCTGATAGTCCTTGCAAGGGTTCTCAAGTTCTGACCTTAGCTCATTCTTTTTATCACCGCGAGGCTACCGCCGACGAGCAGGACTGCCAGTCCAAGCGTCGGCCCGAAACCCACCGCAGAGACCAGGGAACCGCCGAGGGCGCTTCCTGCAACGTAGCCCGCGGAGCTCAGGACGTTGTAGGTTCCCATCGCGCTTCCCTTCTCGCGCTCTCCGGCTTTTTCTCCCACTATTCCCGTTGACGAGAGGCTTATGAAGGCCCACGAGTAGCCGGTGAGGACGTAGGAGGCCATGACGAGGGGCAACGCCCCGCCAGCCCATACCGCGAGCAGGGCAACGGAGAACGCCCCCATTCTGATGAGCAGGCCCTTCGTAAGCGTTGCCCTCTTGTCCCTCATGCCCTGACCGACCCGGGTGTAGTTGAGGGCCGAGATGACCGAGTTGACGATGAGGGCCAGGTAGACGACCTCGGTTCCGTAGCCGGAGTCCCTTATCAGCACGGGCATCTGGGGGAAGTAGAGACCGATGGCGACCCAGAGGAGGACGAGAGAGATATAGAGTTCCCGCAGGCTTGCGGGGAGGCTCAGGTTGGTGTGCAGGACGAAGCTCGGGAAGTAGCGGGTCTTCTCGACGACGTAGTTCCCGAAGGCCCTTATTGCCCTCCTGTTGATATAAACTGGCGCCTCCCTTATGGTTCTGTGGGCCAGAGGGAGCGCGGGAAGGCCGAGGAGCGCGAAGGTGGCGAAGAGCTCTGGTACGCTCAGGTAGCGTGAAAGGCCGAAGCCGATTAGCAGGCCGAACGCCCAGTCCCACCCGCTTATCTCGTTGAACTTGCCTATCCCGTAGTCCCAGCGGTGCTTCCTAACGCTCCTCAGGACGAGTGCTATTGGAACGGGGAGCGTTGAGGCGAGGAAGAAGGAGTAGAGCGTGTTGACGGCAATCAGCTGGAGCGGTGTCCTTGAGAGCGCCATCAGGGGCAGGAACAGGGGGACGCTCGCGAAGCCGAGCAGTATGAAGGGCTTTCTCCTCAGGGTTCTGTCGCTCAGCCTGCCCCAGAACAGTGCACCGAGCATCGAAGCCAGACTCGCCAGCGCGAAGGCTATTCCAACGGTTGATGCACTTCCGCCGAGTTCGAGGATGTACAGGCTGACCAGTGCGGAACTTCCACCCGTGGCTATCTTGAAGGGCACGAAAGAGTAAAACCACCTCGGCACGTCCGGAATCCTGCTGTACCTGCCCGACACCGATGCGTTTCTGACCGCAACCGCTACCCTCTGGCTCATCGAACCACCTTGAGGGTGCGCCGGGGGCGTTTTGATTTAAAAAGGTTCCTGACGCAACAGTGCCTGTGCTGTCTGAATGTGTGCATTGGGGCAGAAAGGTTTAAAAAATGTTACATATGCAATGCCTATCATGGAGAGGAAACTTGTAATCTCGTTCATACTTTGCCTTCTCTTCACGGCACTCCCGTTTGCGGTGAACTATGCCAACGAGAGAATCGGCACGGGCTCCACACCGCTTCCGTCACCTCCCTCCGGGCCAGTCAACGGCGTTTACTACATCGGTTCCCTTACCTCCCACCAGGGAGACGACATACTCTGCGTTATCCCCGCGGAGGCATACGTCGAGAAACCCGGAACGCTCGTAACGCTCAACGTCACGGTCAGGTTCAAGCACGCCCAGCCGTGCCCCTATTCGGACTGGAAGATAACGACCGAGAACCCTGTTAACGTCGAGGTCGTGAACGAGACCAAGACCGAGCTGAAGGACGCCTACACTGCCTTCAAGCAGTACACTGTGAAAGTCCTCGGCAACGGGAGCATAGACGTGGTCTTCCACTACGGCACCGGCTGTCCCTACGGAACTGAGGAGAGGGTCACGGTGGAGTTCTACATAGGGGCCCCCAACGGCACCGAGCTCAACCAGAGCGCCCCCTCGCTGGAGGAGGTTCTGAACACGACTTCCGTGAACGTTACCGGCGTGATAAAGGCCGTTGATACCGCCCTTAGGGCCGTCGTCGTGGAGAACTACACGATTGAGATTAGGGGCCGCTGGACAGGACCGGACAACGAGAGCCTCACCTGGCGTGACATGCTCGCACTACTGAAGCCCGGCGAGAGGGTGACGATACTCGCCAGCGAGGAGGACGGGTCGCTCAAGGCCGACGTTATAGTCATAGACGGAAAAACCTACAGGAAGGGGTGAGCCATGAAGTGCAACCTTAGAATGTGCGTCTCGCTGTTGCTCTTCGCCCTCTGGCTAATCACGGGAATAACGGGCACGATACTCCTCATCGGCCCGCTGACAGCGAAACTCGGCCACCCGTTGCCGGTCTCGACCGCCGACACACTGCACATTTACCTTGGCTTCGCCTTCTTCGGCCTCTCGATAGTCCACATAGCCCTCAACTGGAGCGCCCTGAAGGCCTACTTCAGGAACCTCACCCGCTAAGCTTATACGCTCTTAGGTCAACCTAATTCCGGTGGTGCTATGCTCGCCTTCGGTCCCGTCCCATCGAGGAGGCTCGGCAGGAGCCTTGGGGTCAACAACATACCGGACAAGGTCTGCTCCTACGCGTGCGTCTACTGCCAGATAGGCAGAACCCTGAGGATGGAAATCGAGCGGAAGCCCTTCTACGAGCCGGAGTTCCTCTTTGAGGAGGTCTCGAAGAAGGTCGAGGAAGCGAGAAGGAAGGGCGAGAGGATTGACTACATCACCTTCGTCCCGGACGGCGAGCCAACGCTCGATATAAACCTCGGCATCGAGGTCGAGCTTCTGAGGGAACTCGAAGTCCCGCTCGCGATACTTACCAACTCGTCCCTCATCTGGCGCGAGGACGTAAGGGCGGACCTTTCGGCCTTCGACTTCGTCTCGCTCAAGCTCGATGCAGTAAGCGAGCCCCTCTGGAGGAAGATAGACAGGCCCCACAAGAGCCTCTCGCTCGGGAGAATCCTTGACGGTATGTTAACCTTTAGAGACGACTTCGATGGAACGCTTGTAACCGAGACGATGCTCATTAACATTGACTACGGCGACGAGCTCGAAAGGATAGCCGACTTCCTCGCGGAGCTTAAACCGGATAAGGCCTACATAGCCGTCCCCACGAGGCCACCGGCGGAGAAGTGGGTTGAGCCAGCGAGTGAGGAAACGATAAACCTCGCCTACCAGCTCTTCAGCGAGCGCCTCGGCGGAAAAGTTGAATACCTCATCGGCTACGAGGGCAACGCCTTCGCGAGCACGGGAAACGTCGTCGAGGACATTCTGTCCATAACTGCAGTTCACCCGATGCGCGAGGAAGCATTGAGGGAGCTCTTGGAGAAGAACAACGCCGGCTGGGACGTGGTTGAGAGGCTTTTGGAGGAGGGGAAGCTGATAAGGCTGAACTACCGGGGCGAGACCTTCTACATGCGGGCCTTGAAGAGCAGAAAACCTTAATAGCACTCTCCTGAACTCGGAACGATGTGCGAGTACACCTTTGAAAACGGAAAAAAGTGCCGCCTGAAGCCAGTTGAGGGGTCGAAGTACTGCCCCCTCCACATTCCCTACGACGAGGGCGAGTTCCTACTGGGTGAAAGCATAAAGGAGCTGAAGGCTGAAACCTTCCAGAGGAGGCTCAAGGTCGGTCAGAGCTACTTCGAGGGCGTTTACCTCTACGACGTTACGATTAAGGACTACCGGAGCGAGAGGATTCTCGTCTTCAAGAACTCCCAAATCAAGAGCCTTATAATAGAGGATTCGAACTTCAAGGGGCTCGTTCTGCTGAACTCGACCGTGGACAGGGTTATTCTCTTCCAGTCAAAGGTTGAGGTCATCCTCGTCAAGGGCTCAACAGTCTTCGGCCTCAACGTGCTCCGCGTGGACTTCTCCAGCAACATCTCAATCAGGGATTCAAGCGTCAAGTACCTCATGCTGAACTCGACCCAGTACGTTGGCGAAGGCGAGGAGGAAACCTACGGTGGAAGGAGCGCCAAGGGCCTAATCGAGCTCTCGAACCTGAGGGACGTTAGGAGAATAGGGGTAAACACAAGATACCCCCTGCTCAGAAAAATCCTGGAGGAGCACGGGGTCAACGTTTCTGAGGCCGGCAGGAGGACGGTAAAGGTCCGCTCGCTCGTCATCCGCGACGTTTCCTTCGACACCGCGCCGAGGTTTAAGAGACAGGTCAGGCTTTCAATCGCGGGGTTCTCCGGAAACCTCGTTCTGGAGAATCTTGACGTCTTCGGCCACGTTGAGGTCAAGTGGAGCCACCTGAAGAGCCCCGAGTTCGTTCACGTCTTCGTCCACAGCAACCTGATAATCCGGAAGAGCCAGGTCAACGTGGATTCAACGTGGATTATGACAGTCCTTCCGAGCCTGCCCCTTGAACTCACCGTTGAGGGCTTCATGATAATCGAGGACTGCCGCTTCAACAACCCCTACGCGGAGGAGGTCTTCTACCGCCTCGCGAGGACGAGCTGGGAGCGTAGCGGGGACTTCGAGAGGGCAGACCAGTACTACTACCTTGAGATGGTCGCCAGGAGGAAGGCGCGCCTGAGGGCGAGGCGGAAGGGCATTAAAAAGCTCGTGGACCGCTTTGAGGTTGCCTTCGAGTGGCTCTTCGCGGACTTGACCTGCAAGTACGGAACCGACTGGAAGAGGCCGATAATGATATGGCTCTTCGCCGTCAACGTCCTGTTTCCCGTCCTGTTCTTCGTCACGGGGAGCGTTCAGGGGCTTTCCAACAGTCTGAGCTTCCTCGACTACGAGTACTTCAGCATTGTAACGGCAACTACCCTCGGCTACGGTGACTACCACCCGATAGGCGTCGGCAGGGTCATAGCGTCGGTCGAGGCGCTCTTCGGAATGTTCATGTGGGCTGTCTTCCTCACGGTGTTCGCGAGGAAGTACATGAGGTGAGAGCGTGATAGGGCTCATCGTGAACCCGATAGCGGGAATGGGCGGTAAGGTGGCCCTCAAGGGCACCGATGGAGTTGTTGAGGAGGCCATCAGACGGGGAGCCAGGCCGGTTTCCCCGGACCTCGTTCGGCTCTTCCTGCGTGAGCTTTCCCACTACCCCGAGGCCCGCTCGATAACCTTCCTCACCGGCCCCGGCCTGCTCGGCGAGGACTACCTTAGGGAGTCCGGCTTCCGCTTTGAGGTCATCCCCATCGAGTTCCGCTACCGCGAGGTCAACGGCGTTAGAATCCCCGACACCAGTTCGGAGCACACCAAAAGGCTCGCCCGCAAGATGCTCGGGAAAGTTAAGCTCATAGTCTTCGCCGGCGGTGATGGGACCGCGAGGGACGTTGTTAGCGCGGTCGGTAGGAAGGTTCCAATCCTGGGGATTCCGACGGGGGTCAAGATGTACTCCGGCGTCTTCGCGGTTTCGCCTGAGAAGGCCGCTGAAGTCCTCGTTAGGTTCCTGCGTGGAGAAACTAAACTTGAGGAGAGGGAAGTGAGGGACATCGACGAGGAGGCTTTCAGGAGGGACGAGGTCAGGGCGAAGACCTACGGAAAGGCCCTCGTTCCGGTCGTCGAGAACCTTGTGCAGGGGAGCAAGGAGGCTGTGAAGGCCGACGAGGCCGGGGAGCTTGAAGCCCTGGCCGAGGCCGTCGCGGAGGAAATCCTTGAAAGCGAGGGGATTTATTTCCTCGGCTCGGGCTCGACGGTAAAGAGGATAAAGGACCGGCTTGGTATCGACGGGACACTTCTCGGCGTTGACGTCGTTGAGGTAAGGGACGGAGAGGCCAAACTCCTCGTCAAGGACGCCACTGAGAAGGACCTGCTCCGGTTTGCTGATAGGAATCCAAGGGTCGTCGTCACGGTAATCGGCGGGGCAAACTTCCTCTTCGGCAGGGGCAACCAGCAGTTCTCGGCCGAAGTCCTCAGGAGAATCCCGAAGGAGAACGTAATCGTCGTTGCAACGCCGGACAAGCTGACCGGCCCGATTCGCGTTTATACCGGCGACCGGGAAGTTGACGGGAAGTTCAGGGGTTACATTAGGGTGCGCGTGAGTCCCTGGATGGAGAAGCTTGTCAAAGTCGTTTAGGCGTTTAAACCGGAAGCCGTTTATAGAATCACCTCCTATTTTCTCCGGTGGTTCTCATGAGACACAGCAGGATAGCGGTTAAGGTTCTCGATGGTGAGGAACCCGTCTTCTACGACCCCGTGTACCACGGCAGGACGCTGAAGGTCTTCGGGATGGACGATTATCCCGTCAGGTTCCTCTCATACGTTATCGGTGAGTACCGGAAGCTCGGCTACTCGGCGGTCGTCTTCGACACCACCGGGGAGGTTGAGGGGGACTTTGATGAAGTAATCGAGGTTCGCGATGGTGCCAGCCTCGGCCTCGACCCGATAAAGCTCTACAAGGCCGGCTACTTCGACCCGTACACCGCGGTCACCATCGTCCAAACACTGTACGGCCTCGACAGGGCTTTAACGGACAGGCTCTACGTTGACGTGCTCCTCGGCAAGGTTTCGAGCGTTCCCGAGGCGGTCAAGAGGAACGAGAAGTACTCGGAGGTTATCCTTGAGAGCTACACTCCCCTCGACGAGGCGCTGTACAGCGGCGAGCCACCGAAGCTTGAGGGAAGCGTTAGGGTGAACCTCGGCGAGACCAGGAGCATAACCCTCGTCGGCATAGCGTTCCTCACCCTCGCGGCAGCCTTTGAGAAGAGGCGCGAGACGGTTGTTGGCCTCGTTGACGGCGCCGTTCTCGGCTACACAACGGCTGGAAGCGCGGCAATGCCTTTGCTCACGAGGCCGTTGAAGCGCAGGGTTACCGTTGTCGCGAGCCAGTACGTCCTTGACTCGCTTCTGAACATAGCCGGCCCGACACTCCTCCTCTACCACGACCCCGACGTTCAGTCCCTCGTTTACGAGACGAGCGGTGTTCCGCCGGGCCCGACGAGGAAGTTTGTTGGCAAAAAGGCCGGAACGCTGATAACGAGGAGCCCTGAGAGCGTTGATGTCCTTCACGGTGGGTTGCCCGAAGGTGTTCTTCGGTGAACATCTTCGCCCTTCAATAACTTTTTTAAAGGTCCCGCGTACTTTTACTGGTGAGTAAATATGGTGTATTACGAACACGCCACAAATCCAATTGTATTCGGAACGCTCCTTTCGGTTTACTACTTTGCTGTAATCGTTGCGCTTATCGCGTGGTTCTGGAGTTCCTACCAGTACATCCGAAAGGGGAAGTACCGGCTGAAGAGACTGGCGGGGTTCCTTTTGATAGCGATTTTTCTCACGTCGCTTTCAGGTGCCAGGTTGCTCGACAAGTACCTGTACCTTCACTCGCCGGTTAACAGCGATTTCTGCATGACGTCATCGTGTGTTCTGTCCTCTACGGGCATTAAAACGTATAACCTAAACACCACAGAACTTGAAAAGCTCGGCGTCCCCAGTGTTGGTCCCATGTGGGTCTATGCCCTTTACGACGTTGGCCCGAGCTACAGACTTGGAGTCCAAAAGCTCTTAAGAGCCCTTGTTGTCGTTCGCCCTCTGCTCGTGGTTCCTGCCGTTGAGGTTTACGTTTACACCTTCCAGAACGGCCATTTCATTGAGAAGCAAAAATTCTACGTCTTCTGGCCAAAATCTCCTGGAACCGTCCTCACCGAGAAGCTCGATTTTGAATTTACAGTGTTGATAGTTCGTGGTGGGGGTGGGGGAGGGGGCGCTTAGCCCCTCAGCCCCTTAACCAGCTCCTCAAGAACGCCGAGGAACGTCTCAACCTCCTCAAGGCTGTTGTAGACGTGGAACGAAGCCCTCACCGTTCCGTTTATTCCTAACTTCTTCATCACCGGCAGGGCGCAGTGGTGACCGGAGCGAACCATTATGTTGTTTTCATCTAGTATCGCCGCGACGTCGTGCGGGTGGAGCGGCGGGACGTTGAAGCTAACGACTCCAGCGTGCTTGTCGATGTTCCTCGGCCCGTACCAGGGAATCTCAAGCTCGTCAAGGCCTTCCGTAGTGCGCTTAACGAGCTTCCTCTCCTGCCTCTCGATTCTGTCGAGACCAATCCTCTCGATGTACCTTATTCCTGCAGCCAATCCTATCGCACCGCCTATGTTCGGCGTTCCGGCCTCGAACCGCTCTGGCGGCTCGGTCAGCTTGTAACCGTCAAGGGAAACGTCCTCAATCGTTCCACCGCCGATTAGCGGCGGCTCGAAGACGTCAAAGAACTCCTCGTTGATGTAGAGGACGCCTATTCCCGTCGGCCCCATCGGCCCCTTGTGGCCGGAAAAGGCCAGGAAGTCCGCGTGTAGTTTCCTAACGTCAACCTCCATGTGGCCAGCGCTCTGGGCGGCATCAACAACGAATATCGCTCCTTCCTCCTTCGCCATCTTTCCGAGCTCCTCGACCTCGTGGATGACACCGAGCGCATTTGAAACGTGCTGAACCGCGACGAGCTTCGCTCCCTTAATCTTCTTTTCCGCATCGCTTAAATTGAGGTTGCCCTCGTCGTCCCCGTCAATGAACTCGAGCCTAAGGTTGAGCTTTTTAGCCAATCTCTGCCAGGGAAGTAAATCCGAGTGGTGCTCGTACGGGGTCGTGACTATCTTGTCCCCGGGCTTGAAGATGCCCTCAAGGCCGAGGGCAACAAGGTTGAGGCTCTCGCTCGTGTTCTTGGTGAACGCTATCTCCTCAAACTTCGCGTTGATGAAGTCCGCAACCACTTTCCTGCTCTCCTCGTACTTGTGCGTCGCCATCTGCGACAGCCTGTGCACACCGCGGTGGACGTTGGCCCTGTACTTAAGGTAGTACTCGTCCATGGCATCTACAACCGGCTTCGGCGTGAGCGAAGTAGCCGTGTTGTCGAAGTAGATAACCTCGCTCGTCAGCGGTATGTCCTTCCTAACATCTTCCGGAATCCTCACGCTACCACCTCCAGAACCCCGGCGCAGTCGTAAACAATCCTCGCGATTTCCTCTCCTTTCTTTGCATCCTCTAAGAGTTTGACGATTATCTTCCCGCTCGGGTAAACGCTAACCTCGTAGCCCTCCATCTCCAGGATTAGCATCATTCCGGGCAGGAGCTTTTTTACCGTGTAACCCCTCTCCTTCAAACACTGGGCCGTTTTCGTCAGGTCGAGCTTTATTCTCTTCTCCCACGAGTAGGCCCCTATAACGACGCCCTTCATCGTGACGCAGGGTTTCGAGATAATCACCCTTCACCACCGCTCTTATCTTTGCGGGAGCCTTTATACCACTTTCCTGAACCTGAAGTTGGAAACAAGAATGAACCAAAGCCCTTATAAATCGTGCTACTTTTTTGCCCGATGGTGATACGAATGAAGGTTCTCGTGAGCGGTAAGGGCGGTTGCGGAAAAAGCACGATAAGCGCGATGCTCGGCAAGTATCTGGCCGGAAAAGGCTACCGCGTGCTAATAATAGACGCCGACGAGTCAAACCCGGGCCTCTACAGGATGCTCGGCCTCCCGAAGGTGAAAACCCTCGCCGAGCACCTCGGCGGGAAGAAGAGGGCCAAAATCCTCATGGCGGCCGAGGGACAGGGTGAGCTCGACGAGGAGCTCTTCAACTGGACGCTCGACGAGATTCCTAAGGAGATTCTGGCCAGAAAGGGCAACCTCGCCGTTCTCACGATAGGGAAGATTGAAGAGGCTGAAGAGGGCTGTGCCTGCCCCTACGGATTCCTTGCCAGAAAGCTCCTCGAGGGCATAAAGCTGAAGGAGGACGAGGTCATCATCGTCGACACCGAGGCGGGCATAGAGCACTTCGGAAGGGGCGTTGACAAGTACGTTGACGTCGTCATCGACGTCGCAGAGCCATCCGCCGAGTCCATAGAGCTCTCGAAGAAAATAAAAGCGCTGAGCGAGAGCCTCGGCCTGAAGCACGTTCTCGTTCTCAACAAAGCCCTGCCCGGCGTCGAGGAGGAACTGCCGGTTAAGCCCGACGTGGTCATTCCCTTCGACCAGAACTTCATACTCGACAGCCTGAAGGGCAAGGAAGTCGAACTGATAGAGCAGATAGAAGAGCTGTGGAGGATAATCAACGGATGAACACATTTGAAAAACCTTTGACAGTCTGACGTTGCTTTCTCGCATTTTTACACATTTCTGTAAACATTTGCGGGATTTTTTCGGAATCTTTCGACGGTTCTTTGTTAATTGGCACTCCCCACACCTTTGTTTCGACGAACGGCTATTCTGCTTTCGGCGTTCGGCTAATTAGCTTTCCCTAACTCTTTTTCGACTTTTGTCGTCCATCACTTTGACAATCAACGAAAGAATTTTAAGGTTTCCTAATTTCCATTTCTGAGAAGCGAGGTGGTAGCATGCAGATAGGCGAAGGATTCCTCAAGGAGAGGTACCTGCCACTAGAGGCCTTCAGGGAGGAGCACAGGAAGTCCATAGAGAACATCGAGGAGTTCTGGGCAGAGCAGGCGAAGGTTCTCGACTGGTTCAAGACCTGGGAGAAGGTCCTCGACGACTCAAAGGCGCCCTTCTTCCGCTGGTTCGTCGGAGGTCAGCTCAACGCGAGCTACAATGCCCTCGACAGGCACGTTAAGGCAGGAAAGAGAAACCGGGCCGCGATAATCTGGGAGAGCGAACGCGGTGAGACGAGAACGCTCACTTACTACGAGCTCTACCGCGAGGTGAACCGCTTTGCTTCAGCACTGAAAAACCTCGGAGTCGAGAAGGGCGACAGAGTCGTCATCTACATGCCCCTCGTTCCAGAAGTGGTCGTAGCAATGCTCGCCAGCGCGAGGATTGGAGCGATTCACAGCGTTGTATTCTCGGGCTTCTCGGCGGAAGCATTAGCAACGAGAATCAACGACGCAAGGGCGAAGGTCGTCATTACCGCCGACTACCTCTACAGGCGCGGTAAGAAGCTCAACCTCAAGGAGATAGTTGACAAGGCCCTCCTCGAAACGCCGAGCGTTGAAAGCGTCGTCGTCCTGGGGAGGGAAGAAAACGGCGTCAACATGGTCGAGGGCAGAGACTACGACTGGAACGAACTCCTCGACGGGGCCGAGCGCTACGTTGAGCCCGTTCCGGTCGAGAGCAACCACCCGCTGTTCATCCTCTACACGAGCGGAACCACCGGAAAGCCCAAGGGAATCGTCCACTCCACCGGTGGCTACCTCGTCTACGTGGCCAAGACGATGGAGTGGGCGTGGGGAATAACCGAGAGCGACCTCTTCTGGAACACCGCAGATGTTGGCTGGATAACGGGCCACAGCTACCTCGTCTACGGGCCCTTAACGCTTGGTCTTACGGTGATGATGTACGAAGGAGCGCTCAACTATCCAAAGCCCGACAGGCCCTGGGAGCTGATAGAGAAGCACGGGGTAACGATATTCTACACCGCCCCAACGGCAATCAGAATGCTCATGCGCTACGGGGACGAGTGGGTGAAGAAGCACGACCTCTCAAGTTTAAGGCTCCTCGGTTCGGTCGGCGAGCCGATAAATCCAAGGGCCTGGAAGTGGTACTATGAAGTCGTTGGCGGTGGAAGGTGCCCGATAATCGACACATGGTGGCAGACCGAGACCGGTGGCTACATGATTTATCCCTCGGCCGGAATACAGTTGCCCCCGCTTAAGCCCGGCTCGGCTACTTTTCCGGGTCTCGGCGTCGATGCAGACGTTCTTAAAGCTGATGGAAGCCCGGCGGAGCCGAACGAACGCGGCTACCTCGTGATAAATAAGCCCTGGCCAGGAATGCTCCTCGGAATCTGGGGCGACGACGAGCGCTACATCAGGACCTACTGGAAGCGCTTCAGCAGGCCCGACGAGGGAATCTGGATTTACTATCCCGCTGACTACGCTATGAAGGACGACGAGGGCTACTTCTGGATATTCGGCAGGGCCGACGAGGTGCTGAACGTTTCGGGCCACAGGATTGGAACGGCGGAAATAGAGCACGCTCTGGTTCTCCACCCGGCAGTTGCCGAGGCCGCTGTGATAGGAAGGCCCGACGAGATTAAGGGCGAAGTGCCAGTTGCCTTTGTAATCCTCAAGGAGAACTGCGTTCCGAGGGAGAGCCTGAAGAAAGAGCTGATAGACTACGTCAGGGAAACCCTCGGACCGATAGCGGCTCCGGCGGAGGTGTTCTTCGTGAACAAACTGCCGAAGACGAGGAGCGGGAAGATAATGCGTCGCGTCCTAAAGGCCCTCGCCAGCGGAAAGGGCCTCGGCGACCTCTCAACGCTCGAGGACGAGGCGAGCGTAGAAGAAGTGAAAAAAGCTTTAGAAGGCTTCGAGATGCGTTAGCATATCCTCGGCACGGGGTCTCCGGCCGGAGGCTCCATGAAGCGCTTTCCGCCGATTCCGGTTTCGAGGAGGACCTTCCCTCTGTATTCTTCTATTACCTCGCCGATTATCGCCGCGTCTTTTCCTCTCTTCGTCTTTCTCATTGCCTCAAGGGCTTCCTCCGCGTACTCCCTGGCGACGACCATAACCACTTTCCCCTCGTTGGCAACATCGTAGGGACTGATTCCCAACATCTCGCTCGCGGCCCTCACCTCGGGCTTCACGGGTATTGCATCCTCCCTGACGAGGATTCCGACGTTGCTCTTCCTCGCTATCTCGTTGAGGGCGTTGCTAAGCCCGGCCCTCGTGGGGTCCTTCATCGCGTGTATATTTTCCCAGCCGATGGCGTTTGCAACTGCTTCAACGACCTCCCATATCGGTGCGACGTCGCTCTTCAGCTCGGTTTCGAAGGCTATACCCTCCCTGTGGCTCATCAGCGCTATCCCGTGGTCGCCTATCGTCCCGCTGACGAGGACTATATCCCCAACCTTCGCACCGGCGTCGCTTACCGGCTTTTCCGCGATTCCAACTCCCGCGGTAATCACGAACATCTCTATCGGCTCTTCAACGACCTTCGTGTCGCCGGTGACGATTGGAACGGGGACTTCCTTAGACGTCTCGTCCATCGAGCGGAGAACCCTCTCAAGGACTTCCATGTCAAGGCCTTCCCCGATAATCATCGAGTTTGCTAAGGCTAAAGGCTTCGCACCCATCACCGCCAAATCGTTGACCGTTCCGCTTATCGCGAGCCTGCCTATGTCACCGCCGGGGAAGAAGAGAGGCTTGACGGTGTGTCCATCGATGGTGAAGACTATGTGCTTGTCTCCGAACGGTATCGTCGCTCCGTCGTCGAGCTGGTCGAGTCCTATTCCCCCGGCGCTCTTGAGGGTCAGGGTCTTCAGTATGACGTCCCTCAGGAGCTCCTCCATTATTTCTCCGCCCGCACCGTGTTCGAGCTTTATCTTTTCACCCATTTTCAACCCTCCAGAAAGCCTTTCGAAGTTAGATAGCGCCTTGTAAATTCGAGGAATTCTTCAGCGCGCCGTATGTTTTCGCGCGCCTCTTCCTCGGTTATATCAACCACAAAGGAGTAATCTGCGGTCTGCCCGAGATTAAACGCGGTTCGAAGTTCCAAACTCTTTTCGGCCTTTTTCAGTATTTCATCGTATCCCGTCATACCTTGACCCCCTCGACATTCACGTTCCATATCAGCGGGTCGTCCTCCATTCTTGGATTAACTGGGTAAACGATGAGCGAGACAACTAACCCTTTCTCCAGAACGTATTCCTCTGTGATTTCACTGAGTCGGTCGTGCTCTTCGAGCGTTAGCCGTCTCTTGACCATGACAATCACGTCAACGTCGCTGTCTTCTTTAGCTTCGCCCCTCGCGTACGAGCCGAAGAGGATAACCTCGACTAAGTCGTCGCCGAGGATTTTGATGAGCTTTTCCTTCACCTCGCGCAGGATTTCGAGGAGCTCTTCCCTCGGGATTACGGGCATCGTCTTTTCCCTCAGAGTAAATTTCCATTTTTCCACTTAAACCTTCACAGCATCAAATCCTCCTTCGTCAGGTAGCCCTCCAGGTACAGCCCGCCGAGGAAGGCCTGGCCGACGTTTATCCCGTTGTCCCCGCGCGGGACCTCCGTTGTAACGTGGAACTTAAGGCCCGACGCCTCAACGGCTTTCCTTACTGTCTTGACTATCAGCTCGTTGTAAGCGACACCACCGCTCATCACGACGTCCTTCACGCCGAACTCTTTAGCTTTCTCGATGGCAACCCCTGCAAAGGCCCTCGCGAGGGCCAGGTGAACCGAGTAAGCTATGTCCGCCGGGGAGGCCTTTTCAAGGACGTCCAGCGCCTGCACGAACAGCTCCTCGACCTTGAGGAGTTCTCCCTCGACCGGCACCTCGAACTTGAGGTCGTTCTTGCCCTTCATCGCGAAGCTCTCGAGCTTCATCGCCGGCTCGCCCTCATAGTGCCTCCTGTAGGCCACGTTGAGCAGAACCGACAGGGCGTCGAGGACCCTTCCGGTTGACGAAGCGTAGGCGAGGTTTATCCCCTTGGCGAGCTGGTTCAGAGCAACTGAAAACTCCACCTCGCCGTACTTCAGGCTCTCCACGGCTTTTGGACAGCACTTCCTTATGACCCCTTCGAGCTCCTCGACGCTGTAAACCTTGCTCAGGATTCCCATCAGAGCCCTTAGCGGGTAGTAACTCGCCAGGTCTCCGCCGGGAAGCGGGTAGTAGTCTATATGAGCTAACCTCTCCACGTCCTCGTAGCCGAGGTAGAGCACCTCGCCACCCCACGTGTTGCCATCGGTTCCGTAACCCACTCCATCAACGGCTATTCCTACAGCGGATTCGAGGTTCTTCTCGGCTAAGACACTCGCTATGTGGGCGTAGTGGTGCTGAACTTGGAGTAGCTCCACGTTTAACTCGTTCGCAAGCTCCATTGCAAGCTTCGTCGTGTTGTAGGTCGGGTGGAGGTCGGCAACGATTAAATCGAACTCTTTAACCCGGAGAATCCTCTTGAAGTGCTCTATCGCTTCCCTCATGAACTCAAGAACCTCGACCTTTCCGGTGTTGCCGATGTACTGGCTCGGGTAGACCTTTCCGTTTTTAGCAACTCCAAAGGCGTTCATAAGCTCGGCTCCAACGGCCAGACCGCGGTAGCTGAAGGGAATCTCTATCGGGAGGGGCACAAAACCGCGGGAGCGCCTTATCACAGCCCTCTTCCCGTCAACGAAGCGAATCACGCTGTCGTCCGCGCGGTTGAGTATCCTCCTGTTGTGGAGCAGGAAGTAGTCAGCTATATCCTTCAGCTCCTCGAACGCCTTGTCGTTGTCCTTGACCATTGGCATTCCCGGGTAGTTCGCTGAGGTCATCACGTAAACCTTAGTCTTGCTCCAGTGGAAGAGGATGTAGTGCGTTCCAGCGTAGGGAAGCATGACGCCGATTGTGTGAAGCCCCGGCGCGAGGTTCTCGGGCAGGGGGAAGGGTTCCCTCTTGCGGAGCGTCACGATGGGTCTTCTATAGCTGGTCAGCTCCTCCTCTTCTTCGTTGCTCACGTAGGCGAAGCTTTTGACCGTCTCAAGCGAGTCAGCCATTATGGCGAAGGGCTTCTGGGGCCTGAAGGTTCTCCTCCTCAGCTCGGCAACGACGTCTTCCCTTGTCGCGTCGCACGCCAGATGGATTCCGCCGATTCCCTTGATGGCCACTATGTAGCCCTTATCAATCAGCTCCGCCGCCTTCCTCAGCGGGTCGCCCGTGATTTCCTCCCCGTCGCTCGTATAGAGACGGTAGCTCGGCCCGCAGACGGGACAGCAGACGGGTTCAGCATGGTAGCGCCTGTTCAGGGGGTCTTTGTACTCGCTCTCGCAGAAGTCGCACATCGGAAATTCCTTCATCGTCGTGTTCTCGCGGTCGTAGGGTAAATCCTCGATAATTGTGAACCTCGGCCCGCAGTTGGTGCAGACGATGAAGGGGTACATGTAGCGCTTGTTCGTCGGGTCGAAAAGTTCTCTCAGGCAGTCCTCGCAGATGGCTATGTCGGGCGGAATTATCGAGTCCCCACCGCTTCCGCCCTTCGAGCTCTTCTCGATGTAGAAGCGGTCGAACCCCTGGGGCGGGATTTCCTTCTTTTCGAGCCTGTCAACCCTTGCGAGGGGAGGTTTTTTCCGGTAGATGTCCTCTATGAATGCCTCTATATCCTCTTCACGGCCCTCTACGACTATCTCGACTCCGGCATCGCCGAGGTTCTTGACGTAGCCCCTCAGGTTGTGCTCGTGCGCTATTCTGTAAATGAACGGCCTGAATCCAACGGCCTGAACGATGCCCTGAACGTGAATACGGTAAGCCTTCATGCCCACCCACCGGTTTTTCTCGGTATTTGGAGCCTTTATAGGTTTTCAAAACCAAAAGTTGAAAACGAGAGTGGAGTTTTGAACCTTTGGTGTTAGAACAACGCCCCGTACTTGTAGAATATCGAGCACGTTCCCTCGTAGGACACCATGCACGGCCCTATTGGGTGCCTCGGCGTGCAGGTCTTTCCGAAGTGCGGGCACTGCGGTGGCAGGGCCAGTCCCCTGAGGATTGCCCCGCAGAGACAGCCCTTCTCGAGGTCGGGGAGCTTCGGGACTTCGGGGTCGTAGTAAGTCCTTATCTCAAGCTCCTTCCACTCCTTCCTCAGCTCGAGACCGCTCTTGGGCATGACTCCGAGAGCGCGCCACCTCGCGTCCTTGACCTCGAAGAACTTGTCTATGAGCTTCTGGGCAACGACGTTGCCCTCGTATTTAACGGAGCGAGTGTACTCGTTGATTATCTTCGCCTCGCCGGCCTTCACCATTCTGACGAGGTAGAGTACCGCGAGGAGCATGTCAACCGGCTCGAAACCGGCTATAACCTGGGGAACGCCGTACTTCTCGGTTATCGGCTCCCAGCCCTTGACGCCTATTATAACCGAGACGTGGCCGGGGTCAATGAGCCCGTGGAAGCGCGTTCCCTGCTTTATAAGGACCTCAACCGCCGGTGGCGTGAGCCTGTGAACCGAGTAAATCTTGAAGTTCTCCAGCTCCTCCTGGGCAACAACGTTGAGCATTCCTGCGGCCGGGGCTGTGGTCGTCTCGAAGCCCGGTGAGAAGTGAACCACCGTCCTGTCGGGGTTCTCCTTGGCTATGCGGTAGGTGTCGTAGATTGAGTAAACGACCCTGATGTCGTAGCCCTCACTCTTCAAATCGGCGAAGCTTCCCCTCGGCGTCGGAATCTTGTACATGTCGCCGAAGGTCGTCATGATTATTCTGTCGCCCTCCTCGTAGGCCTGGCGCATTATCTCCATCATCTTGACGATGTCCTCGACCGGGGTTATACAGACCGGACAGCCCGGCCCGCTGAGTATCTTGACGTTCTCCGGGAGAAGAGAGCGGATTCCGGTTCTCGTCACGGTGTCCTCGTGGGTTCCGCAGACGTGCATGAAGCGGACCTCGTCGAGTCCTTTCGCCTCCTCGTGGATTTTCTTCACTATCTTCTGAGCGAGCTCCCTGTCCCTGAACTTGTCCAGCGTCCCCATTTCAATCACCCGGGTAGTAGTAGCCACCTATCGCGTCCTTTTCGAGCTTGAAGACCTCATCCCAGGCCGAGAGGATTTCCTTCGCGGTCTCTTCATCAACGCGCTCGATTATGAAGCCGGTGTGAATCAGCACGTACTCGCCGGGCTTGACGTCGGGCATCAAATCAATCCTGGCCTCTCTCTTGACGCCTCCGAAGTCCACCCACGCGGTTCCCTTCTCCCTGTCAACCTCCAAAACCTTCGCAACGGTCGCCAGACACATGAGCTTCACCCACCCTGGATTCTCAAACGGGCTATTTAGCCTTTCTAAAACCTCCGGTTTGAAACCGTGAAGGTCAGCTCGAGCTTCCTTGAGCGGTGGTATGAGCACCTCGCGAGGGTCTCTTCCGCCTCGCTCCTGCTGACCTTTTCAAGAACTATGCCGTAGTAAATCTTCACGTAGTCCCCGGGTTTTACATCTTTTACAAAGTCCAGCCTTGCCTCCCTGAGCTGGCCCTCAACGTCAACTATCGCCCTTCCATCCCTGACTTCGATGACCTTTCCCGCGAGCATCAGGGCCATGGTTATCAACCAAAGGTGATAGAAAACGATTTATAGACCTTTTCCTGACTAGTCAGTCAGGTGGTTCGAATGGACATGGGCCAGATGATTAACGCCGGAAAGAGCAAGTACTCCTACGAGGAGACCATAGGAAAGATTAAGGCCAAGGTCGAGGAGATTGGATGGAGCGTTGTTGCCGAGCACGACATGGAGAAGAAAGTCGGCATTAGGGTTTACATCATTGAGCTCTGCAACAAGGAGTTCGCAAAGAAGGCCCTCGAAAAGCCCGAGAACCGCTGGGTTTCTGCTTTTATGCCATGTCGGATTGCAGTTGCTGAAAACCCGGATGGAGTTTATGTTTACGGTATGAACATGGGTGCCTTTGCCGGAATGGCTCCTGGGGAGCTCGGGGAGCTGTTTAAGAAGGTTTCTGAGGTTGATGAGGTCATCCTCAATTCCGTTCTCTAAGTTTAGCCTTTTTCGTTTTCTGCCGTCCCGGCGGAAAGTTTAAATTACCCTTCTGCACATAATTGTCCATGAAGTAAATGACTGAGTGGTCAGAAGTGGTGGGCATGGCTACAAAGTCCCCTGGTAAAACCCGCGAGAAACTCGTGTCCTCTGCAATGGAGCTCTTTGCGAAGAAGGGTTTCGATAAGACCACGGTAGACGAGATAGTCGCCAGGGCGGGAGTTGCCAAGGGTACATTCTACCTCTACTTCAAGAGCAAAGACGACCTCATAAAGGAGCTTGCCTTTGAGGTCATGCCCATAATGGCCATGCCCTCGCTAAACGACCCCTACATAACGGTCTCGTTCCCAACCTTGGAGAGCTACCTCCTCCAGCTTGGGAAAGAGTTCCTTGAGTTCTATTCGGAGAGCTATCGGGCGGAAATCTTCTTCCACATGCTCTCAGTCCGGGAAAGAATGAAGAGCATAGATGAAATCTACCGTCAGTCCTGCTCGGAGCTTTTGAGAGAGGGTGCGAGGAGGATTACTGCCTACGTCAAGGTTGGTTTTGAAGATGCCCTCATAGCGTTTCAGGTCTTCATAGCGTCCCTCATGCACTACCTCCATGCGAAGGAATGTATCGGCCTCCCGGGTGACCATTACTTAAAGCGGGCCGTTAACGTTGTTCTCAATCACCTTCGCCTCTCTGCGAGCGTGTAACTGGGTGTATAGTTCTGTTTAACTAGCCCTATTGTGTAAAATCCATTTGTTTCGACGACTGCAGAAAACTATTTAAGGTTTTGGCGACGAGCCTAAATGACTGGTCAGTCATTAGAAGGGTGATAGCCATGGCCGAGAAACTCGTGCCCGTAGTGTGCCCCTGGTGTTCAGTCGGCTGTCGCTTTTACGCGGTCAGCGTGAACGGCTACATCAGGAAGATTGAATTCGACTACGACCACCCCACCGTCAACCGCGGAAAGCTCTGCCCGAAGGGCGTTGCCTCCTACCAGTTCATCAACAGCCCCAAGAGACTTAAGAAGCCCCTCAAGCGCGTTGGTGAGAAGGGAGAAGGAAAGTTCGAGGAGATAAGCTGGAGCGAAGCTTACAGGATAATCGCCGAGAAGATTAAGGAAATCAAGGAGACCTACGGTCCCGAGGCAATAGCCTTCCTTGGAAGCGAGAAGATAACCTTCGAGGAGAACTACCTCGTCCACAAGCTGTCAAAGGCGATAGGAACCAACCACCTCGACTTCCCGGGAAGGTACTGCCAGTACTCCAACAGCCCCGCGAGAACGGCTGTCTTCGGTAGCGCCGCGGCGACTAATCCATTCGAGGATGTTGCCAAGGCCGAGTTCATTCTGATTTGGGGTCACAACCCCGCTGAGACTGCACCTGTCTTCTTCGGTCAGTACATTGAGAAGGCCGTCCTCGACAACGGCGCCGAGATGGTCGTCATAGACCCGCGCGCGACGAGGGGCCACAAGTACGCGAGCATGCACCTCAAGCCCTACCCGGGAACCGACCTCGCGATAGCCCTGGCTATGCTCAACGTCGTCATAAGCGAGGAACTCTACGACAAGGAGTTCGTCAACGAGAGGACGACCGGCTTCGAGGAGCTCAAGGAGGCCGTTAAGGAGTACACACCGGAGTGGGCCGAGAAGATAAGCGGCGTTCCCGCCGAGGACATAAGGAAAGTTGCGAGGCTCTTCGCCACCAAGAGAACTGCCCTCTTCGTCAACGAGGGCCTCAACCAGCACGTCAACGGTTTCGAGTTCGCCCTCGCCCTCGCGAACCTCATCGCGATTACCGGCAACATCGGCAAGGAAGGCGTCTGGAGCGGTGTCTTCCCGGGCGCCCAGTGTGGATTCTGTGCCGCCATGACCGGCATCGCCCCGAACAAGCTCCCGACCGGCAAGCTCGTCACCGACGAGGCCGCGAGGGCCGAGCTTGAGAGGCTCTGGGGCTTCAAGATACCAGACTGGGTCGGCTTTGACCTGACAACTATGATACGCGAGATGGGCAACAAGATTAGGATGATGTACATCGTCGGCGGCAACATTGCCCGCTCTGCCCCGAACAGCAGGTGGGTCAGGGAACAGCTCAAGAAGCTCGACTTCCTCGTCGTGCAGGACATATTCCTCACCGAGACTGCTAAATACGCCGACATAGTTCTCCCGGCCGCGGCCTGGTTTGAGAAGACCGGAACGGCAATAAGCGCCGAGAGAAGGGTCCAGAGGAGCTACAAGGCCGCGAATCCACCTGGAGAAGCCAAGCCCGACTGGCTCATCCTGGTTGAGCTCGCCAAGGAGCTCGGCCTCGGCGAGTACTTCAAGTACGAGCACCCGGACGAGATTCTCAGGGAGATAAACAGCGTTATTCCAATATTCAAGGGCGCAACGCCAGAATACCTCGCGGAGCACCCTGAGGGATGCTTCTTCCCGTGCACCGAGCCCGGCGAGGGAACGAAGGTCCTCTTCAAGAACGGCTTCAAGACGAGCGATGGAAAGGCCCACCTCCAGCCTGTTAAGTGGCGCGAGCCGCCGGAGATGCCCGATGAGGAGTACCCGCTCTGGCTCACCAACTTCAGGCTCGTCGGCCACTGGCACACGGGAACCATGTCCTTCGAGAGCCCGAGCCTTGAGAAGCGCTGGCCAGAGGAGTACGTCATGATTAACCCGAAGGACGCCGAGAAGTACGGCATAAGGAGCGGGGACCTCGTCAAGGTCGAGACCAGGCGCGGAAGCGTTCTCGTCAGGGCAGAGGTTACTGACCACGTCAGGGAGGGCGTTATCGCGATGCCGAACCACTGGAACATCAACGTTCTGACCCTTGAGACCATCCACGAGAAGACCAAGATGGCCGAGCTCAAGGCCGTCGCGGCCAGGATTAGGAAGGTGGAGGAGTGAGGTGGTTGGAATGAGCAAGAAGATTTTCCTCGACTATAAGCGCTGTATCGGCTGTAAGGCCTGTGAAGTGGCCTGTGAAATGACTCATGGCGAGGCAAGGATAAGGGTCTTCGAGTTCCCCGACCTCTTCACCGTTCCCTTCAACTGCCGCCACTGTGAAAAGGCTCCATGCGAAAACGTCTGTCCGACTGGGGCGCTCTTCAGGGACGAGGACGGCGCGGTTGCCTTTGACCCGCTCAAGTGTATCGGCTGTCTCATGTGTGCCGTTGCCTGTCCATTTGGAATTCCAAAGCTCGACGAGGAGAACAAGATTATGGATAAGTGCGACCTCTGTTCCGACAGAAGAGCGGAAGGAAAGCTTCCAGCGTGTGTCTCGGCCTGTCCAACGGAGGCCCTGCTCTACGGTGACATGAACGAGGTGCTTTGGAACAGGGAAGGAAAGATAGTGGCCAACTTGAAGAGCTCCGCCGAGAAGGGGGAGGGAGAAAAGGCCTACATCGTCCTCTGACCTTATTTTTTGCAACGAAAACCTAGGGTTAAAAACAAGGGGTGATGGTGATGATTGAACTGGTGCTAATCTCAGCGCTCATCCCCTTCGTGCTCCTGATACTCTGGAAGCTCGAGGGGAAGACAGCCGACCTAATAGCGGGCGCGATTCTCGGCGTTTCCCTGCTCCTCAACGGTATGGCCCTCTATGACTTCTTCTCAAAGGGCTCTGACAAGGTTTATCACACCGCCTACGTTACCACCGGCAACCTTGGGGAGGTCTTTGGAATAACCGCCGATACCGCCTCAATGCTCATGGGGCTCGTCTCGATACTAATCGCGTTTCTCATGGCAGTCTACGCGAGCAAGTTCCTTGACTCGGGGAAGGGGAAGTTCTACGCGCTCTTCGGCCTGCTCACCGGCGCGAGCATGGTTTTCATCTACTCGACCAACCTTGTCCAGTTCGCCGTTGCGCTTGAGCTCATGGCGATAGCGATGCTTTGCCTCGTGGAGCTCGGTAATGCCAAGACTGACGCCCTCAAGGCCTTCCTCGTCCTCAACGTTGGAGTGCTCCTCATCCTCGGAGCGGTTGCCGTTCTCGGCACGGGACAGGACCTTACCAAGGCCACTTATGACGGCACGGCGTTCCTCCTGCTAATCTTCGCGGCCTTCATGATGAGCTCACAGTTCCCGTTCTACTCCTGGCTTCCGGACTCAACAGCCTCTCCTATTCCCGCGAGTGCCTATGTGCACTCCGCCTCGATTGTCCCGCTCGGCGCCTACATGCTCTTCAGGGTTATCCAGTACATGAAGCCGAACGACGACTACTTCTGGCTCCTTGGAGGTCTGACCGTTGCCCTCATAATCCTGATGATGATTTACTACCCGCTCCAGCGCGATGCAAAGAGGCTCATAGCCTACTCCACCATAGCCCAGACCGGCGTTGCATACATAACCCTCGCCTACGCCCTGCTCGGCCACGTCGCGGGAATCCAGATAGCCCTCTATCAGGTCGTCAACCACGCGGTCGTCAAGGCCCTCGCCTTCGCCTCCGTCGGAGGACTCGCCTTAGCATACGGCACCACCGACCTCAAGCTCATCAAGGGCATGAGGAGAACCGTCCCCTGGACGAGCATAGCATGGTTCATGAGCTTCCTCGGACTGGCCGGTGTCCTTCCGCTCGGCCTGTTCTTCAGCAAGGCCTTCACAATCATGAGCACCAGACACGCCAAGGGAATCGCCTCGTGGCTCTTCCCGGCAGTGGTTCTCATAGACGCGGCAATATTCCTCATCGTGGTCCTCCTCTGGTTCAGGGAGATATTCTTCGGCGAGGGTGAGGCAAAGAAAGAGCCAAAGGTCATCGTTGCAGTGCTCATCGTCCTCATAATCGTCGGCATAATAATGCCCTGGGTCAGCCTCGACGTTGTGATGAAGATAGGCTTTGCGGGGTGATGTGAGATGATACTCGAATACGCGATTGGGGCGTTCATCCTCGGTGGTCTCGTCGGCCTGATTAGGGACTACAAGGCCACGGTTAAGGCGTCAAGCTTCATGGCGTTCCTCGGTTCACTCGCCCTCCTCTGGCAGGTTTATGCCGTCTACACCAACGGCCCCGTTTCGGGAAGCCTCTTTGGAATCCCCGTCAAGGTGGACGACCTCTCAATAATCTTCCTCCTCATAATCGGCCTCGTTGGAGCGGCCGCTTCCCTCTTCGCGATAAACTACATGGAGCTCTTTGAGAAGGTCGGCAAGGGCTGGGTCTACGCGATAGCCTACAACACCTTCCTCGCGAGTATGGCCCTCGTCGTTACCGCGGACAGCATGGAGTACTTTGTCATGGGCTGGGAGCTCATGACCCTCAGCTCGTTCATACTGGTCTTCTTCAGCGAGAGGCCGAGGGACACCGACGCGAGCGTCAAGTACTACATCACCATGCACTTCCTCGACACGATTCCGCTCTTCCTCGCCCTGGGAACCGCCTACTCCCTCGTCGGCGGCTTCGACGAGCTCACCTTTGAGAACATAGCGAGCGCTATGGCAACCGCATCCACGAGCACCAAGCTGGTCTTCACGGCGCTCCTCATGATAGCCTTCATGACCAAGTCGGGAATGATACCCTTCCAGTTCTGGGTTGCCGAGACCTACCGCGCGGCGCCGACCAGCGTTTCAGCCGTCATGGCCGGTGCGATGGAGAAGGTTGCCCTCTACGGTCTCATCGCCCTCATCTGGAGAACCGTCGGAACGAGCTACGGCCTCGGCCTCTTCGTTGCCGTGATAGGTGCCATAACCCTCACCGTTGGAACCCTCTACGCACTCAGAGAGACGAACGCCAAGAGACTCCTCGCCTACCACTCGATAGGCCAGATGGGCTACATATGGCTCGGCCTTGGAATAGGAATGGCACTCATCCCGAAGGGTGGCTTCCTCGGCGCCGTTGGAGCCCTCGGTGCCTTCGCGGGACTCTTCCACGCCCTCAACCACGCGATATTCAAGGCCTCGCTCTTCCTCTCTGCCGGAGCCGTTGAGTACAGAACCGGAACCGTTGACCTCAACGAGCTCGGCGGTCTCGGCAAGACCATGAAGGTAACCGCCTTGGCGGCGCTCTTCGCCTCGCTCGCCATAAGCGGTGTTCCGCCCTTCAACGGCTTCATCAGCAAGTGGCTCATCTACGTTTCCGGTTATTACTCGAACAGCTACGTTTTGGCCCTCGGCGCAGTACTGGCTGCCTTCATCAGCGCCGCTACGCTTGCATCGTTCATCAAGTTCTACGGAACCCAGTTCGGCGGTGAGATGAAGCGCTACGAGAACGTTCAGGAGGTCCCGGCCGGAATGCTCGTTGGCCAGTGGATTCTCGCTGGTCTAACGCTCCTCATCGGCGTCTTCCCGGGAACCGTCACCGGAATCCTCAACGTCTTCAACGCCCCGATAAGCGATGGCGTTTACAAGATAGGCTTCCAGTCCGTGGTGTTCTCGCCGGTGCTCTTCGTGATAGTCCTCGGAATACTGACCTTCGGACTCTACCTCGTCTTCAAGCCCGAGTACAAGGAGGCCAAGCCCTGGGACTGCGGTTCAACAGAGATAGACGAGGACGAGTACAGGATAAACGCGGAGGGCTACTACATCAAGTACGAGGAGAAGATAGGCTCGTTCTACCACCTCGGCGACTGGTTCTACCGCGTTGGAGCCGGAATAATCCGCTACATCGTCAGGGCCTACCTCTGGATGGCGAGCTACTTCACCAAGATAGTCGACACCCCGTACACCAGGATAGAGACCCTCGACGACCTCCGCGAGAGGGAAATCATGCACATAGACGAGGAGGTCTTCAAGCCACTCATCAGGTTCCTCAACATAGCCAGGGACGTCATCCCGGGAATAAGGCTCGGCACCTTCATCGTCATAGCCCTCGTTGTCGTTGGGGCTATCGTGGGACTGCTAATAGTCATGTGAGGTGATGAAAATGGAGACGACGGCCAAGCTCGCCTTCAGCTTTATCGGTGTGCTCCTGACCTTCCTCCTGCCCCCTTACCTCGACGGAATAGCGAGAAGGGTTAAGGCAAGGCTCCAGTACAGGCGCGGGCCACCGCTCATGCAGACCTGGTACGACCTCAACAAGCTCTTCAGCCTTCCGTCGGTTAAGCCGACCAAGAGCGCGCTCTTCACCTGGGCACCTTTCCTTGCCCTCGCCTCGGCCGTAATCGGCGCTCTCCTCCTTCCCTACGGAAACGTGGTGCCCATTGACATAGGCTTCAACTTAGTGGTGTTCTTCTACGTGATACTGATGGTCAGCGTGTTCCTCATGCTCGCTGGTCTGAGCGTCCAGAACGCCTTCAGCCACCTCGGTTCGGCCAGGGAGATGCAGATAATCCTCACCGTCGAGCCCCTCATAGCCGTCCTCTACGGAGTCCTCGCTTACAACGCGGGCTCGCTCAACATAGCTGACATCATCTCGAACCTTCACCTAACGCCCTCGCTCGTCATGACCTACGTCCTGCTCGCCTACGCGCTCTACGTCGAGAGTGGCTTCATGCCCTTCGACATAGCGGAGGCGGAGCAGGAGGTTATAGGCGGTCCGCTCAGCGAGTACAGCGGAAGGCTCCTCGGAGTCTTCTACTACGCCATCTACATCAAGCGCTTCGCCCTGCTGTGGTTCTTCGTCAGCCTGCTCGTCCTCCCGTGGGTCGGGCCGATAGACACGACTCTCAAGGCGGCAGAGGTGCTCGCGGTTCAGTTCCTCCTGACGGTGGCTTTATATCCGGTCATAGCCTCACTCGAAGCAACGAACGCGAGGCTCAGGATTGACCACGTTGTTAAGATGAACACGAGGGCTTTCTTTGCGGGAATAATTATCCTCGCCATAGCGTTCATGGGGTGGTGAATATGGTAACGACGAGGGATTTGGAGGCTCACTTCGAGTTTGAGTGCAGGGCCTGTGAAAAGGGCCAGTGCAGAAAGGCGGACGTTAACACAATCCTTGCCGAGAGAAAGGGCCTCAAGGAGTTTTACGAGGCCTTCAAGGAGCACATAAGGGAATGCAAGAGGATGAGCTACGGTCAGTACCAGTTCGTGATTGACAGGGAAGTCCTTCCGGAGGCGGTGCTCTGGTGGCACAACCACCCTGAGTTCAAGGAGACCCACCTCTCAACCGCCGTTGGAACCGACGAGAGGCCCCTCAACGGCCACTTCGTCTACATGCCCTTCCTCAACGTCCAGGTTGAGCCTGAGAACATGGACGAGAACTACTACGTCTTCCTCAGGGCGTACCTCCCGGCCGACGACCCGAGCTTCCCGAGCGTCGCGGCAAAGCTTCCGGCCGCGCTCTGGATAGAGAGAGAAGTTAAAGACCTGCTCGGTTTCAACCCCGTTGGCCACCCGGACCCGAGGAGGCTCATATTGCCTGAGGACTGGCCGGAGGGAGTTTACCCGCTCAGGAAGGACATGGACTACAGGCACTCACCGATGGCCGAGACCAAGACCGAGTTCAGGGAGAAGCCTGAGGGAACGACGCTCGTCCCGATGGGCCCGGTTCATATGGGTATCGAGGAGCCGGCCCACTTCAGGCTCTTCGTCAAGGGCGAGGAGATAGTTGACGTGGACTATCGCGGTTTCTACTCCCACAGGGGAATCGAGAAGACCGGTGAGGGCAGGCTTACCTACAACCAGGTTCTCTTCCTCGCCGAGAGAATCTGTGGAATCTGTGGTTACCAGCACTCGGTAAGCTACGCGATGGCCGTTGAGCGCCTGGCCGACGTCGAAATCCCTGACAGGGCACGCTACATAAGAACGCTGATGCTCGAACTGGAGAGGATTCACAACCACCTGCTCTGGGTCGGCATTGCCGCTCACCTCGTCGGCTACGACACCGGCTTCATGCACGCGTGGAGAATCCGTGAGCCCGTCATGTGGCTCGTCGAGCGCTTAACCGGAAACAGGAAGCAGTACGGAATGAACATCGTCGGTGGAGTTAGGAGGGACATCCTTGACTACCGCAAGGAAGAGATACTCAAGGTGGTCAAGCAGATACGCGAGGAAACCAAGAAGTTCCTCGACATAGCTCTGAACACCAACACCTTCATCAAGCGCGCTGAGGGAGTCGGAATACTGCCCTACAAGGTTGCCAAGGCCTACTCCGTCCTCGGACCGACTGCAAGGGCCAGCGGAAGGAGGATTGACACGAGGCTTGACCAGGCAACGAAGACTGCCATGGCCTACAACGAGGTTGACTTCAAGGTTCCGGTCTACAAGGAGGGCGACGTCCTCGCGAGGGTTCTCGTCAGGATGGACGAGCTCTTCGAGAGCCTCTGGATAGTGGAACAGCTCATTGACCAGATGCCTGGCGGAGACATTATGGTTCCAATCGGCGACCTGCCCGAGTACGAGGAGGCCCTTGGATTCACCGAGGCCCACCGCGGTGAAGTGGTTCACTACGTCATGACCGGCGAGAAGAACAAGGTCTACCGCTGGAAGGTGAGGGCGCCGACCTACAACAACCTGCCGGCTGTGCCGGAGATGCTCAAGGGCTACCACGTAGCCGATGCACCGCTCATCATAGCGAGCATCGACCCGTGCTACTCCTGTACCGAGAGGGTTCAGTTCGTTGACGTCCAGACCGGCAAGGTGAAGGTTCTCACCGAGGCCGAGTTCAACGAGCTCTCAATCAAGTACAGGGGGGTGTTCTGATGGCCGAGAGCCTCTCCTACACCGAGAAGCTCAAGAAGTGGAACCGCTTCGAGGTCGAGAAGTTCAGCAAGAAGGCCCCTGTCACCACTCCCTATCCTTTTATTGACATCGAGAAGCCACCCGAGTACCGCGGAATCCCGCACATCAACCCCGAGAAGTGCATAGGCTGTGGTGCCTGTGTCAACGCCTGCCCGCCCGATGCCCTAATCCTCGAGTGGGACAAGGAGCACGGTGTTAAGAGGCTCACCTTCAACGCGGCGCGCTGTATAAGGTGCCACCGCTGTGTGGAGGTTTGCCCGACCGGCGCGATGGAACCGACGAACATCTTCGAGATAGCGACCGACAACAAGGAAGATTTGGTAGAGGTCGTCGAGCACAAGCTCGCTTACTGCGAGGAGTGTGGCGAATACCTTGACTTCACCGAGAGGCAGATTGAGTACGTTAGGAACATCCTGCCGAAGGAAATCTTTGAGATGTACGCCCTTGAAGACAGAATCGGCCTGACCCAGGAGGCAAAGATGCGCAAGACCGTCGAGAAGCTCAGGGAGACCGAGGGAATTCCAGTCTCGGCCTTCATGCTCGTGAAGAAGGGGGGTGAGGAGTGATGGGAAGAAGGCTCAAGTCCGTCTGGGTCTATCACGTTGATGCTGGTTCATGTAACGGCTGTGACATCGAGGTGCTCGACGTCCTCAGCCCGTACTACGACCTTGAGAGGCTCGGTATCAAGGTCATCCCCAACCCGAGGCACGCCGATGCCCTCTTCATCACCGGCCCGCTCACGAGGCAGACGAGGGTAATGCTCAAGAAGGCCTACGAGGCCATGCCACCGAAGCCGAGGATAGTGGTCGCTATAGGAACCTGCGCCTCAAGCGGTGGAATCTTCTACAACAGCTACGCCCTATACAACACCTCCCCCCAGCGCGGAAGGGACAGACTCAGGAGCGGTGGACCGGAGATGATAGTGCCGATAGACATGTACATCCCCGGCTGTCCGCCGAGCCCGGAGGAGATACTCTACGGCGTCGCCCAACTGCTCGGTATCAAGGAGAAGAAGATGAAGGGCGAATACTGGGTCGCACTCCCGCCGAAGGAGACGCCCAAGGCCGAGAACGAGGTCGAGTTCAGAATCCCCGACAGGCCGATACCGCTCCGCTACTGGCTTACCCTTCGCGAGGAGCTCAGGCGCGTCGTTGGCTACTATGACAGGGAGGCCGTCCTTGAGGACTTCATGGCCCTCGTCGAGAAGGCCTTCGAGAGCGACAACCCGAGGGAGAAGCTCCACGACCTCGTCACCGGCTACTTCCTCAAGGAGAAGGACTCCAGGATAAAGGTCGCCATGCGCTTCCTCGAAAACGAGTTCTGGAAGCTGTACGACGAGTACCACTCCCTCGGAGAGGCAATTAAGAGGAAGTACCCCGTGACGGCGGGTGTCTGAGGTGCCCTGGAAGCTCTACCGCTTTAAGTACGAGGACTACCCTGAGTACTCTGCGAGGATTACCGGCCACTACGCCGGCGACCTGCTAATCATCGAGGAGGAGGGCGAGCTGAGCGAGGAGGCAGTGAGGCTCATAAAGGGGGCCCTTGGAATAGACGAGAACGCGAGGGCCTTTGACATCGAGGTCAGAGACGTGCTGAGGCTCCCGATTAAGGAGTTGCCGGAGAAGGACAGAAAGGTCCTGCTGGAGGCTTCCGAGAAGCTCGACTCCGAGAGCAAGCTTCACATAGAGTACCGCTACCAGCCGAGCTTCGATTAAACTTTTATTTTCCCACAACTTTTCTCGGGAGGTGGTGAGATGAACGAGGAGACGCTGAAGAAGGCCAAGGAGGAGCTGATTCAAAGGGTAAAAGACTTCTACGGCGACAACCTTCTCTCTATAATCTTCTACGGAAGGCATCTCCGCGACCCGAGCTTTCCGGAGATAGACGTGGTCGTAATCATCGACAAACCCTACGACCCGGTGAAGATGAACCGCATGGCGGACTTCGTGGAGAACATCCGCGACCCGATAGAGGAGAAGTACGGCTACCACGTCTCCTTCGAGCTCTACACGCGCGAGGAAGCGGAGAACTTCCACTCCGGCTACCTTGACGTCGTGGTTAACTACGAGGTCGCCTACGATAAGGATAACTACTTCCAGAACCTCATGAACGACATGCTGAACCCCAAGAAGGCGATGGACTACGTGAAGTACATCAGCACCATCGAGTACATCCAGCTGGACGAGGAGAGGGAGGAATGATTGGGGCAGTTCTGGCCGGCGGAAGGGGCAGGCGCTTCGGGGGCGACAAGCTACTCTACAAAATCAACGGCAGGCCTTTGATTCTTTACACCATCGAGAGGCTTGAAACCGCCAGAAGAATCGACGAGATAATCTTAGTTGCCTCGAAGGACAACGCGGAAAAACTTGAGAGGCTCGGCTACCGCGTGGTCGTTGATGAGCTCCTTATAGGCCCGATGGGGGGCGTTTACACCGCCTTGAACCTCGGCGATGCCTTTGTCGTTGCCGGCGACATGCCCCTACTCATCCCCGAGTTCATTGATTACATAATTGAAGAATTCAAGAATAGCGGAAAAATAGCCTGCGTGCCGAGGTGGGAGAACGGCTACCTCGAACCCCTTCACGCCGCTTATTCCAGGGCTTTCCGCGAAATCCTTGAGGAGAAGATAAAAAGTGGAAACTACGCCCTCAACAGGGCAATCCGCGAGGCTAATCCCTGCTACCTCCCGATAGAGTCTCTCCCCGGGGAGTGGCGCGAGAGCTTCTTCAACGTGAACACGAGGGAGGATTTGGGGAGGATACAAAAGGGATAAATAGCATGCCCCTCAAAGTTTAATGGGAGAACCATGGGCATTGGAAGATGCCTTTTTCCTCTACGAGCTGTTCAACGAGAAAATTGACCGGAGGGCGCTCAATGACTACGCGAGAAAACTTGGCATTGAAGTTCCGTTCTAAGCGTGATTTGGAAGAGAGGCTCGCCTTCATTCGGCTTTACGTGAAGAGGCTGAAGGAGAACCCGGATGAGGTATTCAAACAGCAGGTGAGGCTTGTGAATTCGTTCCTTGCCTCCGCCAAGAGCTTTCCGCTGAGCAGGGAAGAGTACCTGCGGATGAAGGGAGAACTGCGGAGACGATAACTCGACTCTTAGGAGACTCCCCCAGTTGATATCCAAAAAGGAAGATAGACCAATTCCCAATTACATTGTTGAGGGCTTATCCCTTTTTAGAATCCCCGCCAGTAGTTCCGCCAGCCTCTCGGCGCGCTCCTTTATAAGCTCGCTCGGCTCCTGAAAGAGGCCCGTCGACCCGGGCTGACAGCCTATGAGCACGAACTCCGCCTTGACCAGCGTCTTCATGAACTGTGTAACGAACTTCAGCGGAAGGCCGTGCGTCGATATCGCCTCTCCGAGCGTCCCCTCCGGGTCGGCTATGATGTACTCGCCGACTTCACCGCCGAAATCAACGGCATCGACGAGGACGACGAGGTCAGGTTTAAAGCTTGCTATCTTGCCAGTGTAGTTCTCAGGAACTTCCCCGCAGTTCAGCACGAGGACGTCGGGGTTGTCCAGCAACTCCTTCAGCCTCTCCGCGACCAGAACGCCGAAGGCGTCATCTCCCCTGATGTCGTTTCCAATTCCGCAGATAACGACCCTTTTCGCGTTCTGGAAGAGTTCTTCAAGGTTCATTGACTATCCTCCCCTACGAGCTTCTTTTTTCTCAACAGCTCGATAAGCTCAAGGCCCGTTACGACGTAAATTTTCGTGTTTTCAACTTCAATTTTCATGCTTTCGTTTCTCATATCGAGAAGGTCTCGGTCGTAGGTAACTATGGCAAACGCATCGCCCTCAACTGCGACTTCAATCCACTTGTCATCGCTCTCATCTCTGCACAGTTTGACCTGCTTTTTTGGCGTGACGAACTGGCTGTGCTCTTCAATAAACCTTAGAACCCTCGCGGGGTTCTGAAGGGGAACTCTGGAGCTTTCGGGAACTCTTGAGTACAGTGCCATTATCTTCGGGTGCGCGAGCTTGTATCTCATCTCCGCTACGGTTTCGGAAGAAGCATAGTTTATGAGGATTCCCCGGCGGATTAGCTCTAAAATGAATGCAACAGCGTTCCTTTTCGGGTTTTTGCTGAGGAGAAACGATATCAGGGCCGATGTCTCAATCACAACTCCAAGCCCATGGCCCTTAGCTTTCTCTCGATTTCCAGCCATTTTCTGACGTCCTCCTTGACCTCGATGAGGAGTTCGCTGAGGTCCTCTGGGGCGTCTTCCGTCGGCTCTTCGACCTCAAGGCCTTCCACGGCCTTTTCCTTTTCGGCTTTCTCAAGCTTCTCAAGGTTCTCCTTCCATTCGAGGTACTTGAGGAGTTCCTCAACAGTAACGCCGAGGGAACTGGCGAGCTTTAAAACTATCTCGGAGATTAAAACCCTCTTTTCCCGGTCTTCGAGGAGTCTTTCAACGGTGTAAACTTCAGGGTTAATGACCTCGCTCATGGTCTCACAGGGGTCTTTTGACACGGGCGTATTTTAAGGTTGCGATTGGAACGTCTTGGGACCTAAAGTATGGCCCTCTGAAATGAATGGAAAAAGAAAACTCACAGCTTCCCCGCAAGCTCCTTAACCTTCTCCGCGAACTCGGTCTTCATGAGCTCCTCGACGTTTCCAATCTTCGCGTCGAGGTCCGGATAGAAGGGTATGCCGATGAGGTACGGGACGTTGTAGCGCTCGGCGAGCTTCCTGACGTCTTCCTCGTTGTCCAATTTCATGTTCTCGACGACGCCGAGGACCTGGTGCTTCTCCTCGAGGAGCAACTGTATGAGCTTCTCGACGACGTTGAGGGCGAGCTTCGACGGGGTTGCAACGACGAGGAACTCACCCCTCTTGAGGAAGCGGAGGACATCCAACAGCTGGTCGCCGAGTCCAGGTGGCATGTCGATGACGAGGTAGTCAAGCTCGTCCCAGCGCGTTATCGTGAGGAGCTCGATGAGGGCGTCGCTTATCTCCTTACCGCGGAGCGGTGTGGGCCTGTTCTCGGTGTAGTAGGCTATGGTCATGAACTTTATCCCGTGAACGGTAGGCGGGACAACGCCTTTGTCCTCCTCAGGGAACTCCTTCGGCTCGAAGCCGAGAATCACGTGGTCACTTGCCCCGTGGAAGTCAAGGTCAAGCAGGCCGACCTTATAGCCCTTCTCGGCCAGAGCTAAAGCGAGGGTCGTCGAGATGAGCGATTTTCCTACTCCCCCCTTCCCGCTGACGACGGGGATTATCCTCTTGACATTCTCAAGCCTCGCGCTTATGGCTATCTCGCGCGGGTCAATCATGCCTCTCCCTCCTTCTCAATCATTATCCCGGCAACGTAAACGCCCCTACCCTGGACGACCTCAAAGTCGTGGCTCCCGCACTTCGGGCATGCCAGAAACGCGTGAACGACCTCGGGAATGAAGTGGATGTCCTCCTTTATGCGCTCGTCGAACTGGTCCTTGACCTCCTTGAGCTTCCAGGTGTGCCCGCAGTTGCGGCACTTGAAGACCGCCTCTTCCTCCTCGAAGATTATCTCGGCCCCCTCTGCAATCGTTCCCGCGAACATCTGCTCCATCGCGAACTTCACTATGTCCTCCGCGACGTCCTGTAGTTCGCCGAGAACGACCTTGACGGCCTTTACCCTCTTTGCCCCCTCCCTCTGGGCGTAGTCGAGGACGGTTCTAACTATGGCATCCGCCAGCGCCCACTCGTGCATGGTATCACCGACGGAAATTGGCGTGTCACCTTAAAAATGGTTGGGTTTGAAACCGGTGGTGTGCAGACAAATTTATTAACGGTTCGATGGAACTCTCCCCGGTGGTGGGATGGGGCACGAGCACGGGCACGGGCTTAAGAGGAACCTGGCAATCTCAATCGTCCTGAACCTCACGATAACCATCGCAGAGGTAATCGGCGGTCTCATCTCGGGCAGTTTGGCGCTCCTGAGCGATTCGCTTCACAACTTCAGCGACAGCATGAGCCTGCTCGCGAGCTACTTCGCCCTAAAAATCGCCGAGCGAAGGCCCAACGAGAAGTACACCTTCGGATACAAGAGGGCCGAAATCCTCGTGGCCTTCATCAACTCCGCCGTCTTAATCGGCGTTTCACTCTTCCTCGTCGTCGAGGCTTACAGGCGCTTTAGAAACCCCCAGCCGATTGACACAGCCATAATGCTCCCAGTAGCCCTCGTCGGCCTAATCGCGAACCTCCTCTCGGTTTTCCTCCTCCACGAGCACGCTCACGGCCTTAACGTCCGCTCCGCTTACCTTCACCTTCTGAGCGACACCCTCTCGTCGGTGGCCGTCGTGATTGGTGGTTTGTTGATTCGCTTCTATGGCGTCGAATGGGTTGACCCGCTCGTTACAGTTGTGATAGCGCTCTACATCCTCCGCGAGGCCTACGAGGTACTGAGGGAGAGCGTTGACGTCCTGATGGAGGCGTCGCCGGAGCTCGACCTTGAGGCGATAAAGGCCGAGCTGGAATCGATTCCCGGCGTTAAGAACGCCCATCACTTCCACGCCTGGCGGGTCGGTGAGGGTGGGATTCACTTCGAGTGCCACCTATCTGTTGAGGACATGCCCCTGAGCGAGGCACAGCGGATTATCGACGAGGCCGAGGGGAGGCTGAGGAAGTTCGGGATAACCCACGTTACAGTTCAGCTTGAGGTTAACCGGTGCGAGCCCGGTCTTTTGTGCCCAGACGCCTGAAGAGGAGCGCGTAGCTCAGCGGGCCGAGTATGGCCTCGCCTATGACGCCGGTGAGCTCGAGCAGGACGTCGTAGACTACCAGCCAGAACGCCAGAAAGCCGAGCACGGCCCTTCCCTCGTTTCCATTGAGAGAAGCAAAGAAGAGGACGAGCGCGAGCGTTCCAACTGCATCGGTGGCGAGCGGTGGAAGGACCTTGGGAAGGAAGGCGAGGGCTGTGAAAATCGTCGCCCCCGAGATAAAGCCGGCCGTGAAGGGACGCGATGGCGTGAAGGGAACGTCCCTGCTCCTGAACTTCCTGGCGAGGAGGAAGAGCGCGAGGGCCGATAGAATGGCGACCGAGTACTGACCCGGGGACGGGGCGTAGCCGGTGAGGTGCGCGAAGGCAAAGGCAGAGGTGCAGAAGGCGATTGTGGCCAGAAGGGCACCCCGTTTCCCGATGAGGGACTTTCCGCGCAGTTCTGGGTAGAGAAGCTCCACTATCAGAATCGGGAGGGCTATGCTCATCGTGGCGTGGTAGGCCGTCAGGAGAACGGCCCAGCTCGTGTTCACGCCGAAGACCCTGCCATAGTCCCTAAGCGCCCCGAGGTCGGGCCAGTTCGGGTCGAACCACGAGCGGATTACGAGCCCCTCCTCAACGACGCCGTAGAGGGCGCCGAGGAGCATGAGGCCGACCTTTCCCCGGCCGAGCCGTATCCACGCCTCGCGAATCAACAAAACGCCAGAGCCGTAGAAGAGCCAGAGGAGGGGAAAGGAGAGGGGTTGGACAACAAGCTGGAGCGGGTGCGTTGAGCCACCGAGGACCTCGGCCAGGAAAGGCGAGAGGAAAGTGAGGAGTAACACCGCTCTGGTCTCTTGTCTCATATTCACTGTTCATTTTGGGAATCTAAAAACCTTCACGTTTTTAGGATTTTTGAGCTGATGCATGAAAAGCTTTTTAAATGAGGCTTTTCTCATTTTCTTCGGGTGACCTAAAACGAACTACCCGGAGTTAGCGCTCATAGCCTTCATCCTGAGCGTCGTCTTTTCGATAGGTGGCGTCGGTTCGGCCATAGCCATAGTTCCGGTTATGGGCTGGCTGGGAGTGCCCCTGATGAGTGCCAAGCCGACGGGGCTGTTCATAAACGTCCTCTCGATGCTTTCAGCGACTGTCAAGAACCTGCGGGCGAAAAAGCTCGACGTCCGCTTCGGCCTGCCGATTCTCGTCACCGCGACTCTGGCTTCACCCCTTGGGGCTTACTCCGGGAGGTTCATACCGCACCGCGTCGTTTTAGCTGTCTTCGTGGCTTTCCTCCTCTACTCCGGGACGATGATGCTCTTCTTCAGGCCGAAGGGGAGGGAAAGGAAAGGCAACCACATCGTTGAGGGCTCGCTCATCGGGGGAATCGCGGGCTTCCTCGGCGGTCTCCTCGGCGTCGGCGGAGGCGGGATAATCAGCCCGGCCCTAATCCTCCTCGGCTACGAGCCGAAGAAAGTCGCCAGCACTACTGCTTTAATAGTGTTCTTCTCCTCGCTGAGCGGTTTTCTGACCTACTGGAAGCTCGGAGCCCTTGACTGGGAGTTGCTACTCTGGGTCTCGGTTCCGGCAATACTCGGTGGCTGGCTCGGAACTCACCTGATGCACTTCAAGATGAGCTCGGGGCAGGTAAAAAAGGTGATAGGGGCCATAATGTACGTCATAGCCCTCAAGACGCTCCTCGTCGCGCTGGGCTTCTGAAAACGAAGTTCTTCAGCGTTAAGGCTCCGGTAACCAGCCACATCGCCAGCAGGAGCCAGTAGAGGGCGAAGCCGAAGTCGGTTATCGCGTTTATTCCGAAGGTCGTCCCGACCTTGAAGGTCGCGCTGACGTAGGCGCCGAAGGGGAAGATGAAGGCCCACCACGCGAGGCTGTAGGGCAGGTTGAGCTTCCTGATGTAGTGGAGCGTCAGTATTACCGCCATGACGAACCACCAGACGCCGAAGCCCCAGAAGATTAACCCGAAGGCCAGGAAAGGCTCCTTCACCTTTAGGAAGTCGCTGGCCTTCATGAGGGCGTAGAGCGTGGATGTTCCCGCTCCGATGGGTCCGAGGTTAATCCAGATTGACGGGGCGATTCCACAGGGCATCGGCTCGTGCTTTATGAAGCGGTAGAGGACTATCGCGAAGAGGGCCAAGTAGAGGAAGAAGCCCGCGCCCCAGGCGAAGTAGTTGATGAAGGCCATGAGTTCCTTCACGGTTCCCGAGGAGAGCGCCATGAGTTTCGCCCCGCTGATGGGGATTACTATGAGTCCAACCGGAGGAATGAACCAGGCCGGCGTTATGTTCTTCGTGTCTATTCCCTCTCCTGTGAAGACGATGTAGGGAATCAGGAAGGCGAAGAGCAGGACGAAAGGAACGCCAAAGAGCCAGAAGGTCCAGGCGAGCCTTTCATTCCCAAAGATGAACAGCCAGTCTGCCGAGAGGACGAGCGAGGCGACGCCGATAGTCCCGTAGAAGTTGCCGAGGACCGGGTGGTAGAGGTCTTTCATGACTTCCTCGCGGTACTTTACCCACCTCAGAGTCCAGGGAACGAGGAGAACGAAGAACAGGAGCGTGTTGAGGTAGACTAGGAACTCAGCGAAACCGTTCAACGCCGAAAGCCTTGATGAGTAGGCTTTGCTGACTAAAGCCAGCGCTCCGGTTCCCATTACGCTCGCAAACCAGCTCGGGGCGAAGTCTTTAACTCCCATGCGACCACCAAAGAAATGAAGAAAAATTCATTTAAAAATCTTATCATGTTTTGTGCTCCCGGCCTTCACTTATCCGCTCCTTCCACAGGGGGTCGCTTTCGGCAGTCCCGCGGAGAAATGCCTCGACGGCTTTCCTTGCTTTCCCGCCTATCCCCGGAATCACCTGAACGCCGAGGGCCTCGAAGTGGGCAATCGCCTTTCTCCCTATCCCGTAGGCGAGGACAACCTCTACCCCCTGCTCCCTCAGGAAGTTCGGGATGTCGCCCGGCCCGTGCTCCTCGAAGGGGAACTCAACTATTCTGACATCCCTGATTTCTCCGTTCTCGGCGTCCACTATCGCAAAGCGCCTTGTCCTTCCAAAGTGCTCCGAAACCTCTGATTCGAAATCGTCTCCTGCAAGCGGAACCGCGATTCTCAAGGCCATCACCAAAATTAATGAAATCCTGTTCACCTAAAAACCTGCCGGTTTGAAACGAAGGGTTGGTAACATCAATGAACCAAAACCGTTAAAAGCGTGCTACCTTTTTTGGAGTTGGTGATACAGATGAGGAAGGCCCTCGCGCTCCTCGTAATCCTGCTGGTTGTTTCGGTCGCTGGATGCATAGGAACGTCAACGTCGAGCTCAACCAAGCCAACCAGCTCCTCTCCAGCGGTAACGAGCTCAACCGCGAGCCCGGGCTACATCACCGTCACCGACATGCTCGGGAGGACGGTAAAGGTCCCGACAAACGTTAGCAGGGTCGTTGCCGTTGGGCCGGGAGCGTTGAGAATCCTCGTCTATCTCAACGCGACCGATAAGGTGGTTGGAATCGAGGAGTTCGAGAAGCGCTTCCCCTACGGGAGGCCCTATATCCTGGCCCACCCTGAGCTTCTCAAGCTCCCCCTCATCGGCCCAGGCGGCCCCGGAAAGCTCCCGGACATGGAGGCCCTGATTAAGGTCCACCCTCAGGTCATCTTCATGGTATTCGTGAGCAGGCAGACCGCCGACGAGGTTCAGGAGAAGACCGGAATCCCCGTCGTCGTCCTCAGCTACGGGACGCTGGAGAACTTCACAGACCCGGTCTTCTTCAAGTCGCTCCTCCTGGCCGGAAAAATCCTCGGAAAGGAGAAGAGAGCCGAGGAGGCCATAAAGTTCATCGAGGAACAGCAGAGCTACCTTGAGAACCTCACGAAGGGCCTTAAGAGTCCGAGGGTTTACGTCGGCGGAATAGGCTTCAAGGGCGCCCACGGGATAACGAGCACATTCACCGACTACGCGCCCTTCACGGTTCTCCACCTCGACAACGTTGCCTCGAACCTGAGCAGTAAAAACGGCTGGGTGCAGGTGGACAAGGAGTTTCTGCTGAAGGAGAACCCGGACTACATCTTCATCGACGAAGGTGGCTTAAAGATAATCCTCGACGACTACAAGAGCAACCCCGACTTCTACAACTCGCTCAAGGCCGTCAAAGAGGGCCACGTCTACGGAGTCCTGCCCTACAACTTCTACAACACCAACATCGGAATAGCCATAGCTGACGCCTACTACATCGGAAAGGTTATCTACCCGGAGCGCTTCAAGGGGATAGACTCCGTTGAGAAAGCCAACGAGATATTCACCTTCCTCGTTGGAAAGCCCGTTTACAGCGAGCTCGCCAAGGAATTCGGCGGGTTCGGAAAGATAGACCTCGCCAGCGGGAACGTCACCTACGGCCTGCCGACCAACCCGTGATGCCCTATGGACTACAAGGCGTACCTGAGGCGAAAGCTCCTCATAGGCCTCGCCCTTTTCCTTTCCCTGTTAGCGGTCTCTCTGTTCTCCCTCTCAAGCGGACCCTATCACGTTCCGGTTAAAGAAGTCCTCTCGGTTCTCTTCGGCGGTGGAACTAAGGACGACCGTCTCGTAATCCTTGGCATAAGACTGCCAAGAATCGTCGCTGGAATCCTCGTCGGGGCCTCGATGGGCGTCGCCGGCGCGGTTCTTCAGGGCTACCTGAGAAATCCCCTTGCCACTCCATTCACTATGGGCGTCTCGAACGGGGCAATGTTTGGTGCCTCTTTGGCCATAATCCTCGGCGCCGGCTACTCGCTCAACTCGGGGCAGGTCTTCCTCAACAACCCCTACGCCGTTGTTCTCTTCGCGTTCCTTGGGGCGATAAGCGCTACCCTCGTTATTCTCGCCCTTGCGAGGCTCCGCGGTCTGAGTCCAGAGGCGATAGTTTTGGCCGGAGTCGCTATGAGCTCCCTCTACGTGGCTTTGACCACCTTAGTTCAGTACTTCGCCAACGAACTCCAGCTCTCGGCGATGGTCTACTGGAGCTTCGGAAACCTCGCGAGGGCAACGTGGCGGGAAAACGCCATAATGGCCGTCGCGTTCGCCTTCGTTTTCGCCTACTTTCTCGTCAAGCGGTGGGATTTGAACGCCTCAACGCTGGGCGATGAAATAGCCAAGAGCGTTGGGGTCAACATCGAGAGGGAGAGACTAATCGGAACCCTGCTCTCGGCCTTCATCACCTCCGTAACGGTGGCCTTCGTGGGGGTAATCGGCTTCATCGGTCTAATCGCCCCCCACTCGATGCGTCTAATTGCCGGAGGCGACTACCGCTCGCTGATTCCCCTCTCGGCGTTAGCGGGGGCACTGCTCCTCGTTTCGGCTGACACAGTCGCGAGGCTTATAGTTTCGCCCATGAACCTTCCCGTCGGCGTTATAACATCGTTCCTCGGCGCGCCGACGTTCATATACCTCCTCGTGAAGATGGAGGGCCGGCGATGATTGAGGCAAAAGACATAAGCTTCTCCTACGGCGAGCGGGAGGTCCTGAGGGGGATAAGCCTGGAAGTCGGCGAGGGTGAGTTCGTGGCAATCCTCGGCCCGAACGGAGCTGGAAAGAGCACCTTTCTCAGATGTCTCGCCGGAATCCTGAAGTGCGATGGTGTGTTCGTCAAGGGCAGACCGATTAACGACTACCCGCCGAGGGAGCTCTCGAAGGTTCTCGCCTACGTCCCGCAGAGGGTCGAGCCGGGGTTTTTGACGGTCTTCGACACCGTTCTCCTCGGCAGGAGGCCCTACATGGGGCTGACGCCGTCTGAGAGGGATTTGAAGGTCGTCGAAGAGGCATTAAAGAGGCTCGGCATTGAGGAGTTAGCCCTCAAGAGGACGAACGAGATAAGCGGGGGAGAACTTCAAAAGGTCAGCATAGCAAGGGCCCTGGCTCAGGAACCGGAAGTCCTGCTGATGGACGAGCCGACCAACAACCTCGACCTCAAGAGTCAGCTTGAGGTAATGAGGCTCGCGAGGGAATTGGCGAGGGAAGGGAAGGCGGTCGTAACGGTCATGCACGACGTGAACCTTGCCCTGCGCTTCGCGAAGAGGTTCGTCTTCATGAAGGACGGGAGAAAAATAGCGGACGGAGGCCTTGAGGTCCTGAGCGAGAAGCTTTTTGAGGAAGTCTACGGCGTTAAGGTGGAGATAGGGGAGGTAAGAGGGGTCCCCGTGGTGGTTCCCCTCTAAAGCTCCGCCTCTCCGAGGAACTCGAGCATCTCGAGCAACCTCGGGTCCTTGACCTTCTCGATGGCCTTCTTGGCCTCTTCCTCGTCAATCTTGCCGTCCTTGAAGAGTGCGAGAGCTTTCACAGCCTCAAAGAAGTCCTTCATGTCAGGGAAGGCGTTGATGAACATATCTATGTTGAGGTAAACCGTCTCGAAGTCGTCGTCAAGGAAGAGTTGCCAGAGGACGTCCATCAGCGAGCCGAAGGCTATGTCCTCGTAGTCCGTTCCCCTCGCCCTTATGAGGGCGTAGAGGCACTCCTGTAGGGCCGCATCGTAGTTCTCTTCCTCCTCAAAGATTTCCTCAAAGCTGAGGTGGGCCTCGACGAGAAGCTCGTTGTCGTTGAGAACCTTCGGCAGGACGCCGGCTATTATGGCCTTGCCCTTGTAGGTGTCGCCGGCCTCGAAGGTTATGTAGCCCCTGTGAATCTCAATCCTGAGGAGTTCCCTCTCGTCGCCGAGCTCCCTGTAGAGCTCCTCCGCCTTCTCGATTAGCTCGAGGGCCTTCTCGTACTCTTGGAGCTCCTCGTGAATCATGGCCATGCTGTAGTATATCCTCGCGGCGTGCTCGATGTTGCCTTTGGCGACCTCCTCTTCAAGGAGCGCCCTGAACAGCTCAAGGCTCTTTTCAAGTTCTCCGATGAGGTAGTAGAGGTCAGCCAGGTGGAACTTCAGCTCGAAGTCGTCGCTCTCCTTCGCGAGCTTCTCGAACTCCGAAATCTTGTCCTCGTTGAGTATCTCGTGGTAGTAGTAGAGCACGAGCTTGTAGAGCTCCCAGTCCTTGCACTCCTTCGCAAGTTTTTCGGCCTTCTCGAGGACCTCCTTAAGCTCCTCGTCGCTCAGGTCGTCCACCTTGTAGTAGAGAACCCTCCTGAGCTTTTCGCAGTTCTTCTCCTCGATGGCCTTCATAATCTCCTCCATGCTTTCACCCAGGTTTTCTAACGCGCCGATGTATTTAATTCTTTGGCTACCTTTTTAACCCCTCCGCGAGAGCTATGGACATGCTTCAGGTGATTTTTCTCGGCACCGGCGGGATAATGCCGACGCGTGAGAGGAACGTTCCAGCGGTGGCGCTCCGCTACAAGGGCGAGGTTATACTCTTCGACGTCGGCGAGGGCACGATAAGGCAGATGAACACCGCGAAGCTCAGTCCGATGAAGGTCGAGAAGATTTTCATCACCCACTTCCACGGCGACCACTACCTCGGGCTCGGCGGGTTGATTCAGACGATGAACCTCTGGAACCGGGAAAAGCCCCTCCACATCTACGGGCCGAAGTACACCTTCGAGTTCGTGCAGAACTTCATTAACAGCGGTTTCTTCAGGCCGGTTTTTGATATACACGTCCACGAGCTCGGTGAAACGAGGCTTAAGTTCGGGGACTACGAAATCTGGAGCTTCAAGGTCGAGCACGGGATTCCTGCTCTGGGATACGTCTTCAAGGAGAAGGACAAGCGAGGAAAGTTCCTGCCCGAGAAGCTTAAGCAGTACGGCCTCAAGCCCGGGCCGATGCTCGGAAAGCTTGAGAGGGAAGGCCAAATTGAGTGGAACGGCCGGATAATCCGCCTCGAAGACGTTACCGGACCGAGGAGGCGGGGGGTTAAGATAGTCTACACCGGCGACACCGAGCCAGCCGAGAGAGTGAGGCTCTTCTCAGAGAGGGCCGATTTGCTGATTCACGACGCCACTTACCTCAGCGATGAGGATAGGGGAGATAGCTACCACTCCACAGTTAAGGAGGCCTGTGAGACCGCGAAGAGCTCGAAGGTCAAGCTACTCGCCCTATTCCACAGGGCTTTCCGCTACACCTACGACGAATACCTGAGAGAGGCATCGAAGATATGCCGGGAATTCGGCGTGAACTTCGTCGTTCCGAGGGACTTCGACGTTTTAACGTACAAATCTGGCGAGTGGCAACTCCAGAGCCTTCTGGAGGGAGGAAGATGAACTACCTTCGCTACGTTAAGCTAATAGGCACGATGCACGTCTCGCCGAGGAGCAGGGAGGAGGTCATCAGGACGATACTAGAGGAGAGGCCACACGCAGTCGCGATAGAGCTCGACAGGGCACGCTTCCTGGGAATGGAGCGGAACGTCGAGCTGACGCTTGAAGATTCACTCAGAATGGGCAGGGCTGGATTGATAAACTACGCTTTGGCCAAGGTCGAAGAAAAGCTCGGCGAGACCTTCGGAATGGCACCCGGCGAGGAGATGAAGGCCGCGATAGAGTCGGCGAAGCTGTTGGGAATCCCGCTATACCTGATTGACGAGGACATCAGCGTAATCCTCTCCAAGATTTCCTCGGCACCCTTCAGGGAGAAGCTCCTCATGGCGCTCGAGGGTTTAAGCGTTTTCCTGCCCCTCGGAAAGGCCGAGATAGGCGACCCGATGGAGGAGTACAGGACGATGATGGTCGAGTTCAGGCGTCGCTACCCCTACCTCTACCGCGTCCTCGTCGAGGAGCGCAACGAGGTGATGGCGAGAAACCTGATGGCGATAGTGGACTCACTCCTCGCGCGGGGGATTAAACGGCCTAAAGTTATAGCCGTCGTCGGCCTCGGGCACAAGCCCGGCATCGAGAGGATTCTGAACGGACGTTACTTTTATATGGAGAAGTGAGGAAAATTTTCGGGGATTGGCCATGAGGGACAGGCTTGAGAAGATGCTGAACGTGGAAATACTCGACATTGAGGAGACCGACGATAAGATTATCGTCTACGTTCCCGCTGATAAGGTTAGAATCGCGGTCGGGAGCGGTGGTGCGGCCGTCAAAGCTGCCGAGCTCGTAATCGGCAAGAAGATTGAAGTCCGCGCCAAGGAATGAACCACCACCTCAGGTGATACCTTGGGGAAAGGTTAAATAAGTTAAAGCGGAGTTTCTTCGGTGGTGCTTATGGAGTACAAGAGACCCTTCGGCGTCAGGATTGATGAGAACGGAGTCATCCCCGGGGCGAAGAAGCTCGTTAGAAGGCTCAGCGACATGAGGGGCTACTTCTACGACGAGAAGGCCTACGAGGAGCTTCTCAAAGAGGACCCCGTTGTTTACGAGGTCTACGCGGTTGAGCAGGAGGAGAAGGACGGCGACCTCAACTTCGCGACGACAATACTCTATCCGGGCAAAGTTGGTAAGGAGTTCTTCTTCACTAAGGGCCACTTCCACGCGAAAGCGGACAGGGCCGAAATCTACTACGCCCTCAAGGGGAAGGGCGGAATGCTCCTCCAGACGCCGGAAGGGGAAGTTGAGTGGGTTCCAATGGAGCCGGGAACTGTCGTTTATGTTCCTCCATACTGGGCGCACAGGACGGTGAACACCGGCGACGAGCCTTTCATCTTCCTCGCGATATACCCGGCAGACGCGGGCCACGACTACGGCTCGATAAAGGAGAAGGGCTTCGCCAAGCTCGTCGTCGAGGAGAACGGCGAGGTCAAGCTGATAGACAACCCGCGCTGGAAGTGAGCGAAACCCTTATTAGGTTTCTCCTCTTTTTCACTCTCGGTGATACATAATGTGGGACGGGCTTTACGCTTCTGCCTTCGAGAGGGTTAGGGCTAAGGTAGGCAACGTTAAGGGCGTTCTCCTGGCCTACAACACCAACATCGACGCCATCAAATACCTCAAAAAGAGCGACCTCGAGGCGAGGGTTGAAAAGGCTGGAAAGGAAGAAGTCCTCCGCTACTCCGAGGAACTGCCCGAGAAGATAACGAGCGTTCCCCAGTTGCTCGGCTCAATCCTCTGGAGCGTCAGGAGGGGCAAGGCGGCTGAGCTGTTCGTCGAGAGCTGTCCCGTCCGCTTCTACATGAGGCGCTGGGGCTGGGACGAGCTCAGGATGGGCGGTCAGGTCGGCATAATGGCCAACCTCCTCGGGGGAGTTTACGGGATTCCTGTTGTGGCGCACGTTCCCCAGCTCTCGAAGCTCCAGGCGGGCCTCTTCAAGGACGGGCCGATTTACGTGCCCAAGGTCGAAAACGGTGAGCTCAGGCTCGTCCACCCGAGGGACTTCGATGGCGACGAGGAGAGCTGCATACATTTCATCTACGAGTTTCCCAGGGGCTTCAGGGTTCTTGACTTCGAGGCCCCGCGCGAAAACCGCTTCATAGGTGCCGCCGACGACTACAACACCACCCTCTTCATCCGCGACGAGTTCAGGGAGCACTTTGACGAGATTGCATCCGGCGTCAGCCTCGCGGTAATCAGCGGGCTTCAGGCCCTGACCAAGGACAACTACCGTGAGCCCTTTGAGACGATAAGGGAGCACCTGAAGGTTCTCAACGAGAAGAACATTCCCGCCCACCTCGAGTTCGCCTTTACTCCGGACGAAACCGTTCGGAAGGCCATCCTCGACCTGCTTCCCGCTTTCTGGAGCGTCGGCCTGAACGAGGTCGAGCTGGCCTCGATAATGGAAGTGATGGGCGAGAAGAATTTGGCGGAAAAGCTCCTCGCAAACGACCCCGTTGACCCGATTGCGGTCACCGAAGCGATGCTCAAGCTGGCTGAGCTCGGCGTTAAGAGGATTCACTTCCACACCTACGGCTACTACCTCGCGCTGACCGCTTACAGGGGCGAGTTCATTCGCGATGCGCTGCTCTTCGCGGCTTTAGCGGCGGCGGCGAAGGCCAAGCTCGGCGACGTTCCCTCGATAGACGAGATAGTCAGGGCCATGGACGTGCCCGTGAACGAGAGGGCAAAACCTGTCGAGAAAGCCCTTGCCAGTGAGTACGGGATGAGAAACGGCATAGCTGAGGTCAACGGTTATCAGCTCGCCTTCGTTCCGACCAAGATAGTGGCCAAACCGAAGTCAACCGTCGGCATAGGCGACACCATATCGAGCTCGGCCTTCGTCGGGGAGTTCGCCCTCCGCTGAGGACAAGTTTTTAATCTTTTTCCCTTAAATATTTCCTGAATTCAAACTTTTGGAGGTGATGCTTTGCTACTTGAGGCGCCGGTTTATAAGGAGCTCTTCGGGGCGGTTGAAATATACGAGGTTCAGAAGGTCATAAAGCTGGACAGCGAGACGAGGGACGTTGGAACCTTCACCGTCAGGAACGTTCCCAGGGAGGACATCTACCGAATCCTCGAGGATATAGCGATAGTAGTCCCGATGAAGGACGAGAAGCTTCAGCTCGTCGACGGCGTGCTCAAGGCCATTCCGCACCAGTGCCCGATAATAATCGTCTCGAACAGCAAGCGGGAGGGGCCGAACCTCTTCAAGCAGGAGGTGGATTTGGTAAAACACTTCTACAACCTCACGCGCTCGCGGATAATAATGGTCCACCAGAAGGACCCGGGCCTGGCCAAGGCCTTCAAAAAGACGGGCTACACAGGGATACTCGACGGCGACTCGGTGAGGAGCGGTAAGGGGGAGGGCATGCTAATCGGCCTGCTCCTCGCGAAAGCCATTGGCGCGAAATACGTTGGCTTCGTCGATGCCGACAACTACATTCCAGGCTCCGTGAACGAGTACGTCAAGGACTACGCCGCTGGTTTTCTCATGAGCGAGAGCGACTACACGATGGTCAGGCTGAGCTGGCGCCACAAGCCCAAGGTGACGACGAAGGGGCTCTACTTCAAGAAGTGGGGGCGCGTAAGCGAGATAACCAACCGCTACATGAACGAGCTCTTTGGGGTCGCCACCAACTTCGAGACCAACATCATAGCGACGGGAAACGCCGGCGAGCACGCGATGAGCATAAAGCTCGCGGAGATAATGCCCTTTGCAACGGGCTACGCCATAGAGCCCTACGAGCTGGTCTACCTCTTCGAGACCTTCGGAAGGTGGGGTAAAGGTAAGGAAGAGGTCTACGACCAGGGCGTTGAGGTCTTCCAGATTGAGACCCTTAATCCCCACCTCCACGAAGACAAGGGGCAGGAGCACGTGAAGGACATGATTCTAAGCTCCCTCGGGACGATATACCACTCTGAACTCGCCACCGAGAGCCTAAAGAGGAGAATCCTTGAAGAGCTCCGCATTCACGGCCTCCTCGGCGAGAACGAGGAACCCCCGAAGCCCAAAGTTATGCCCCCCGTTGAGGGAGTGGACGTGAGCGAGTGGATGAAAACCCTCGAGGACGAGGCTGAGACGCTCCTCGAGTTCGAGGTGTGAGCGTTGATTCGGGTCATCTTCCTCGACCTCGACGGAACCCTCCTGGGAAGCGATTACTCGCCCGAAGGGGCCCGTCCCGTCATTGGGGAGCTCCTGAGGCGGGGCTACGAGGTCGTTGTGAACACCTCAAAGACCCGCTTTGAAGTCGAGTACTACCTGAGAGCCTGGAACCTTGAGAAGCCCTTCGTGGTTGAAAACGGGAGCGCGGTCTACGTTCCGGTCAACTACCTCCCTCCCAAGGTCGTCGGTGAGTTCGGGGTGAAACGCGGAAAGTACCGCGTGATTGAGCTCGGGAGGCCCTATTCAGAGATAAAGCGCGCGCTCGACGAACTGTCCCCTGAGTACGGGCTCAAGTACTACGGCAACTCAACCCTCGACGAGGTTAAGGCCTTCACGGGCCTGCCAGAGGAGCTCGCAGAGCTCGCGATGAAGCGCGAATACAGCGAGACGGTATTCAGGTGGGCAAAAAATGGGTTCGAGGCGGAGCTTGAAAAGATTGGATTTAGAGTAAGCATGGGGACGAGGTTCCTGAACGTCACCGGCAACACAGACAAGGGTAAGGGGGCCAGTGCTCTCCTCGAACTCTACTCTCTCCTCGGCGGGGTTGAGAGCTACGCGCTTGGGGACGGCGAGAACGACTTTCCCCTGTTTGAGGTCGTTGATAACGCTTTCATAGTTGGGAACCTCTCCCACCCAAAGGCTAAGCATATAAGCTCGATTGAAGAACTCCTGGGGGTGATACCGTGAAAACCGTAATCCTTGCGGGAGGAAAGGGAACGAGGCTGTGGCCCCTGAGCAGGGAGCTGATGCCAAAGCAGTTCGTCCGCTTCCTCGACGATAGGAGCCTCTTCCAGAAGACCGTTGAGAGGGCACTTCTCTTCTCAAAGCCGAGCGAGATATTCATTGTAACAAACAGAAACTACCGCTTCCGCGTTCTGGACGACTTAAGGGAGCTGGGCGTTGAAATCCCCGAGGACAACATCCTCCTTGAACCGAGCGCCAGGAACACCCTGCCGGCCATCCTCTGGGCGACGCTCAGGATAGAGGAGGAGTTTGGGAACTCGGTCGTTGCGGTTTTACCAAGCGACCACCTCATAGAGGTCAACGAGGCCTACGAGAGGGCCTTTGAGAACGCTGAGAGGCTGGCTAAAAACCACCTCGTCACCTTCGGAATCAAGCCGACCAGACCACACACGGGCTACGGCTACATAAAGCCGGGCGAGAAGATTGAAGAGAACGGAAGGATAATCGGATACACGGTTTCAGAGTTCAAGGAGAAGCCCGACCTCGAGACGGCAAAGCGCTACGTCGAAAGCGGTTACTACTGGAACAGCGGGATGTTCGCGTTCTCAAGCTCGCTTTTCATTGAGGAGGTTCAGAAGCACGCCTCCGACGTCTGGGAGGCCTTTGAGGAGAGCGGTGACATAGAGGAGGCCTACAACCGCGTCCCGGAGATAAGCATAGACTACGGCGTCATGGAGAAGACAGACAAAGCGGCAGTCGTTCCCCTCAACACGAAGTGGAGCGACCTTGGAAGCTTCGACGCCATCTACGAGGTCCTTGAGAAGGACTCCGACGGGAACGCGGTCAGGGTTCGCGGAAAGAAGGGCTACCACGTCGGCGTCAATTCAAGGAACAATCTCATAATGACCGAGAGGCTCACCGCGACTGTTGGCGTTGAGGACTTGATAATCATAGACACTGGTGATGCATTGCTCGTGGCGAAAAAGGGCGAGAGCCAGCGCGTCAAGGAGGTCTACAAGGCACTTAAGGAGCTCGGCGACGAGCGCGTCATCGTCCACAGAACAGCTTACCGGCCCTGGGGAAGCTACACAGTGCTTGAAGAAGGCGACCGCTACAAGATAAAGCGCCTGACCGTTCTGCCGGGCAAGAAGCTCTCCCTCCAGATGCATTACCACCGCTCCGAGCACTGGGTCGTGGTCAGGGGAACCGCCAAGGTCATCGTCGGGGATAGGGAGATACTCCTCCGGCCCGGGGAGAGCACGTTCATTCCCGCTGGCGTTAAGCACCGCCTTGAGAACCCGGGAAAGGTCGTTCTGGAGGTCATAGAGACCCAGATTGGTGAGTACCTCGGCGAGGACGACATAGTTCGCTTTGACGACGAGTTCGGGAGGGTCTGAGATGGGAAAGCTGTTCGGAACCTTCGGCGTCCGCGGGATAGCCAACGAGAAGATAACGCCCGAGTTCGCGCTCAAGATGGGCATGGCCTTCGGGACGATGCTCAAGCGCGAGGGAAGGAAGAAACCGCTGGTCGTCGTCGGCAGGGACACGAGGGTGAGCGGTGAGATGCTGAAGAACGCGCTCATCAGCGGACTCCTCAGTGTCGGCTGTGACGTCATCGACGTGGGAATAGCACCCACTCCTGCAATACAGTGGGCCACCAACCACTTCAAGGCCGACGGCGGGGCGGTTATTACGGCCAGCCACAATCCACCGGAGTACAACGGCATAAAGCTCCTCGAGCCAAATGGAATGGGCCTCAAGAAGGAGCGCGAAGCGGTCGTTGAGGAAATATTCTTTGCCGAGGACTTCGACAGGGCGAAGTGGGACGAGATTGGTGAGGTTCGCGAGGAGGACATCATCAAGCCCTACATCGAGGCGATAAAGAGCAGGGTGGACGTTGAGGCAATCAGGAAGAGAAGGCCCTTCGTTGTCGTTGACACCTCCAACGGCGCCGGTTCTCTAACACTCCCGTATCTCCTGCGGGAGCTCGGCTGTAAAGTTGTGAGCGTCAACGCCCACCCGGACGGCCACTTCCCGGCCAGAAACCCGGAGCCGAACGAGGAGAACCTCAAGGACTTCATGAAGATTGTTAAGGCCCTCGGTGCCGACTTCGGCGTTGCCCAGGACGGCGACGCGGACAGGGCGGTGTTCATAGACGAGAACGGGCGCTTCATCCAGGGTGACAAGACCTTCGCCCTCGTTGCCGATGCGGTTCTCAGGGAAAACGGCGGCGGTCTGCTCGTGACAACGATAGCGACCTCGAACCTGCTCGATGACATTGCGAAGAAGAACAACGCGAAGGTTATGCGCACGAAGGTTGGAGACCTCATCGTCGCGAGGGCTTTGCTTGAGCACAACGGAACCATCGGCGGCGAGGAGAACGGTGGCGTCATCTTCCCTGACTTCGTCCTCGGAAGGGACGGGGCGATGACGACTGCAAAGATAGTCGAGATTTTCGCGAAGAGCGGAAAGAAGTTCAGCGAGCTGATTGATGAGCTGCCGAAGTACTACCAGTTCAAGACGAAAAGGAAAGTTGAAGGCGACAGGAAGGCGATAGTTGCCAAGGTTGCCGAGCTCGCTAGGGCGAGGGGTTACGAGATAGACACCACCGACGGGACGAAGATACTCTTCCCCGACGGTTGGGTTCTGGTTAGGGCCAGCGGAACCGAGCCGATAATAAGGATTTTCAGCGAAGCGAAGAGCGAGGAGAAGGCCAGGGAGTACCTTGAGCTCGGGTTGAAGTTGCTGGAGGAAGCCCTCTAAGGTATTTTCTTTTTATTAACAGTTTTCTGCAGGAGTTGTTCTTAGCTCTTATATCTAACAGTTGGGATTATTTAGATGTTTGAACCAAAACCCTTTAATTATAATTCTCTGTAAGAATTCATGTCTAATGCTTAATAAGATAGCAACTAATCTGTTGTGATTGGTCAGGGACGTTGGCAATCGGCCCCAATACGTTGCACGTGGAGGTGTTTGAATGAAGAAATCAAGCGGAAGGCGTTTTCTCCTGTTTATATTTGTGTCCATTTTAGCCTTGATTTTTGTACCGAGCACTGCTTCCCTTTCCGAAACATCGGCCCCTTACTGGTTTCATCAGGGCTCGTTCGTTGAGTATAAAGCCGTTAGCTATCATCGCAACGGTGGAGGATTTGTTTTCAATGCAAGCGGAGTCCCTGTGTCCGTAACCGGTCCAAATATAACCGTGATTTTCAAGGTACTTAACGTAACCGGAGATATTGCGAGGGTGAAGGTTATTCTATCCGTGAGTACAGGCAATGTAACATTTGCGCCCGTTACGGTGTTTTATCCGGCCAATGGGACTTTCAAACCCTTCTGGAATGCGAGCGATGTCATCAATGTGACGAGAATGTCCAACAATTTAACAAGAGTCGTACTCAAGTCCCTTACCGTGGGTGGGGAATACGAGATAAAACTCAGCGCTGGATGGGTGTATGACCTCCACGGAAACCCTTACGGCCATACGGTTCTATGGGATGGATTCACTAAAAACGAAACGTTTGCGTTATACTATGGTAAGAGAGTGGTTATAACCGAGGTTAAAATAATTAATGCGACCCTAAATACTTACTATTCGAGCTTTCCAAAGCCCAACCTCTTGGTTCACAGCACTCGTGTTGTGGCACCCGATGGACAGATTTCGTTTTTTGATGCCTTTTATAGCCCTGGCTACAGAATATGTCTGTCTTTCATAATGGACCCGATACCAGATTTTCATGCCGTCGGTATCTACGGCTTTATGTGGACGGACGATAGAGCGCTGGCTATAGATAAGAAACTGAACTTGAACTATAAAATAGTCAACGGAGTCTGGCCACAGGGGGTTATACTGGCCAATGTCACTCTGGGGGAATCCACGACTCCAGTGGTGTCACCTCCCGAACCATCAAAAGCCAGGTATCTCCTGCCCATCGCTGTCGGAATAGCGGTGGTTGCTGGGGTTGTAACATACCGTAGGGGGCGGTAAAATGGGTAGAAGGATAACCCTACTTTCTTGGGAGTTGAACGACCCTATACGGGTTCTGATAACCACTTTGGGGATTCTCGTGACTGGCTATATCTTCCAGCATAGCCTTCTTACCAGCACCGGGGAGATTGGAACTGTCTCGACTTCTGTAAATGGGCTTAACTCAATGAGCGGTTTTGTGATAGCCCGCGCCATAACCTCGGAAGATTTCTGGATTATCGCCACATTCTTCATCGCGATGCTGGTGACGTTGACGTTTCGTGCGGGTATAGAGGGTAGGTATGAATTAACAACATACTCGCTCCCGTATTCCAAGTCAGAGATTTTTGCCGTGAAACTGCTGGTCTCCTTTTTACTGTCCCTCCTGGTCGTGTTTGTCCCGTTCTTTGTTCTGGTCTCCATTAACTTTGCAGAAACACCCAAGTTCGTTCTCTCCCTCTTTACGGGGGAGCGCTTTATGGCCCTGTTGATTGTGGTTTTTATGGCAATTTTCTACATCCTTTCACTAACGCTGTTTTTGTCGGTGACTTTGAGAAACATGTTTGCGGTGCTCGTTTTTGCGTTCCCGCTCCTCGTTATCCCTTACTTCGTGACCGCGAATCTTCCACCGGGGAACCTCCTCCGGGAAACGGCCGTAAGCATATCGACTGGTGAATACTTCACACTCTCACAATTTCTCCTTCAACCGCGCTTTGTGGTAGGGGGCCTTGTCGTGCCCCTTATGCTTACGTTGGTGTCCTTCGTGATAATCCTATGGAGGGACGTTAGATGAGGCATCGCATGATAGTTTCTCTGGTGTTTGTCCTTGGGATTCTCTTCCTCCTCCCGGTAATTGAGTTTTCGCAGATTCACAAAACGGTATGGCCGGGGGGCGTTTACCCTGTTTCTGGTAGCGGGGGAGCGCAGTTTAACTCCCCCGGATGGGCAATGCTTAACCTGACCTGTAACGGTAAGAGTGGACGTGTGGTAGTGGAGGACGATGTAACCGGCCGTGTCCTGTTGAACTCCACTGTCCTGGGTCACGCTCAGTTCGAGATAGTCCTTCCCCACGCCGGTGATTACAGTATCTACGGTTCAAACAACAATGAGTCTCTTGTCTGCACTGACCAGGTCTGGAAGCCCTACGCAACCACGACTGTCCAAGACGTTTCATATCTGGGTTCCTCGGTGATGTTTTTACTTTTTGCAATATTGTTAGTAATGTCGCGTTAATATCGATAGATAGTTGAACCAAAATCGCTAAATATAATTACGACAACAGTGCATAATGCAACTTCAATATGGGTGGAGTCTCAGCCCATGCAGGAAAATGGACGTTGGTATGTTGGAATAGACCTTATTCCAATATGTTGGGTACAGCAATGAAGTAACAGTTGCTTCCGTCGGTATTTCACCGGAGGGCGTATAACTACAGGAGGAATGCTTAATGAAGAAGGGCGTATTCCCTCTCCTGATTTTGCTTTTCTTCCTTTTCCCGGCGTCCTTCGCAACTGCGACTCCATACTGGGTTAAACCGGGTTCTCAACTGGTGTACTTTGCTAACGGAACAACATCCAATGCCTATGGTGGTGGGGCATATTATCAAAGGGATGGCTGTGTTGCTAACGTTGGTTTCCAGAGTGCGTATGTTGTTTTTAAAGTCGTTAACCTATCCAATAATTGGGTGACTGTTAATGTTACCGTCGTATTCTACGGGGACAAGTCCCTTAAATGGCCGTTCTCGGAGGTTTATGCGTATTACCCCGCAACATGTGCCCCTCCATTTCCTAATCCTCTTAATACTACCCCCTATTCCCGCAATAATGTTTCGCTTAAATGGTCTGACTACGGGACTAAGCTGGTTCTCCACGGGACTTACAGGGTATACCTTCCCACTGGCATAGTGTATTCAACTGATGGCCGTGCCTATGGGCACACGATACTATTTGACTTGTATCCCGTTTCTAATAACAGCTACGTGTTTCTCGATAGAAAGCGTCTCTCCTTTAGCGAAGTCCGTATTCTGAACTCGACGACGTATGTGACGTATTACCGTAACTTTACTGGGCCAAACGTCCTCCTCATGAGTGAACCAACTAACTTTACCGACCCAAGTGGGGCAATTGCATTTCTGAGAACACTTGCCGTATTTAATCCCGGCAACGACATAACACTGGGCTTCATGGGTGTCGTTCCAGACCTTGAGGCGTCTCTCGGAATCAGTGTTGTTACAGTGCTGGATAACATGGCCAAGCGTCAAAAACCCAAGTTCTCCGGAGAGGAACTACAGAGGGCCGTTGCTCCCGGACTCATCCTGTATAATGTTAGCATTCCCAAAAGTCCGAATTCAGAAACTCCGCCTTCCGTTCAACTCGCAGTGGCTCCCGCTCTTTCCAAGGTATGGGCTGTTAGTGCGGTTGTTGCTATCGTATTCCTCATCGGTGTTTTCGCATTAAAGAGGGGGTGAGCCTATGAATAAGTTTCGGACATTACTCGCCTGGGAACTTAGCGACTCTTTGAGATTGATAATTTTCCTTCTTGGAATTCCCTCTCTAACTTATCTTCTGGCCGTTGGTTACCTTAAATCCCAATGGGAACTTGGTTCCGTTGTTTCTTCACGTCCCCCCGTTTACAAGGGATTATCTCCCCTGGGAAGCATCACTGCTGTTCACCTCTTTGATTATCTTTCCCTCTCATCAGGTTTCTGGGTTCTCCTGGCACTTCTTGTCTCCATCTTGTCAGTCTTAACCTTCCGCTACGATAGGGAGCATGGTTATGCGTTTTCGGTTTATTCCCTTCCTTTCAGCAAGGGAGAAATATTCACCGCAAAGTTTTTCTCTGCACTTCTTCTCTCCCTTGTTTCCCTGTACATCCCCATTTTAATTGTAGACGTGTTCCCAAATGCGGATATACTTGGGGTTATACGAAAAATACTTTTCACAACTCAGTATTGCCATCTGCTTGTTTTTGCCACGTATTTTGTACTCTTCTCTCTGTCAGTCTCTTTGCTGTTTTCAGTTCTGTTAAGGGACATGCTCCTGGCTTTTATTGCATCCTTTTTCCTTCTTGTTCTTCCCTTTTTTGCGGGTCTTAACTGGCCACCATTTTCATTTGTTTCAATGCTTCCAAGGTCTCTGTCCGGTGCGTCACCGTTTGATTTCACCTGGTTTCTTAGGGGTCTCATAGTACCAATAGCACTCGTGCTTGTATCTGGACTGATTTTCACAAGGAGGGATGTCCTGTGAAAGGAAAGTTCCTATTCGTACTTTTGTTATCCATCATGTTGGCTCTTCTGGGTGTTTGGGGAGCGTACATTACAGTGAAACGAAATCCCGGTTTCATTGGACCGGTGGTTATGTCGAACTCACGAGGGGCACTTAGTTACGTATCAATTCATTCCCCTGGGTGGATAGTTATGAACTCCAGCTTTAATGGGAAAGGGAGGCTTATTATTTTGGACCAGTTTTCTAACAGGACCATTTTCACATACAACGTCAGCGAGCACCTTGCCTATCCAATAGTCCTTCCAAGAGAGGGTAGTTATGCAGTCTACGTCTTGAACGGCTCCCTGACGTTTTCGGCTTATTACCCTGGAGTTTATCCCACTCTTAAAGTCCAGAAAGCCCTGTACATGTCAATAACAATTCTGGCTTTTGTATTGGCTCTGTGGAGGTGGAGGGCATGATTGAAGCAAAGAATCTGACCAAGCGTTTTGGGCGCATAGTGGCGCTCGATGGTGTTACAGTTGAGATTCCCGAGGGCTTCAACCTAATCCTCGGCCCAAACGGGGGAGGGAAGAGCACCTTCTTCAAGCTGGCAACTGGTGTCTACCGGCCAACTTCCGGGAGGATAGCCCTCTTTGGGAAGAACCCCTGGACGGATGCGGGGGTTAAACGGAAGATTGGAGTCTCCTACGACCCCGTTTCGTTCCCCCCACTAATCTCGGGTTGGGAGTGGCTTGAGTTCATAGCGCGTTCCAAAGGCTTCGATGAGAGTGAGGTCGAGCGCGTTGGGAAGCTCTTTCAGCTCGACTTTCTTGACGAGAGAACGTCCAACTATTCCTCTGGAATGCTCAAGAAGCTCGCGGTGGCCCAGGCCTTCGTAGGCGCTCCCAAGTTGATTATGATAGACGAGCCCCTGGCTAACATCGACTTTGAAACAATGGGACGGTTCGTAAAGCTTTTCAGGAAGATGAAAGGTGAAACAAGCTTTCTTGTCATAAGCCACATATGGGAGCCATTAAAGCCCGTCGTGGACAGGCTGTACGTCATCTCCAACGGAAGGCTTATTCTCCAGGGTGAAGCCAGGGAACTCTGGGACGAAGTGGAGAGGCTGTTCCGCTTTCCCGTTTCCGAATAGTTCACGAACTTTATAAGCCGTCCCCTTCACAATTTTTTTGGGGAAGACCATGAACGGAACGACGCTCTTCATAAACGCCCTCGCCCTTGCTTGCCTCGCCCTCGGCTTCATGAAGGACCGGGCAAAGACAAGGCAGGCTCTGAAGGTCTCCGTGAAGTTTTTCGTGCGGATTCTTCCGACGATGCTCGTGATAATCCTGATAATCGGCCTTATGTCCGGCTTCGTGCCTCCGAAGACCATTTCCCGCGTCGTCGGCCAGGAAGCGGGGTTCATCGGCGTTTTAACGGTAGCGGTTCTTGGGGCGATACTCCAGATACCGTCCTTGATAGCCTTTCCCCTCGCGGCTTCCCTGCTGGAGAATGGCGCCTCCGTGACCTCTGTTGCCGTCTTCATAACGACGCTGACGATGATTGGCTTCGTAACGTTGCCACTTGAGACGAGAATCCTCGGGAAGCGCTTCGCCCTGCTCAGGAACGCACTGAGCTTCATAATCGCGATTCTAATCGGCCTCATAATGGGGGTGATACTTTGAGGCCGGACGGAATGCCTCCCAGGCGTCAGGGGATGGGAAAGGGGGCAATGAAGAACCTGAGGAAAGCGTTCCTGCGCGACCTCCTGTTCCTCGGTGCCGTCGTCTTGATAACTGCCGTGCTCCTCTCGATGTTTCCTGAAAAGAAAGACCCCGTCTTCTTGGCCTCAAAGAACTTCCTCGTGGAGATGCTCCTCATAATGCCGGCCGTGATGGTGCTGATGGGCCTGTTCGCGGTCTTCGTTCCCGATGAGCTAATTGTTAGGTACCTTGGAAAAAGCTCCGGGCTCAGGGGCATGCTGATAGCGATACTCATCGGCGCCTTCCCAACCGGACCGCTCTACGTGGCCTTCCCGATAGCGGCTTCGCTGCTCAAGAAAGGCGCCCGCGTCGCGAGCGTCGTTGCCTTCCTCTCGGCCTGGGCCTGCATAAAGATTCCGCAGGAGCTGGTTGAGCTGCAGTTCCTCGGGCTGAGGTTCATGGCGGCGAGGCTGGCCCTCACGATAGTCTTCGTGCTGGCGATGGGCCTGCTCATGGAGCGCATCCTCGGCAGGGAGCTAAGGGATGTCCCGGGCGTTCCCGAACCTGGAAGGCCCTGAGTTTTTAAGGGCTTCCATAATTTTTCTTCTGGCATCTTCTGGGTCCTTTGGAATCGGCAGGCCAAGGCTTAGAAACAGCTCCACAAGAGGGGGCACGTCTAAATTGTGCTTCCTCAGCAGTTCGGGATTTCCAAGTATCTCCTCCGGCGTTCCAACGGTTACAACCCTTCCCCCGTCAATCAGCGCTATCCTGTCGCAGAGCGATAGGTAATCCGCCTCATGCGATGCCAAAATCACGGTCTTTCCCTCGTTCTTTAGTTCCGTTATGAGTTTTCTCATGAGGCTTTTGCCCCTGAAGTCGAGGTTTGCAAAGGGCTCGTCGAAGACCACTACCTCCGGCTTCATAGCCAAGACCGTCGCTATCGCTATCCTTTTCTTCTCACCGAAGCTCAGCTCCTTCGTTTCCCTATCCGCGTAGTTCCGCATCCCCACCTTTTTCAGGGCCCACAGAACGCGCTCCCTCAGCTCTTCACCGCGAAGACCTAGGTTGTAAGGGCCGAAGGCCACGTCCTCGAACACGGTCGGCGAAAAGAGCTGGTCGTTGGGGTCTTGGAAGACGATTCCAACTTTTTTCCTGACTTCTCTGGGGTTCTTCGCAGGCTCAATTCCGTCAACGAGAACTTTGCCCCTCTTTGGCCTGAGGATTCCATTGAGGTGGAGTAGCAATGTGCTCTTTCCGGCTCCGTTCGGCCCGAGGAGACCGAAGAGCTCGCCCCTTTCGACGGTCAGGGTTATTCCTTTGAGAACTTCCCTTCCGGGATAGGAGAAGTGAACGTTTCTCATCTCTATCATATCAGCAACCCTCCCAGGGCCAGGACGGCGAGCACTGCCGTTTGGAGGTTTGGTCTCGGCTCGTCCATGCTGGGGAACTCTCCGAAGCCCCTGGAGAGCATTGCCCTGTACACCCTCCCGCTCCGGAGGTATGCCCTCAGGAGCACTTCCCCCATTAGGGAGCCCAGCATTCTGTAGTACTCTCCCTTTCCAACGCCGAAGGCCCTTGAATCGAGTGCCCTCTTCATCCTTCTCGTCTCATCCACCAAGAGGTCCATGTAGCGGTACGTGAAGGCCAGGGTCAGGACGAGCACCCTGGGAAATCTCAGCGCCTTCATCTCCGCCAGAAGCCTGGAAAATCCAACGGAGTCCGTTATCACAACCACCGTTCCAGCCGAGAGGAATGCCTTGCAGAGGAGCATGAAAAACGAACTTACTCCTTCCACCGTCACCGGGCCGAAGGGTGTTTGGAAAAGGGGATGCCCTTGATTAAAGAGCGCTGTGATAAAGAGAAGACCCTCAAAACCGAGCAGAAAGCAGAGCTTCCCCAGGACGCGTCGTTTGGGTCTCATTATGAGAGCGACTCCCAGGAAAAGCAATCCAAAATAAGCCAGCTCTTCGGGCGATTTTCTCGTCACGACGCCAAACGCGTAAATAAAAATGAAGAGCAGGTACACCTCAGCCACCCTTGGCCAGCTTTGCGAGCCCGTAGCAGGTTGCAAAGGCCAGGGTTATTCCGAGCAGTCCCATTGCCACACTCTGACCCCAGGTCTCCCCGTAGTCGAGAGGGGCATGGTAGACGGGTTTTTCTTCGAGGCCAACCTTTTCCATAGTCGCCTCCAGTCCGTCCGGGTTGCTTGATGCCAGCGGGAGGACGAGGGCCAGGATTACCGCTATAACCAGGAGTCCCTTTATCACGGCCTTCATGCAGGCACCCCCTCCAGGGAAGGAAGCTTGGCCCGCAGGGCGTTGACGATGAGCACGGTGAGTACGGCCTCGCCGATTCCGATTATCGAGTGGTAGCCCACCATGAGAGCCAGAACCTTCGTGAAGGGCAGGCTGTGGCTGAGTCCTATCTCAATCGAGGCGAGTGTCGCTCCCAGCACAACGGAGAGCCAGGAGGCGAATCCCATCGCGAGGGTTTCGTTGATGTTCCTGAGCTTGAGGTAAACCCCGTACCCTATGAAAGCTCCAACGAGCCCCATGTTCAGAATGTTGGCTCCGATGGCTGTGATTCCACCGTCGCCGAAGAGGAGGGTCTGGATGAGGAGAACAGCGGTCATGACTATAACCGATGCGTACGGCCCGAGGAGGATTGCAACGAGGGTCGCTCCGAGCAGGTGTCCGCTGACGCCGCCGATTATCGGAAAGTTGACCATCTGGGCCGCGAAGATTCCTGCCGCGAAGAGGCCGAGGAGCGGTATCTTTTCCTCCGGAAGATTCCTGAGTTTTCTCGCGGAATACGCGACTCCAAGTATTGTTATGGCGTATGTCACGATTATAATCGGGGTACTCAGCAATCCGTCGGGTATGTGCATGTTTCACCCCTCCGGTGTGTTATCAAGTAACTGAAGAGTAGCACGAAATAAAAGCGTTTTTAAAACCTGGTATTACTAACCAAAGGTTGAGAACAAAGCGATGCTCCTAGGTGTCCATAGCCCTTCTTCCAAGGACACAAAAAGAAGGCAAAATGAGGAAGTGGCGTCGGAGCTCAGAGGTAGCCCCTGTCCTCTTCCTCCGGGGCAGGGGGCATCGTCTGCTCGAGCATCGCCCTCTGCATCTCCTGAACCTTCTGGAGTATCTCCTCGGTCTCCTTGGCGCGCTCCTCGAGGGCTGTCATGTCGAGCTCTATTCCGAGTATCTTCGTGACCGCCGTCAGGACGGCCTTGGCGGCCTTGGCGTCGACGATGTAGCCGAGGCTCTCTCCGAGTATGCTTATACCGTACATCGAGCGGAGCTTGCCCATGCCGAGGAGAAGGCCGGCCGCTCCTACTATGGCTCCACCCTCGTCCTCCCTCCAGACCACCTCGACGGAGCAGTCCTTGAGCTTCTCCTTGTAGTAATCAACGAGCTCCTCGTGGGTTACCGCCGCTAAGACCCTTGGCTCGCCCTGGAGTTCCGGCACCTGGTAGCCGCCCATCGTTATTATCTCCCTGACGCCGAGTTCCTGAACGAGGTCGAGCATCTTGCCGACCACCTCGTAGTGGCCGGGGCTGTCAGTCGGCGGAACCTGCTGGTCGCCGGTGATGATGATTAGGTCCCTTCCGTTCTCGTCGGGGTTAACCCAGTAGTAGAACTCGTTCTTCATGAGCTCGACGATTGAGCCCTTCTTTATGATGACCTGGTGCATGAAGTGCGGTGAGTAGAGCTCGGCGAACTTCACCGCGTTGAGCTCCTGGATGAGGTGCTCCGCGGCGAGCTTTCCAACGAGGCCTATGCCCGGGAGCCCCTCTATGAACACCGGGTCCCTGAGCTGGGGCCTCTCAAGGAGGTAGATGGTGGTTTCCTTCATTTTCTCACCTCTATCCCAAGGACTTCCCTTCTCCACCTGCGCCTGTACTCACCGTAGGGGTCCTCCGGCGAGAAGCGCGGTGGGTGGGCTACCTTGGTTTTGGCCCCGCAGACTGGGCAGGTCTCCTTCAGGGTGTACCTGCCGCAGTTCGGGCACTTTCTTATGCGGAACTTCATGGTTACCTCCTCTTAATCTTCCTTATGCGCTTCTCCTTCCTAATGAGGGTCGCCTCTCCGCCCGCTTCCTTTATGACGCGGAGAATTTCTTCGGCTATGCTCTCGAGAACCTCTTCTGCCTTGTAGTAGTCCGGAGCTGTTATGTCAATCCTGTACCTCGGAGCGCCCTGGTAGGTGAACTTGACGTCTATGTCCTTCTCCTCGTTGGCCCTGTCTCTGGCCCTAATCAGGGCCTCCTTGATTATCTCGATTCCGTTGGGCTTCGGAACGGTTATCTCGAATTCCGCATCGATGGTAACGGTCGGAATCTCGACGTAGGCTTCGATAATCGGCTTGAGCGCGTCAAGCCACTCATCTGGAATGAGGCCCTTCAGAACCTCAATTCCGTTCTGGGCGGCATCTTCAAAGGCGGCGTAAACCTCGCCGTACTCCTCCTCGAGCGGAACCCAGACCTCGCGCCAGGCCGTCTCGAAGTCCTTGCCTATCTTTTCGGCGGCCATCTTGAGGAGGTTCTCGGCCTTCTGGGCGCGCTTGTACTCCTGGAGCTTGGCCTTCCTCTGCTGCTGGTTCACCCTCTTGAGGCTCAGGTCTATGTGCCCCTTCTCCGGGTCAACGCGGATGACCTTGACGACTACCTTCTGGCCCTCCTTCACGTAGTCCCTGATGTTCTTGACCCAGGTTGGAGCAACCTCGCTTATGTGCATGAAGCCCTCCTTTCCGGGATACTCGTCAAGGGTGAGGAACGCTCCGTACGGGTGAATGTTCTTGACGGTAGCGACGACGAATTCTCCCTCCTCGGGAAACTCCTTGGCTTTCCTCGGCATTCTAACCACCTCTAAATTTTTCTCTCCGGAAGGTTTACGAGAAGAGGTTTTTAAAAGTTTGGCGGGGAGTAAAAAGGAAGGAAATCACTCGAGAACCTCGAGTATCTTGGCCTTGATGACGCCCTTACCACCGGTCGGCTCGACGAGGGTTGCACCGCAGACGAGACAGCGAACCTTCGTAGCCGGGTGGCTGAAGACTATCTGCTCGTTGCCGCAGTCAATGCACTTGACGCGGAGGAACCTGCTCCTCGGCATCGGGATGAGGTTCTTCGGGAGCGCCATGTTCACACCTCCACGAGCTCGAACTTCTTAACGCGGAAGCCCTTTCCTCTGGTGTGGGCCTTACCGCAGACGGTGCACCTAAAGCGGAGGTCGAGCTTCTTGACCGGCTTCTCCCTTCCGGCAGGGTTCGGCCTCGGGAAACCGCGGTAACCCTTGAGGATTCTGCGGAAGCGCCTCTGACCCTGGCTGAGCTCGCTCCTCGGCCTCTTCTTGACCTTCTCTACCTTGTGGATGGTGTGCTTCTTACAGTACGGACAGTAGGTCCTTATCTGCTTCGGGTACTTCATCTCACTCACCTCCACCGGGAGCCCGGCGGGTTCCTTAACGGATACCCCCGAGCCATGAGCCGATGATTAGCTCGGGTTCCCGGTTTGAGACGATGTTTAAAAAGCTTTTTCCCGGTTCCGAAACTTTTAAATACTAAAGGTTACTAAAATGTCCCGGTGATGGGAAATGAGGAGGATGATTGACCTCGTCAGGGAGGCAAAGAAGGTTGAAGAGAGGGCTGAGAGGGACTACCGGAAGCTCCTCAAAGAGCTCGATAAGCCGGAGTACGCCGATTTGAGGGGGCTCGTTCTCAGGCTCGCAATAGACACGGCCTTCCACAAGCGCCTCATGGGAGCCCTTGAGAAGGCCTACAACGACGCCATCAAGCTGGTGGAGGAGTACGCCGTCGAGAAGCCCAACGAGGACTTCGCCCTCATCCCGGGCGTTCCAACGATGGTCATGCCACTCGGCTTCGGCCCGATTGGCGCCAGGATTCCACCGGAAGAGATAATCGAGGAGTACCTCAAGGACTTCCCAACCGAGGTCGTTCTGCCGGACGGTGGGGAGAGGCTCATAGAGGTTCTAAAGAGGTACGCCGAGGAAGAGGGGCGGATGAAGGAGCTCTACGAGGAGCTCTCGAAGAGGGCATTCCATCCCGTTGTGAGGGAGCTCGTTAGGGAAATCAAGAGGAACGAGGAACAGCACGAGAGCCTCGTCAAGGGCCTCGTCGAGAAGTACTCTAAAGACTGAGTATCAGCGGAACCAGGAAGGGAACGACAGCAGTTAGAATGAACCCGTGGACGAAGGCAACTAGTGCCACCTCCCTTCCTCCAAATTTCGTTATTATCGGCAGGGTCGTGTCCATCGTCGTTGCGCCTCCCATCACCACCGCCTTCTCGGGCCCGATTTTTTGAGTTACGAGGGGGTAGAAAGTAATCGTGAGAATCTCCCTGAGCAGGTTCCCGAGAAAGCCGACCGCGCCGTAAACCGCGGAGTACTGCGCTATAAGCGGGCCCGTCAGCGAGTACCACCCACAGCCGGCCCCTATGGCGAGGCCCCACCTCGGCTCTATCCCGAGAATCAGTGCCGCCAGCAGTCCGCCGAGGATTGAGCCCGTCAGCGTCAAAAACGGCAGGGTGAGGGCCTTTCGACCGACCCTTCTGAGCTCCTCAGCGTTGAAGTTCAGCCCAAGGTCTGCCCCAATCACGAATATGAGGATGTAAAGCATGATTTCATAGGCGTTCCCGAAGTCGGGGGAGAAGAAACGTCCGACGAGTATTCCGACCGTAAGCGATGCGAGAACAAGGTGGAGAAACCTCATCCAACCACCTCCGCGATGAGAAGGCTTCCTGCTATCGTCAGAACCGCGAAGATGGCTGAAACGCCGAGGAGCCAGAGGCCGTTCACCTGAACCTCCCCGGTCTTGACCCCAAGGAAGAAAATCATCGCGAGTAGCGCGATGCTCGTGGGCGTTTCCAGGTTCGGTCTTTTTCCGGCCCTCTTTAGAAGATACCCCAGCAGAAGGCCGAGGATGAGCGGGATGAACACGTTCATGCTTGAGATTTTGCTCTGAAGGTTAATAAAAGTATCGAATGGGCTCGGAGGGTGTTCACGTCATCATCTGTGAGCCCTCAGTTTGCTTGCTATTCTTCATCGCCCATCGGGATTTGAGGGCGGAGTTTTAAAGGTTGTCCCGAAAAATCCTCGTAAAACCTCCCCTTCCTTTGAGCCAAAGTTTTTATGATGAAAGTCTCAACAGTTCAGCGGTGGTCGTTATGATTCGCGCATCCCAGAGGGCAATGGGAATAGTTTACGCGATAAGGGACGTCGTTCTGCCGGCGAGAGAGCTTGAAAAGAAGGGAATAAAGGTCATAAGGCTCAACATAGGCGACCCCGGGAAGTACGACTTCCAGCCGCCGGAGCACATGCAGGAGGCTTACTGTCGCGCCATAAAGGAGGGTCACAACTACTACGGGCCGAGCGAGGGCCTTCCGGAGCTGAGGGAGGCTATTGTTGAGAGGGAGAAGAGGAAGAACGGCGTTGATATCACGCCGGACGATGTTAGGGTTACCACCGCTGTAACCGAGGCTCTCCAGTTCGTCTTCGGCGGCCTCCTCGACCCCGGGGACAACATACTCGTCCCGAGCCCGAGCTATCCTCCCTACGTCGGCCTCGTCAAGTTCTACGGCGCCGAGCCGAGGGAGTACATGACGGTCGAGGAGAACGGATGGCAGCCAGACATAGACGACATGAGGAAGCTGATTGACGAGAGGACAAAAGCGATAGCTGTCATCAACCCCAACAACCCGACGGGGGCTCTCTATGAGAAGAAGACCGTCAAGGCGATACTCGATTTGGCAGGCGAGTACGACCTGCCGGTTATAAGCGACGAGATTTATGATTTGATGACCTACGAGGGGAAGCACGTTTCTCCCGGCTCGCTCACGAAGGACGTTCCGGTCATAGTCATGAACGGCCTCTCGAAGGTCTACTTCGCCACCGGCTGGCGCCTCGGCTACCTCTACTACGTTGACCCCGAGGGCAAGCTCGAAGAAGTGAGAGAGGCGATAGACAAGCTCGCGCGCATAAGGGTCTGTCCCAACACCCCGGCCCAGCTCGCGGCAATAGCCGGCATGCGCGGCCCGATGGACTACCTTGAGGAGTACATGAAGAAGCTCCGCGAGAGGAGGGACTACGTTTACAAGAGGATACAGGAGATTCCAGGCGTCAGCGCGGTCAAGCCGCAGGGGGCGTTCTACATCTTCCCGAAGATTGAGGAGAGAAAGTGGAAGAGCGACTTCGACTTCGTCATGGACGTCCTCCACGAGGCCCACGTGCTCTTCGTCCACGGCTCCGGCTTCGGAAAGGCCGGCGACTGGCACTTCAGAATCGTCTTCCTCCCGCCGGTCGATGTGCTTGAAGAGGCCATGGACAGGTTTGAGGAGTTCATGAGAAAGAGGCTCGGGGCGTGAGGCCCCTCTTTTTACCCCCCAGAAACGACCGGAATTACCTCCACGGCAACGCCGTCCTCGACTTTTTCATCCTCGAGGACAACCCTTCCGTCAATCCTCGCTATCGCGCTCTCTGTGTTGAACCCGACCTCCCTGAGGATGTCCGCTACCGTTATGCCCTTCCTCCACTCGACTTCCTTCTCGATTCCCCTTCCGAGGACCCTGACCTTAATCATCGCCACCACCTCACGTGAAGAGAACCGTCCTCTTAAAAACGTCCCTGTGGTTCCCGAAGGCCTCGAACATCTTCCCCGAATAGTTCTCAACGGCGGAGTCGAGCAGTTTGTTGAGGTTGTAGTTTATCTCCTCGCCCATCGGCATGTAGAGCGGTGCGGGTTCGTAGTAGTCCATCCCCTTGAGGAGCGACGTCGAGAAGTACCAGAGGGTCTTCTTAATCTTCCGCCCCCTGACCGGCGAGAAGCTGGCCTCGCCCCCACCAAAGGCCGCGTGGAGGACTACAATCTTCTCGACCTCGACGCCCTTCTTGAGAAGCCTTCTCCGCTCTGTGCTCTCCAGGTCAACTATTCTGTAACCGCTCCTCGTGGTTTCATCGTAGTCTATCGAGACGCCGTAGACGTCCTCAATCCTCGGGTCGTAGACGAGAACCTCGGTTCCTCCGATGACGTAGAGCTTCCCCTCGCGGACGTCAACGACCGTGTTTTCGGTGCTGAGAACGTCTAATCCCTCAGAGACGGCTATGGCTGACATAGTGCTCTTGCCCGTGTGGGGGTAGCCGACGAAGAGAACCGCCCTCCCCTCTGGGTTGACGACGCTCACCGAGTCTGTTATGAAAATCCTGCCCTTCCGCGCGCCGGCCCTTGCCGTCGCCTGGAGGAGGAAGAAAACCGGTGCCTCGTTCTTGTAGGCGGAAGGAACGGCGGACTCAAGCTTGTAACGGTCCTTTCCGTTGACGTCGTACATCGAGCTGAAGACCCTGAAGGACTCGCCCTTGAAGCGCTCTATCAGAATGTCGGGCTTTATCTCTGCCCTTAGAACGTCCGGCAGGTAGCGCCGAGCGAAAAGCGTTCTAAAGCCGTCAACGAAGCCGTCGTTGAGCTCCCCGCTGAAGAGAACACCGACACCTCCGACGCTCAGCATCGTCATCAACGACCCTTCTGTTAGCGGGTTATAAACCCTTCGTCGGAGGTTTTTTATAGAGGGTCGCCAATCGAAGACGAGGCCTATGGTCACGCTCATCATAGCCGAGAAGCCCAACGTCGCGAGAAAGATAGCCTACGCCTTGGCCGAGGGAAAGCCCGTCCGGAAGACGATAGGGAAGGTGAGCTACTACGAGTTCACCCGCGACGGCAAGAAGGTGATAGTCGCTCCAGCTGTTGGCCATCTCTTCTCTCTCGCTCCGAAGACCAAAACCTACGGTTACCCCGTCTTTGACATCGAATGGGTACCTGTCTACGTCGCCGAGAAGGGCAAGAACTACGCGAAAGACTACATCAAGGCCCTCGCGACCCTCGCGAAGCAGGCGGATGAGTTCATAGTTGCCTGCGACTACGACACCGAGGGTGAGGTTATCGGTTATACTGCTCTGAAATACGCCTGCGGTGTTGACCCCTCCAAGGCCAAGCGCATGAAGTTCTCGGCGTTGACGAAGAAGGACCTTCTCAAAGCCTGGTACAACCTTGAGCCGACGATAAACTTCGGAATGGCAGATGCGGGAATAGCGCGCCACGTCCTCGACTGGTACTGGGGCGTGAACCTCTCGAGGGCCTTAACCTCGGCCATAAAGCGCGCCAGCGGGAAGTGGCAGGTTTTGAGCACCGGTCGCGTTCAGGGGCCTACGCTCAAGTTTCTGGTGGAGCGGGAAAAGGAAATCCAGAACTTCAAGCCGAAACCGTACTGGGTCATCAAGATGATTCTTGAAAAAGAGGGCAAGCAGTACACGGCGACCTACGAGAAGGACAAGATATGGGACGAGGAGGAGGCGAAGAGAATCGTCCAGGAGGCCAAGAAGGGGCCGGCCTTCGTTGAGAAAGTTGAAGTGAAACAGCAGAAGAGGAACCCACCGGTGCCCTTTGACCTCGGAACTCTCCAGAGGGAAGCTTATTCTGCCTTCGGCTACAGCCCGAAGAAGACCCTGGAGATTGCACAGCGTTTGTATGAGCGGGGGCTCTCGAGCTATCCGAGAACAAGCTCGCAGAAGCTCCCTAAGAACCTCAACTTCCGCTCGATACTCCAGAACCTCGCGAAGTTGCCGGAGTACAAGCCCTTCGCCCACGAGCTTCTGGGCAAAGGCAACCTTAAGCCAGTTGAAGGCAAGAAGGAAGACCCCGCCCACCCGGCAATCTACCCCACCGGCGAGCTTCCAAAGCCCGGCGAGCTGACCAAGGATGAGAAGAACATCTACGACCTCGTCGTGAGGCGCTTCTTAGCTCTCTTCATGGAGCCGGCGGTGAGGGAGAGCGTGAAGGTAATCATAAACTCCAACGGCCACCGCTTCGTCCTGAGCGGTGCGAGAACCCTCAAGGAGGGCTGGCTGAAGGTTTACGGGAAATACGTCAAGTTCGACGAGATTATTTTGCCCCAGTTCAGGGAAGGCGAGCCTGTCAAGGTCGTCCAGATTAAGCGCGAGAAGAAGAAAACCAAGCCTCCAGCGAGGTATTCTCCAGCGGCCGTAATCAAGAAGATGGAGGATTTGGGCATCGGAACGAAGGCGACGCGCGCGCAAATCCTTGAAACGCTTTATAACAGGGGCTACATCGAGGGCAAGAAGAAGATAAAGGTTACACCGCTGGGAATGCGCGTCGTTGAGGCCCTTGAGAAGAACGTCCCAGACATAGTCAGCGTTGAACTCACGAGGGCCTTCGAGGAGAAGATGGAGGAGATAATGGCCGGGAAGGCAAAGAGAGACGAGGTAATAGAGGAGAGCAAAGAACAGCTGATTAAAATCCTGAAAGTCTTCAAGGAGAAGGAGCTCGACATCGGCAGGATGCTCCTTGAGACAACCGGAACGGGCGTTACGACCTCGAAGGATTCAGTCAGAGTGGAGAAATCGAAGTCCCAGTCCGGGGCTTCTGGAGCTTCCGCGAAATCCGGGACGGAAGAGCCGAAGAAGACCAAGTCCCCTGAGAGGCAGAGGCTCGTCCTCGGAAAGTGCCCCAAGTGCGGTGGCGACTTGGTTCTCAAGTACAACAGGAAAACCGGCAAGCGCTTCGTTGGCTGCTCCAACTGGCCGAAGTGCAACGTCACATATCCAATCCTCCAGCGCGGTGAGGTGATTCCCACCGGCAAGACCTGTTGCAACGGCGCTCCAGTGGTGAAGATTCGTGAGAAGGGCAGGGAGTACGAGATTTGCCTCGACATGAACTGCAAGGACTGGAAGCGATAGCCTTATCTTTACTTATGCGGAATCCCCATCATGGACGAGTGGGAGAGAACTGCAAAGGTTCTGCTGGCCAACGCCCGCGAGTTCCTTGAAAGGCTCCGCGACGAGGTCAGGCTGAACGAGGTAACGGTGGCGAGCCTCCTCGACGTCCAGTCAACCTTCGTCCTTGGCCTGGCGGACGCGAGCCTTTACGCCTTCTCTATCGGGCGAGATGAAGTCGTAGAGAGCTCTTACAGGCTATTCCTGGAGGGGTTGGAGGTTCTCAAGGCGGGTCACCTCTTCATAAGCGAACCGGAGCTCGACCTGTGGCTTTCTCCCCTCAGGGAGATGAACCCGGAGAGGGGTTTTTCCCTCGACAGGCGCTTTTCCCTCCTCGGGGAGCCGAAGCCGACGATGGTCTGGGCCAATCGCGTGGTTCAGCTCAGGAACGCCCTCCACGGAAAACCCGTTAGGGACCCTCTCAGGAGCATCGGCTACGGGATAGGCGAGGGCGATAGGCGCTTTCCGGTTCTGTTGAAGGCAGTCAGAAGGCTTTACACGCTTTACCCTGCTCCAATAGATGAGACCGCGAGGCTTTTGGCCCTCGAGCTCGGGTTGGGGCTCGATGAGAAACCGCTGGAATGCTCCAACGGAACCTGCGAAGAGATAACGGAACTGCCGGACGTTTCGGCCTTTAGAAAAACGGTTTCCGGGGATGTTGAGCTCTACTACCTCATCGAGAACTCCAAAGATATTAGCTCGCCATGGGGAAGCCTTAGCGTTGGGAAGGCGAGGGAGATAGTGGTCTTCTCAAGGAAGAAGGGAAAAGGGTTCAGGTTCAGAGGAGCTCCTTGAGGAGCTTTATCCTCCTCGGGCTCAGGAGAACCTTCGGGTGCTTGAGGAGGGCCTTTATGACCTCTCCGTAGTCTCCACCTGCTATCTTCTCCGCGTCGGCGCCGCTGAGAATCTGTATGAAGAGGTCGAGGTCTTCATCAGTGAGCTTCTCGGTAACGCGCCTGACCTTCAGAACTCTTTCGAGCCTCTTTCCGTCGGTCTCCCACCACTCCTTGGTGTAGTTCTGGAGTAGCGAGAGGTTCTCCTCTTCCAGAGCTTTGACAATCCACTTGCTCGCTATCGTTCCGGCTTCCATCGCTTCCGCCATTCCGCCGCCGTGCATCGGGTTGACCTGCCTCGCGGCGTCGCCGACGACGAGGACGTTGTCCTTCACGAGCTCCTTGACGAAGCCTCCAACTGGAACGACACCGACGTTCACCTCGAGGAGCTTCTTAGCTGGGATATTGTTCTCCTTCAGCCACTTGTCGAGATAGTACTTGGCAGTCTTTGGATTGTCCGAGTTGATTCCTATTCCCACGTTGGCTCTGTCCTCGTCCTTCGGGAAGACCCAGACGTAACCTCTCGGGGCTATCTCGTTGCCGAACCAGAGGTGTATGAGGTCGGGGTCGAAGCCCTCGATGAGCATCTCGTACTCGTAGCTCGAATCGAACTCGTGTGGCGGAGCGTAGGTGTTTATACCGGCCTTCCTCGCTATCGTGCTCTCGACGCCATCAGCCGCGACGATAACGTCGGCGTAAATCTCAATCGGCTCGTCCTCGTGCTTGGCCTTGATTCCAACGACCTTTCCGTCCTTCCTTATGACGTCCAAAGCTTCAGTCCTCGCGAGAACGTCTGCTCCAGCTTTAGCGGCGTAGTAGGCGAGCATCTTGTCGAAGACCTTCCTCTCGAGGATAACACCGCTGACGTCCTTATAGCGGAGTTCGAGCTCGTAACCGCTCGGGGAGTAGAGTTTCGCCCCGTAAATCTCGCGGTTGATGAAGCGCTTGTCGTAGGGGATGTCGTACTTCTCGAAGACCTTTATGCTTATGCCCTCGGCGCACTGCTTTGGAGTTCCGATGGCCCACTTCTTGTCAATCATGAGAACGGAGTAGCCGGCCTTTGCGACGTTTCTCGCCACTATGGGCCCTGCTATTCCTGCCCCAACGACGACGACGTCGTACTTCCAGCTCATGCTTTCACCTCCAGGGGCTCGGCGCTCAGAGCTCCAACCGGGCAGGCGTTGATGCATATCTTACAGCTTATGCACTTGTCCTGCAGAAACTCCCAGCCGCTTGAGTGCACCTCTATAGCCAAAGTCGGGCAGACTCCGGCACAGCCACCGCAGAGGTAACAGCGGTCTTCGTTAACGACGATTTTAATCTTCTCCGGCATCGTCTTCACCGCCGAGCTTTGCCTTTAACCTCTCGTCATCTATCGTTATAACGCCGTCTTTTATTCTTAACGGAACGAACCTGTCCAGCTCGCTTGCCTTCTGGAGCACCTCCCTCTCCTTGAGGTTGAGCCTGTCGCTGAGCTCGTCAACGGTGGCCGAGCCGTTGAGGAGAACGTAGTGGAGGATTGCCAGCTGGGTCATGTCGCCGATTTCCTTTAGGTAGGTCTCCTTAATCATCGCCATGAGTCTGTCTCTACGGCCCTCTATCGCCTGAAGCTCCTTGAGGACTTCCTCAAGCTTTCTGGTTAAAGTTCTGAAGGTTAGAATCATCTCATCTAGGTTTTTGGGCTCTTCTGGAAGCTCTATCGAGACCTCCGGCTCCTCGCTCAGGTCAAGACCGCGGTACCAGAAGATGTTGGGGGTTATCGTGACGACGTAGGTTTTGGCGATGTTTATGTCGTAGTACTTCCTCGCGGGGCCGATGAAGGGACCCTCACGCTCGTAGGATTTGAGTATCCCCTCGCGCTCCATTATTTTAAGGTGCTTTGCCACGGCCGTTGAGGAGACGCTAACCTTACTGCTCAGAAAACTGAAGTAGCACTCGGTGCAGGTGAGGTGGCTGAGCAAATCGCGCCTCACCTTGTTCCCGAGGATGTAGAAAATGTCGGGTTCATTCATGGCCCACACCCACCCAAACCTGTGACGTAAAGCTTATATATTGGACATTAAACTTAAGGTTGCAAACCAGGGGATTTTCACCCGGAGAAAATGGTTCGCGAGGATTATAAACCTTTAGATGGAGGTGTGATGAATGGGACTGATTAGCGATGCCGACAAGAAGGTAATAAAGGAGGAGTTCTTCTCCAAGCTCACCGAGCCGGTTAAGCTCATGGTCTTCATCGGAAAGGACCACTGCCAGTACTGCGACCAGCTCAAGCAGCTCGTTCAGGAGCTTGCCGAGCTGAGCGACAAGCTGAGCTACGAGGTCATAGACTTCGACACCGAGGAGGGCAAGAAGAAGGCCGAGGAGTACAGGATTGACCGCGCTCCTGCCGTCAGCATAACCAGAAACGGCCAGGACGTCGGCGTCAGGTTCTTCGGCCTTCCGGCCGGCCACGAGTTCGGCGCCTTCCTCGAGGACATCGTTGACGTCAGCAACATGACCACCGATTTGATGCCCGAGAGCAAGGAAGCCCTTGCGAAGATTGACAGGGACGTCAGGATACTCGTCTTTGTAACGCCAACCTGCCCCTACTGCCCGCTCGCGGTTAGGATGGCCCACAAGTTCGCCATCGAGAACACCAACGCCGGCAAGGGTAAGATACTCGGCGACATGGTCGAGGCTATCGAGTATCCAGAGTGGGCCGACCAGTACAGCGTCATGGCCGTTCCGAAGATAGTCATCCAGGTCGACGGCGAGGACAAGGTCCAGTTCGAGGGTGCCTACCCGGAGAAGATGTTCATGGAGAAGCTCCTCGCGGCTCTGGAGTGAGCCTTTCTCTTTTATCCTTCCGCCTGCGACCATGGTTTAAAAGGGTTTTTCAAACCAGTCTGCGTTAAATGAACAATCCAATACATCAACGAACCGAAACGGGCTGAAAAACGGTTCTTAAACTTTACGCAACCGATATAAAGCCTCTCCACCGAGATACCACTCGAAAAGCTTATATACCGGAACCCGCAGGTGGGGGTAGTGATATCGTTCTAATAAAAAACGTTAAGGGGGCAATTCTCGGTGGCGGCGAAAAAGGAGTTTGATATATTCACTCACGTGCTGGTTCCCGAGCACAGAATCCTCAGCGAGGAGGAGAAGGAGGAGCTCCTCAAGAAGTACAGGATTAGGATTTCCCAGCTTCCGCAGATTAAGGCTTCTGACCCTGCTGTCGTTGCCCTTGGAGCCAAGCCCGGCGATGTCATCGAGATAAAGAGGAAGAGCCCCACGGCGGGTTACTACTACTATTACCGCCTCGTCGTGGAGGACTGATTTTAGGGGTGAGAGTTTATGAGCAGAGGAGTTACGGTTAACGAGCCCACTCTAACTCCGGACGAGCTCTGGCTCGTTATGGAATCCTACTGGAAGGAAAAGGGTCTTGTGAGACAGCACCTCGATTCTTACAACGCCTTCATCGACCACGGCCTTCAGGAGGTTGTAAACGAGTTCGGCGGCGTTAAGCCCGATATTCCCGGCCTTGAGGTCAAGTTCGGAAGGATTAGGCTCGGTGAGCCCGAGTTCCAGGAGGCCCAGGGACAGAGGAGACCACTCTATCCAATGGACGCGAGAATAAGGAACCTCACCTATTCCGCTCCGCTCTACCTTGAGATGATTCCCGTCGTCAACGGCATCGAGCAGGAGCCTGTGGAGGTTCGCATCGGTGAGCTACCGATAATGCTCAAGTCCAAGGCCTGCCGTCTCTACGGTCTCAGCGATGAGGAGCTCATAAAGCTTGGCGAGGACCCGAAGGACCCGGGAGGATACTTCATCATAAACGGTTCCGAGAGGGTTATCGTTTCTATCGAAGACCTCGCCCCGAACAAGACCCTCGTCGAGAGGGACGAGAGGCAGAACCGCGTTATAGCGAAGGTCTTCTCCTACAGGCATGGCTACAGAGCCCTGATAACCGTCGAGAGGAAGAAGGATGGAATCCTTTACGTTTCTATCCCGAACGTTCCCAAGCCTGTCAAGTTCGTCTACGTGATGAGAGCACTCGGTCTCCTCAGCGATAAGGAGATAGTTGAGGCAGTAAGCGACGACCCGAGGATTCAGCAGATTCTCTTCGACAACCTCGAGGATGCAAGCGACATAAGGACCCAGGAGGAAGCTTTGGACCTCATAGGAAGGCTCTCGCTTCCGGGCCAGCCCAAGGAGTACAGGCTCAAGAGGGCCGAGCACATCATAGACAACAACCTCCTCCCGCACATGGGCGTCGAGCCCGAGAGGAGGAGGGCTAAGGCTTACTACCTCGGCATGATGGCCCTCAAGGTTCTCGAGCTCTCCCTCGGCCTGCGCGGTGAGGACGACAAGGACCACTACGCCAACAAGAGGCTCAAGCTCGCTGGAGACCTCCTCAAGGACCTCTTCAGAATCGCTTTCGGCCAGCTCGTCAAGGACATGCAGTACCAGATGACCAAGACCTACCAGAGGAAGGGCGAGCGCTACACCTTCGAGAACGTTCAGAGGTTCGTGAGAAACTCGATAAGGCCCGACGTTCTCAGCGAGAGGATTGAGCACGCCCTCGCTACCGGTGCGTGGCCCGGTGGAAGAACCGGTGTCAGCCAGCTCCTTGACAGAACCAACTACATCTCGACCCTCTCGCACCTCAGGCGCGTGACTTCACCGCTCAGCAGGGACCAGCCCCACTTCGAGGCCCGTGATTTGCACGGAACCCACTGGGGAAGAATCTGTCCGACCGAGACGCCGGAAGGTCCGAACTGTGGTCTCGTCAAGAACTTAGCCTTGATGTCCCAGATAACCACAGGCGTTCCCGAGGAGGAGGTTCGCGAGTACCTCATGAAGCTCGGCATAGTCCCGATTGAGGAGAGAAGGCCCGCTCCGGGTCTTTACCGCGTCTACCTCAACGGTGTTCTCATCGGAACCATCGAGGACGGCCAGGCTCTTGTGGACAGAATTAGGGCCGACAGGAGGAGCGGTAAGATAAGCGACGTCATAAACGTGGCCATCTACGAGGACGAGGAAGTTAAGGAAATCTACGTCAACAGCGATGACGGTCGCGTTAGGAGGCCCCTCATCATAGTCGAGAACGGCAAACCAAAGCTCACCCGCGAGCACATCGAGGCCGTTAAGAACGGCCAGCTCACCTGGAGCGACCTCGTGAAGATGGGCGTCATTGAATACCTCGACGCCGAGGAGGAAGAGAACGCTTACGTTGCAACCTGGCCCTGGGAGGTCACCGAGGAGCACACCCACCTCGAGCTCATGCCGGCCGCGATACTCGGTATCCCCGCTTCGCTCGTTCCGTATCCGGAGCACAACGCGGCCCCGCGTAACACCTACGGCGCGGGTATGGCCAAGCAGAGCCTCGGTCTCGGCTGGGCCAACTTCAGGATTAGAGTTGACACCCGCGGTCACCTCATGCACTACCCGCAGGTTCCGCTCGTCAACTCGCGCATAATGAAGGCGGTCGGTTTCGAGGAGAGGCCAGCCGGCCAGAACTTCGTCGTTGCGGTGCTCAGCTACCACGGCTACAACATGGAGGATGCCGTAATCATCAACAAGGCCTCAATCGAGCGCGGTCTCGCTCGTTCGACCTTCTTCAGAACCTACGAGGCTGAAGAGAAGAGGTATCTGGGCGGTCAGAAGGACACCTTTGAGGTTCCCGACCCGACGATACAGGGCTACCTCGGCGAGAAATACTACCGCCACCTCGACGAGGACGGTCTCATCTTCCCTGAGTCCAAGGTCGAAGGAAAGGACGTCCTTGTCGGAAGGACCTCACCGCCGAGGTTCCTTGAGGAGCAGAGCGGTCTCGGCGGAATGGCCCTTCAGGGAAGGAGAGAGACCAGCGTAACGGTCAGGCCGAGCGAGAGGGGTATCGTTGACAAGGTCATCGTCACCGAGACCGGCGACGGAACCAAGCTCGTCAAGGTCACCGTCAGGGACCTGCGCATTCCAGAGCTCGGTGACAAGTTCGCTTCAAGGCACGGTCAGAAGGGTGTTATAGGTTTAATCGTCCCGCAGGAGGACATGCCTTGGACCGAGAGCGGTATCGTGCCGGACCTCATAGTCAACCCGCACGGTATTCCGAGCCGTATGACCGTCGGACAGCTCATAGAGGCCATCGGCGGAAAGGTCGCCTCGCTCAAGGGAAGGCGTGTTGACGGAACCGCTTTCATCGGTGAGCCCGAGGAGAGGCTCAGGAAGGAGCTTGAAGAGCTCGGCTTCAAGCACAGCGGAAGAGAAGTTATGTACGACGGCATAACCGGCAGGCGCCTTGAAGCAGATATATTCGTCGGCGTCATCTACTACCAGAGGCTCCACCACATGGTAGCGGACAAGATGCACGCGAGGAGCAGGGGTCCGGTTCAGGTTCTCACCAAGCAGCCGACCGAGGGAAGGGCGAGAGAGGGCGGTCTCAGGTTCGGTGAGATGGAGCGTGACGTCCTCATCGGCCACGGCGCGGCGATGTTGCTCATTGAGCGTCTCCTCGAGGAGAGCGACAAGACGGAAGTATGGGTCTGTGAGAACTGTGGACACCTGGCACTTGAGGACAAGCGTCGCGGTAAGGTCTACTGCCCGGTCTGTGGCGAGGAGGAGAAGATAAGCAAGGTTGAGATGAGCTACGCCTTCAAACTGTTGCTTGACGAGTTGAAGGCTATGGTGATTAGGCCTTCCCTCAAGTTGAAGGATAGGGTGTGATGGCCATGCAGTCGATGAAAAAGGTCATCGGGAGTATCGAGTTCGGAATACTCTCACCCCAGGAAATCAGAAAGATGAGTGCGGCGGAGATTACCGTCCCGGACACCTACGACGATGACGGTTACCCCATCGAAGGCGGTCTGATGGACAAGAGGCTCGGTGTCATCGACCCGGGTCTTAGATGTGAGACCTGTGGGGCAAGGGCCGGCGAGTGTCCCGGCCACTTCGGCCACGTCGAGCTCGCGAGACCTGTCATTCACGTTGGATTCGCCAAGACAATTCACCGCGTCCTTGAGAGCACCTGCCGTGAGTGCGGCAGGATAAAGCTCACCGACGAGGAGATAGAGGAGTACATGAAGAAGTTCGAGGTCGTTGGCGACAGGAAGAAGGCCAAGGACAGGCTCATAAAGGAGATTCACAAGAAGGCCAAGGAGAGAATGGTCTGCCCGCACTGTGGAGCACCGCAGTTCCCGATTAAGTTCGAGAGGCCCACCATATACTGGGAGCTCAGGAAGGACGAAGAAGGTAACGAGTACAAGCACAGGATGATGCCGAGCGAGGTTCGCGACAGGCTTGAGAAGATACCCGACAAGGACCTGCCGCTCCTCGGACTCGACCCAGAGAAGTCCCGCCCGGAGTGGATGGTTCTCACCGTCCTCCCGGTTCCGCCCGTTACCATGAGGCCGTCAATCACCCTCGAAAGCGGTATCAGAGCCGAGGACGACCTCACCCACAAGCTCGTTGACATAATCCGTATCAACAACAGGCTCAAGAGCAACATCGAGGCCGGTGCGCCCCAGCTGATTATCGAGGACCTCTGGGACCTCCTCCAGTACCACGTGACAACTTACATCAACAACGAGACCTCGGGCATTCCTCCAGCCAAGCACAAGAGCGGAAGGCCCCTCAAAACCCTCGCCCAGCGTTTGAAGGGTAAAGAAGGCCGCTTCCGTGGAAACCTCAGCGGTAAGCGCGTCAACTTCTCGGCCCGTACCGTCATCAGCCCGGACCCGATGATAAGCATTAACGAGGTCGGCGTTCCGATAGCGGTCGCCATGGAGCTCACCGTTCCGGAGAAGGTCACCGAGTTCAACTTCGAGAAGCTCAGGCAGAGGGTTCTTAACGGTCCCGACAAGTATCCGGGAGCCAACTACGTCATCGACCCCGAGGGAAGGAGAATCCGCCTCATGGAAACCAACCGCGAGAAGATAGCAAACGAGCTCCTCGACATCGGCTGGACTGTTGAGAGGCACCTTGAGGACGGCGACATAGTTCTCTTCAACAGACAGCCCTCGCTCCACAGAATGAGTATAATGGCCCACCGCGTCAGGGTCATGCCCTACAGAACCTTCCGCCTCAACCTTGCCGTCTGTCCGCCCTACAACGCCGATTTCGACGGTGACGAAATGAACCTCCACGTGCCCCAGACGGAGGAGGCCCAGGCGGAAGCGAAGATACTCATGGAGGTCCAGAACCACATAATCTCGCCGAGGTACGGAGGCCCGCTCATCGCTGGAATCCAGGACCACATCTCCGGTGGCTACCTGCTCACGCGCGAAGGGGCTTACTTCACCCGCTCAGAGGTTGAGCAGATGCTCATGTTCGCCGGCGTTGACGTTGAGGAGCTTCCCAAACCTGACAAGGTCGAGAACGGCGTCGAGCTCTGGAGCGGAAAGACGATATTCTCGCTCCTCCTTCCGAACGACCTCACCATCTGGTACCGCAACAAGCTCTGTGACGAGCCCGAGCGCTGTGAGGCCCTTGAGAAGCTCATAGAGGAGAAGCTCGTTCCAGACCCGGAGGAAGTTAGAAAGCTTGCCTACGACGGCTTTGTCTACATCCAGAACGGAAAGCTCCTCAGCGGTGCGATAGACAAAAAGGCCTACGGTAGGGAGGACGGAAAGCTCCTCGACCTCATAGTGAGGGAGTACGGCGTCGAGAGGGCCAGGCAGTTCCTCGACCAGGTCACCAAGCTGACGATATGGGTCATTACCCACAAGGGCTTCACCACAGCCATAGACGACGAGGACCTCCCGCAGGAGGCCCTTGATAGGATTAAGGAAATCATCCGTGACGCCGAGGAGAAGGTGAACAGGCTCATCGAAGCCTACAAGCGCGGCGAGCTTGAACCGCTCCCAGGTAAGACCCTTGAGGAGACCCTTGAGAGCAAGATAATGGCCGTCTTAGCGGAAGCGCGTGACAACGCCGGTAAGGTCGCCGAGAGGTACCTCGGTATGAGCAACCACGCGGTCATCATGGCCAAGACCGGAGCGAGGGGTAAGATACTCAACATCACTCAGATGGCGGCGATGCTCGGTCAGCAGTCAATCCGTGGAAAGCGTCTCTACCGTGGCTACCGCGGAAGGGTCCTCACCCACTTCAAGCCCGGCGACTTGGGAGCCAGGGCCAAGGGATTCGTCATTAACTCCTACAAGAGCGGTCTCACACCACAGGAGTACTTCTTCCACGCAATGGGTGGACGTGAGGGACTGGTCGATACCGCCGTCAGGACTGCCCAGAGCGGTTACATGCAGAGAAGGTTAATCAACGCCCTCCAGGACCTCAAGGTCGACTACGACGGAACTGTGAGAGACCCGACCGGAATCATCGTCCAGTTCCGCTATGGAGAGGACGGCGTTGACCCGATGAAGAGCTGGGGAGGCAAGACCGTTGACGTTGACAGGGTTATAATCAGGACCCTGTTGAAGACCCGTGCCAAGGGGTGATGCTCATGGTTTCCGAGAGAACTATAAAGAACCTCGTTGAGAAGGCCGACCTTCCCAAGAGCGTTAAGGACGAACTCTACCAGAAGCTCCTGAAGTATAACGAGAAGTACGACCTCAAGAAGGCCGAGGTTGAGGCCATCATCGAAGAGACCGTTAAGGAATACCAGAACGCCCTCGTTGAGCCTGGAGAGGCGATAGGAACCGTCGCGGCGCAGTCAATAGGTGAGCCTTCAACCCAGATGACCCTCAACACCTTCCACTACGCTGGTGTCGCCGAAATCAACGTCACCCTCGGTCTGCCGAGAATCATCGAGATTGTTGATGCCAGAAAGAACCCATCGACCCCAATCATGACTGTCTACCTCGACGAGAAGCACCGCTATGACCGCGAGAAGGCCCTTGAGGTTGCGAGGCGCATCGAGGGAACGACCCTTGAGAACCTCGCGAGGGAGGAGACGATAGACATCCTCAACTTCGAGTTCATCGTCGAGATTGACCCCGAGAGGCTTGAGAAGGCCGGCCTCGACATGGAGAGGGTCAAGAGGAAGCTTGAGAGCTCATTCAAGAGCGCCGAATTCGAGGTTGAGGGATACACGCTCATAGTGAGGCCCAAGAAGGTAACGAAGCTCTCAGACCTGAGAAAGCTTGCCGAAAAGGTTAAAAAGCACCGCCTTAAGGGTCTCTCGGGCGTCGGAAAGACCATCATAAGGAAGGAAGGCGACGAGTACGTGATATACACCGAGGGCTCGAACTTCAAGCAGGTCCTCAAGGTTCCTGGTGTCGACCCGACCAGGACGAGAACCAATAACATCCACGAGATTGCGGAAGTGCTTGGCATTGAGGCAGCTCGCAACGCAATCATCGAGGAAATCGTCAACACGATGCGCGAGCAGGGTCTTGAGGTTGACGTCAGGCACATCATGCTCGTCGCCGACATGATGACCCTCGACGGCGTCATCCTGCCGATAGGCAGGCACGGTGTCGTCGGGGAGAAGGCGAGCGTCTTAGCAAGGGCGGCCTTCGAGATTACGACCCAGCACCTGTTCGAGGCCGCCGAGAGGGGAGAGACAGACCCGCTCAACGGTGTCGTTGAGAACGTCCTCATCGGCCAGCCCGTTCCCGTGGGTACGGGAATAGTCAAGCTGGCAATGAATCTCCCCCTGAGACCGAAAAGGGAGTAGGGAGGTGTAGTTAATGGTTGACTTCGCCTTTGAGCTTAGGAAGGCCCAGGACACGGGTAAGATAGTTATGGGAGCCAAGAAAAGCATCCACTACGCCAAGGTCGGCGGGGCAAAGATGATTATAGTGGCCAGGAACGCGAGGCCGGACATCAAGGAGGACATCTACTACTACGCCAAACTCAGCGGAATCCCGGTTTACGAGTTTGAGGGAACCAGCGTCGAGCTCGGAACCCTCCTCGGAAGGCCCCACACCGTTTCGGCCCTCGCGATAATTGACCCGGGCGAGAGCAAGATACTCGCCCTTGCCGGGGGTAAGGAGTGATGCCGCTCAAGCTCAACACCGACCAGATAAAGTACATAGCGCTCTTCGAGAGCATGACCGGGGCAACAGTGCTCGACTGCCTCATCGACACCAACAGGAACAGGCTCATCTACGTCATCAAGAAGGGTGAGATGGGTCTCGCCCTCGGAAAGAAGGGCTCGAACGTCAAGCGCGTCCAGAACATGCTCGGCAAGGACATCGAGCTCATAGAGCACTCCGAGAACCCGGAGGAGTTCCTGAGGAACATTTATAAGAGCCTCGGGGTTAAGGTTAAAAAGGTTCATATCACCGAGAAGAAGGACGGTAAGAAGGTCGCCCTCCTCGACATCGGCCCGCGCGACAAGCCTCGCGCAATCGGAAGGGGCGGCCAGAACATAAACCTCGTGAAAGAGTTGATGGAGAGACACCACGGCATTCACGACGTGATTATAATTTGAGGTGATGTTCATGCCCGGAAAGAAGGCTCCGTATGGTGAATTTGCCGGTAGAAAGCTCAAGCTCAAGAGGAAGAAGTTCCGCTGGAGCGACATTCGCTACAAGAGGAGAGTTCTCAGGCTCAAGGAGAAGAGCGACCCGCTTGAAGGCGCTCCGCAGGCCAGGGGAATAGTTCTTGAGAAGATAGCCGTCGAGGCCAAGCAGCCTAACTCAGGAATGCGTAAGGCGGTTCGTGTTCAGCTCATCAAGAACGGTAAGGTCGTCACCGCCTTCACCCCCGGTGACGGTGCCATAAACCACATCGACGAGCACGACGAGGTCATCATCGAGGGAATCGGCGGTCCTAAGGGCGGTTCGATGGGTGATATCCCTGGAATCCGCTACAAGGTCGTCAAGGTCAACAGGGTCTCACTGAAGGAGCTCGTCAAGGGAAGGAAGGAGAAGCCGAGGAGGTGAAAGAGAATGGCCAAGCCACTCACCGAGCGCTTTTTCATCCCGAAGGAGCTTAAGGTCATGGGGCGCTGGAGCGTTGAGGACGTTGTCGTCAACGACCCCTCGCTGAGACCCTACATAAACCTCGACGCGAGAATCCTCCCGCACAGCCACGGCAGGCACGCCAAGAAGCCCTTCGGCAAGGCCCAGGTTCACATCGTCGAGAGGCTCATCAACAAGGTCATGAGGAGCGGTGCCAGCCACTACAAGGCCGGCGGTCACTTCATGAGGCGCGAGCACCGCTCGATAATGAGCAAGAAGATGAAGGCCTACGAGGTCGTCAAGGAGGCCTTCATGATTATCGAGCGCAGGACCAAGCAGAACCCGATTCAGGTTCTCATAAGGGCCATCGAGAACTCCGCCCCGAGGGAGGACACGACCACCATCGCCTTCGGTGGAATCCGCTACCACATGGCCGTTGACGTCTCCCCGCTCAGGAGGCTCGACATCGCCCTCAAGAACATCGCCCTCGGTGCTAGCATCAAGTGCTACCGCAACAAGACCACATACGCCCAAGCCCTGGCTGAGGAAATCATTGCCGCCGCCAACAAGGACCCGAAGAGCTTCGCCTACAGCAAGAAGGAAGAAATCGAGAGGATTGCCCAGTCCTCCCGCTGAGGGTTGGGTTTCCTGTTCTCATTCTCTCTTCAGTTTATATATTACCGCTTCCGTTGTTGCCAAAAATTATTTATTGTCCAAAATTCAACAACATAGCATGACAACTGAAATTGTCAAAGTAGACAAGAATGGAAGGATATATCTCCCCGCATCCCTGCGGAAGAAATTTGGGACCAGCTCTTTCTACGTTGAGGAAAGGGGGGATGAGATAGTTCTTATCCCGGTTCGCAAAAGAATCATGAAGTACTACGGAGTATTCAAAGGTGAGAATCTAAGTGCGGAAGAGATTGACCAGTTAATTGAGGAGAAAACAGAGCAACTTCTGAGGGATGAGCTGTGAAGGTTTACGTTGACGTGAATGTTCTGTATTATTTCCTCACAGCCAACGAGGAGTTCGGAGAGCGTGCGAGAGACCTGCTTGAGAGATACAGCGGAAACATGATAACTTCAGCCCTTACAGTATGGCAACTTTATATTCTGTTTAGGAGGCAAAAGACTAAGTTGAACATCACTGATATACTTCTGGATTTGGGAATTGAGGTAGTTCCCTTAACCATGGAAATCCTTAGAAATGCCGAAAGATGCAAAAAGCTCGATTTCGACGATGCCCTTCATTACGCCACTATGAGGGCCCATGGGATAAGGACAATCCTGTCAAACGATAAGGATTTCGACAAAGTTGACGTAGAAAGGGTATTCTAAACCTGCACTGGGCATGTCCCCTTCCCATGTTTCTCTCTGTTGATTTCCAAATGTTTTTATGCTTTGTGGGTAAGATTATTTTGGTGGTAGTAAGATGACAACCGTAAAAGTTTCTTCGAAGGGCCAGATAGTCTTACCCAAGGCCATTCGTGAGAAGTTCGGCATCAAAGAGGGCGATGAACTTGAGGTTCTTGACTTTGGGAACGAGATTGTGATAGTTCCGATAAAGAAAGGCCTAAAACTCAGGGGGCTTGTGAAGTTCGAAAAACCCGCTAAGGAGATTCTAAGGGAGATTAGAGCAGAAGAGGAGGAGCCGGAGGACTGACCATGAAAGTCGTCCTGGACAGCCATGCAATTCTTGCCTATATAAACGACGAGCCTGCGGCCGAGAAGGTTCAAGAATACCTTAACCTCGGGAAGGAAGGAAAGGTTGGGCTATACATGAACGTTGTTAATGTGGGAGAAGTTTACTACGTTCTTTCAAGGCGAAAGGGCGTTGATGTGGCCAATATTGCGATAGCGCTTCTAAAGCGGGAACCAATAACGTTCATCATTGCGGATGAAAGGCTCGCTTTAATGGCCGGTCGGATAAAAGCCTTCCACAAGTTGAGCTATGCAGATGCCTTCGCCGCCGCCACTGCAATAGACCTCGATGCGGTACTCTTAACGGGGGACGATGAGTTCAAGAGTGTTGAGGATAAAGTGAAGATTGAGTGGCTCTGAGTTTTTGAGTTAAAGGAGAAAGGCCCAAACCAATTATAACGCCCTTAATCTTCCCGTGCTCGTCCTAAATGTACTCAACACCCTCCATACCCACACCTGAAGGGATTTTGTTCCGCGCCTATTTACCCCCTTCGCCCTGCATGCTTCACAAGGTCAGAGATTTTTCGGACTTTCGCCCTCATCTTCAGTTATCGAACGCAAAACGGCACGGGAAAAACCATTTAACCTCCAGGGCCCATCCCAAATCGGTGAGAGAATGAGTGAGGTTATCAACTCCCATGCGCTCCTCCGGAAAATAGAGCGCATAGAGAAAGAACTGGAGGACTTAAGGACCATGTTACTCAAGATGGTCGTCGAAAACCTATCAGCGGGTGATGAAATAGACAGGGAAACGTTGAAAGCCTTTGAGAGAGACCTTAAGGACATGATAGAGGGCAAAGTTGAAGTTCTTAGCGCCGATGAGACCATTAAAATCCTTTCGGAAAAGGTAGGAGGTTAACGCTTTTTGTACGCCCGCCGGCCAGATAAAGCCCCCACAAGTTGGAATCATGCCGATGCTTTATGCCGCATTCAGACTTCACTAAACCTCACCCTGAATGAGTCCCTATCTTTATCGATTCTCAGTGAAAATCTGGCGTAATAGCTGTCGTAGGCGAAGTCGTCGAAGACCATTCGACCGCCACCCTTTACCTGCAGAGGCTTTCCTTTCCCAGTAACCTCAACTCTCAGTATCCCGCCGTTTCCGGGCAAAAGTCTGAATCCCCTGATAACGCCCCTAAATGGTCTTACAGTGATGGCGCCCTCCCAGAAGTCCAAAAGCACGGGCGAGAGCCGGCCCGTTATTTTTATGTACTCACCTCGTTTGAAGATAATCTCCCCCGTAAGTTCCTCATCGATTGGCGCATATACAAACGATTCCCTGCCTGCTCTGCAAAGCCGACAGCGGACTGGAAAATTTATCACTGCCCTAGAGAGAACCCCAAAGTCCACAACCAGGTAAACCACTCCCCAGTAGATTTCCTCTTCCCCATCATTGCACAATACCTCTCGCTCCACCCTGGGAATTGTCTGGGCGTATCCGCCGAGAATTCTGGCGACTACTCTATACGTTCCCTCGTCGTCCAGGGGCTCGATTGAAGGGGTGGCATTCCTCAGAACTTCCACTTTGTCTATGGTGGTCTCGATAACGGGTTCTACCTCAATCTCCTGCCCTATCCTGAACACTTCAGAGGGTTCCCTCAGGCCACCGGAGGTCATGTCCGAAAGCGTTGTATCGTCAATGTAGAGGTTTAGCTCCACGTCCGCTCCACCTATCCCAGTTATATCAAACTCCTCCCCACCATGTTTCCCGGCTTCTCAACTCCAAAGAACCTCAGAACCGTCGGCGCTATGTCCATGAGGCTCGGTTCCTCGAGGTTAACCTCCTCAAACCCCCAGAGAATCAGCGGGACCTTTATCACCGGTTCATTCATCGAGCCGTGCATTCCCCTGACCCAGTGGCTTGCTCCCTTTATCCCCTTGCACATCCTGTGGGAGCAGAACCAGTAGCCGGGCTTCGCTGAGACAATCAGCTCCCCGCTGTTCGGGCTGTTGAGATGGGGCAAATCCTCGCGGAAGAAGACGGCCTTAACACCCGGCGCCCTCCTCAGGACCTCAAAGGCTTCCTCGGCCTCGTTTGGGTTCCTCAAATAGACGTGAACGCCTCCGCCGGAGGAAACGCGGAGCGTTTCAATCCCGTGCTTCCTGAGATAGGTTTTCAGGTTCACCCACGTGTGAACCTCCTCCTGCCCGTGGTCGGCGAAGATTATGAAGGTGTACTCGTCCTTGAGGCGCTCCCAGAGGGTTCTGACCGCGGTATCAACCGTCTCAACGGCCTTAAGCGCACCCTCGCTCAACGGCCCGTGGTCGTGGCTCATTCCGTCTATAGAGGCGAAGTGGACGAGAAGCAGGTCAGGTTTGCATTCCTCGTAGAGGTAGAGAGCCGAGTTTAGAACCCACACGTCTTTCCTCCAGTCGCGCCCGTGATTGCGGTACATCTTGTCGCTCGCGAAGAAGGGAGGAAAAATCCTCACGTCGGTTCCGCTGAAGGGGGGCATCGTGTAGCCCGAAACACTCGCCGTTCTAACTCCCCTCTGGCGAAGTATATCAACGATTGTCGGGGCCTTGATAACCTTATGGGGATTGAAGGCGACCTCGTAGTCGTAGAAGTTCACCTTCCTGTCCGTTAGCCTGTCGTAGTAGCCGTTCTCAACGACGCCGTGGTCCCTCGGCCAGACCCCGGTCATCACGCTCGTGTGCACCAAATCCGTCAGCGTCGGGAAGATGGAATCCACGACAGCAAAGCTCCCGGTTTCTACCAACTCGCTCAGGAACGGCATGTGCTTGAGGTTGTAAACGCCGTTTCCGTCGAGGCTTATGAGGGCGAGCTTTTTTCTCATTTCCATCACCGGTGTCAGCCTGACGTGCACTCATCACCGCTCAGTGGGATGGAGCGGTCATCATTCACCGGGCTTCATTGGTCAATCCGGTATAAATTCCTTCCGAGCCATTCGTCGAGCGTCTTCTGCCTCGCGAGGCTTCCTAAGATGTAGCTCCTCTTGAGGTACTCCTCGAAGGGGTGCTCAAGCCTTCTCCGTATCGCTTCGAGGGCCTCGTTGAGCGTCTCGAAGCGGCCGATTGGATTGCTTAAAGCCTTTTTCACGCCGAGGCGAATCTGCCAGACGCCGACAGGGGCGTAGTACTCGGGCGTAACTTCCCTGAAGACGACAGCCCGCGCCTGCCTCCTTCTCGCCCTGAGGGCTTCGAGGACGCTCAAGCGGGCGGCATGATAGGCGCCAGCTGTTTCCTTGACGTACTCCTTCCTTCCGCGGAAGTCCTCGTAGTCGTGAATCACGCTCGGCTTCTCGCTACCGAAGAGCGAACCCTTCAGCCAGACCTCCAAAAGCTCGAAGGCGTAAGACTGGGGCATCAGCAGAACGGCGTAGCGGTTGCCGAGGAAGCGGTAAAAGTAAACCTCGTAGTCGTTTATCTCCGGGTAGTGCAGAATCTCGCGCCTCAGGTTCTTGCCTATGGTGTCCTGAACCGCTGTGATGCTCCACCGCGTCGGGACGAGCTTCCTCTCAATTCCCAGGAGGCCCGCCGAGAGGAGCCTTATGATGTAGTACTCGTCGAAGCCCCAGTCGTAGAGGCGCATTATGGCCTGCTCAGCCTTCAGCTCGTCGCTCACCACGTAGTCGGTTCTCCTCGGTATCCTCGGGTTCTCGGTCAGCTCGAAGTCGAGGAGTTCTGCTTTGGGTCCGATGGGCGGGGCGAACTCGCTCGGCAGAACCTTGAGAACGGGCTTTCTCTTGAGGATTACCTCGCTGTCCACGGGTTTTATTGACATCGCCAATTCCTGGACCTCGCTCAAAATCCTCCCGCTCTTCCTTACGTCCACATCGGCCTTCGTCTCGCCCATGACAAGGAGGGAGCGGTAGTAGAGGATATCGCGAATCGTCTTGTCCTCCCACTTGAGAGGACTGTCGAGATGGCTGGTGTTTCCTTCGATTGGAGGAACGAGGGGGCCGATTCTGACCTTAGGGTAGCCGTACTCGCCGACGAAGATGCTTGGCGGGGAGGAGCCGAAGAGGTAGCGCTTGTTGAGCTTCTGCTCCACAGTACGGGCTACCCTAAAGCGCTCGAGAATCGGGCAGGTTGGCCTTCCGCAGAGGAGTTTCCGGCCCTTACAGACTGCGCAGAGCTTGGAGTTGAAGAGCTCCACCATTGGGGATGACTTGTCCCAGGGATGTAAAAGCTTTGCCCCGCCAAAAAACTTAAAAACCCTCCCCGGCTCATATAACCTGGGTGCTGTGCCGCGGTAGCCTAGCCTGGTAGGGCGCCGGCCTGCTAAGCCGGTGGGCGGTGCCCACCGGGGTTCAAATCCCCGCCGCGGCGCCATTAACTTCTCTGGGTCAATGCCGGGATAGCCTAGAGGCGAGGCGAGGGACTGCAGATCCCTTCCACCCGGGTTCAAATCCCGGTCCCGGCTCCAAACCCCTTAACGTTTTTGAGGTTTCTACTCATAAACATGGAAAAATTTATAAGCTTCGACCCTGACCTTTCTCTGATTCCTATTCCCTATCGTACGTGGGGTGGTATCTTGCGGTTTGTAATAAGGTTAACGCCCCAGAGTGAGCCGTTTAAAGTGCCCTTTAATCATCTTCACTACCTTCAGGGGTTGGTCTACCGGCGAATTCAGCGCACCAGCCCCGACCTTAGCCTTAAGCTCCACAATCCCAAGGTTCCCAAGTTCTTTACTTTCTCCCTGTTTATGGCTGAGAAGCGGGATTTTCTTGAGGACAAACCCTATTTTCACGGCTACCGCAGGGGTTATTTCTATTTTTCAACTGCCATCCCTGAAATCGCAGAGGCGTTTATCGGAGGGCTCCTCCAGGACCCAGAGGTTGAACTGTGGGGTGAAAACTTTACCGTCGAGGAAGTAAAAGCAATATCTGAACCGAACAAACTTGCTGGCAGAAAGATGATAACTCTGTCTCCTATTGCCGTGACTACCCTAAAGCCCCAGTTCGGCAGGCTCAAACGCTACGACCTCAATCCAACCGAGCCGGAATTCTATGAGAACATCCGAGAGAACCTGATTGACAAGTACGTGGCCCTCTATGGGAAGGTTCCGGAAGAGAAGGACGTTGAATTCAAAGTTCTCCTTGCCAAGCCCAAGCGCCTCCAGGTGAAACCCGGGGTGTACCAGAGGGCATGGCACCTCGTTTTCAGGGCAATGGGCAGTGAAGAGCTCCTCCGCGTTGGCTACCTCGTTGGCTTTGGGGAGAAGAACTCGATTGGCTTCGGGATGGTGAAGGTTGATGGGCGAAACGAGCCGAAGAAAAAGCGCTGGAAGGGAGGTGTGAATAATCGGAAGGGAAATTTCACTCGCTCGATTCTTGAACAACCCCACTCAAACAAAATCTCCATGTAGTGATGGGAAAACCAGAAAATCCAGAGCCCTCTTCACTTGGACTGGACACCCCTTTGTGGATGCCGGTCTCGTTGCACTGCTCCTCATAAACAGAAAGAACTCTCCGGAAGAACTCACAGAAGAGGACATCGAGAAGGCAATAGACTTTGCCTCAAAGCTCTACGCGCGCAAGGAGTGGAGTTCCGGCTACATTCACGCGATGATGCTCCCCAACAGTGGAATCCTGATGGCCAACCCGAGCATGGCGAAGAAGAGAACTCCAGAGGCAATAGCCAAGAACCTCAGGGGTCTCCTCGAGGAGCCCGAAGACCCCAACGCGCCAATCTGCGAAATCTGCGGTAGGAGACACTCCCGTCCAAAACCAGTCTACCGCTCCGACTTCCCGCTGGTCGGCACTGGAGGAGTCCCCAACTACTTCCCTTCCGCCAAGGACGGCCTCAACGTCTGCTCTCACTGCCTCTTTCTCGTCCAGTTCCTTCCACTGGTCGCCTACAAGGTCGGGGGAAGGGTTCTCGTGATGCACACCTACCCCTACGAGCTCATGCTCGAACTCCATAGAGAAGCCTTAAACGACGTCAGGAAGAACTTCCTTGCCTCGAACGCGAGGGACTTCAAGAGGCCGGAGAACTTCCTGTTTCACCTCCTCGGAGAGCTGACGAGGAAGACGGAGCGTGACGACCTCTGGGCCAACGCGTCAATAACGCTTTACTATTTCGTTGTCAATAACAAAAGCCCAGACGTTACGATAATCCACGTTCCAACGCCCGTCCTACGCTTCATCGCCCACGCGAGCAGGGAGGACCCAAAGGGCTGGAAGAGGATTGTGGCTATGGGCTGGCGCAAACGGCCGGCCGAGGAGGAGTTTGAGAAGTACGAGAGGAGCTACGCCAACGAGGTCTACGCCAGGCTCTTGGCCGAGGAGAGCATTTTGCCCTACTTTATCGATGTGAAAAACCGCCGTGCGAACGCGAAATGGTCGCTTTTGTCTTTCTACTGTTCGGAGGTGTTGGGTTTGGATAAGGAAGCTCTGGAGTTTATCAGAGATGTTGGCGATAGGATTGTCGAAACGCTGGAGAAGCTCCCCGACAACCAGCTTTCGAGGCGCGTCAGGGAGCTGGAGAAGGCGGAGAAGCTCTACCAGTTCGAGGCCTTCTTCGTGAACCTCGAAAAGCTCCGCCAGAGGCTTGGGATAGAGAAGCCCCTGATGACCTTTGACGAGTTCGCGACGGTTCTAACATCTTACGGCGAGGACCTTAACGTCTCGTGGAGGACCGTCAAGCACCTGCTCCTCTTCAGGGTCTATGAGAAGCTCCACGACCGCCTGATGAAGGCCTCAGAAGAGGCCGAGGAGGCCGGAGAAGCTGAAGAAATTGAGGACGTTGGGATTTACGGCCTTGGGGAGGTGGAAGAATGAGGTTTGCAACCGGAATGGTGCTGATTGACGCACCGCACTCCGCTCTGAACATGCTCGGAATCGATGAGAGCCTCGCCGACAGGAACGTCACGAGGGTTAAGACCTTCAGAAGGGGAGGAAAGCGCTACCCCTACGTCTCGCCACAGGCCTGGCGCTACTGGTGGCGCTTTACCCTCAAGGAGCACTTCAACTGGGAGCTCTCCCCGCTCTACCGCGAGCAGAAGCAGGTCTTCACCGCGGCGAATCCGCTCAAGTACCCGGACGACGATGTTTTCGGCTACATGAGAGCCTTCAAGAAGGGTGGGGTTAACGTCACCGTCACGAGGGTCTCGCCCCTCAAGAACACGCCCCTGATTTCGATACTGCCTGATAGAAGCTCCGTGACGGTTGACGAGGGCTACGCATCAAGGCATGAAGGGGACCCCGTTCCCTACAGCCAGGAGTTCTACTCGACGGTTTTCAAGGGGGCCTTTTCGCTCGACCTCGACTCCGTCGGACGGTTCACAATCATCAGCAAGGCCGGCTTCAAGAACCTCCTCACGTGGGACGACGTTCCAAAGGACAAGAAGGGCAACCCAAAGAAGGGCACAGAGGACGTCGTCAATGAAATCAAGGAGATGGAGCGCATAGCTGAAGAACTCGGCGTCAAGAGAACTGGAAAAGAGTGGGTTATGCCTCCAGAAATCCGGAAGAAGCGCGCCACAGAGGCCATCAAAGCCCTTCGCCTCCTGACCGGTGGGGCCAAACAGAGCCAGTACCACACCGATGTGACCCCGAAGTTCGTTCTGCTCCTCAACGTAGATGCCGGCATAAACCCCTTCATAAGCGACCTCGTCTTCGAGGAGAGGGGTGAAATCCGCTTCGACGCCGGGGCCCTTGCGAAGAGGCTCAAAGACCTCAAAGAGGTCATCCCCAAGAACGCGAGGCTCTGCATCGGCTACGACGAGGGTTTCACCCGCTCCCTCGGCTGGGACGTCAATGAAATTGCCAAGACACTGGAAAAAGCCGGCGTTGAGGTCTTTATAGGCACCGTTGGGGAGGCGATAGAGGAGTTCGCTAAGGAAATTGAGGCCTACTACGGGTGAGCCCATGATACGGGTCAAACTGAGGGCGTGGACTGCTTCCTTCCGCTATCCCACTTTTCAATCGGGCCACCAGCCGACACTACCGGTTCCCCCACCCTCAACGGTTCAGGGAATACTCTCCGCGGCGAAGGGTGAGCCTGTCTACCTAACCGAGCTCCCCTACGTCGGCTACGTCTTCAGGAGCGAAGGTAAAGGCCTTGACCTCGAAAAAATCTACGCCCTCGGAAAGGTCGAGACGGACATAATGAGGCGCGAGTTCCTCTACAACGCCGAGCTTTACCTCTACCTCCCAGATGAGTGGGCGGAACACTTCAGAAGGCCAAGGTATCAGCTCCTCCTCGGCCGTTCGAGCGACGTGGCGACGGTTGAGGAGATAAAAGAGGTTAGTCTGGAGGAAAGGGAAGCCCCGGTCGGCGGGACCGTCCTTCCGGTGAGTCTCGGAGTTCCTGGCGTCGTTCACGCCCTCGTCGTCGAGTACGACTATTCGGTAACGCCAAGGAAAGCAAGGCTCGTCAGGCCCTTCGTCGTCCTGCCGTTTCCAAGGGGCAAAGCGCCGAGGCTGAAGCTCCCCTACGACGAGGAACTCGGGGTCGGCGTTTACCTCCACAGGTGGCGCGAATGAGGGTCTGCTACGCCAAGTTCCTTCCGCACGATTTCCTTGAGTGCCATACCAACGACGCGATAAACGTGCTGAGGAGCATGAAAGGGGCGTTCAAGTGGCTTGAGGAGTTCTTCCCCCGCATCTGGGAGCTTTCCTTTTACTCCGTTCTTCTCCACGACCTCGGCAAGTGTGCGAGCGGGTTCCAGAGGGACCCCCGAAAGTGGGGCTATCGGCACGAGATACTCTCGACACCATTTACGGCCTTCCTCGACCTTCCCGAGGACGAGAGAAACCTCATTGCACTCGCAATCCTCACCCACCACAGGACCCTCGACGAGCTTGAAGAGATACTGCCCAGCGGGGAACACCGTGCGGAGTTCGAGGACAGGGTGGAGGAGCTCCTCCAGAACAGGGACTACATTGAGGGCATTTTCTTTGAACGTGTTCCCTACTGGGAGCTGTATTTCTTCGGAAGGCGGAAGGGCCTTTTCAACCCCCCGGAAGACTGGGCCGAGCGAATTATGAACTACGACTTCGACTCCCTGCTAACTTGGTATGAGCGGAACTCCCAAAAGTACTGGAACGAGCTAGTCTTCCTCCGCGGAATCCTCAACGCCTCCGACCACCTCGCTTCAGCCGGTGAGCTTGCCGTTCGCCTGTTGTCTGACATAAGAACTGCCGTTGAGGCAAGGGTTCCGCCCGAGCGCTGGAGGCCTCTCCAGAGGCGGGCGGGAGAAACTGAGGGCAACCTAATCCTCCGCGCACCCACGGGCTATGGTAAAACCGAGGCTTCCCTCCTCTGGGCTGACAGGAACGCCTTCCGAACCAAGAAGGGAGTGGCGAGCAGAATCTTCTACGTCCTCCCTTACAAGGCCAGCATAAACGCCATGCACTCGCGCCTTTTGGCGCTCTTCCGCGAGCCCGAACTCGTTGGGGTTCTGCACAGCTCTTCAGCCTTCTACCTCTACTCCTCAGAGCTTGAATACAGGCGCCTCTCCTCGCTTTACCGGAAGATTTACACGCCCCTCAAGGTTACAACGCCTTTCCAGCTCATGAAGCCTTTCTTCGGCGTCGGCTTCCCTGAGATGGGCCTGATGGAGCTAACTGGTTCGCTCCTAATCTTCGATGAGATTCACGCCTACGAGCCGAACGTCCTCGGAATAATCCTCGCGATGCTCGAACTGCTGAAGGAGAGAAAGACCAGAACCCTCGTGATGAGCGCAACCCTGCCCGAGTTCCTTGAGGAGCTCTTACGCGAAGCTCTCAACCCCAAACTGTTAACCGCTCCTCCTGAAGATGCTGACAGATTCACGAGGCACCGCGTGAACGTTATAGACGGCTCAATGGACGAGGTTGAAGAACTGCTCGCCGAAGTTCCGGCGGATGGTCCCGTTTTAATTGCCTGCAACACCGTATCGAGGGCGATGGAGGTTTATTCCCGCCTGAGCGAGGACCACAACGCCATGCTCCTCCATAGCAGGTTCACCTATGGAGACAGGGAGGAAAAGGAGAGGAATCTCCTCGCAGACCTGAACAACTACGACGTCGTTGTTGCGACGCAGGTAGTTGAAGTCTCGCTCGACATAAGCTTCTCGACGATAATCACCGAGCCTGCTCCCCTCGATGCACTCATTCAGCGCTTCGGCAGGGTGAACAGGAGGGGATTTGGAGAACCGCGGGACGTCCATATCCTGACGAAAGGTGGAGACGGAGACAAAAAGATATACCCGATAGAGGTCGTGAAGGAGAGTCTCAAACTCCTCGAGGAGCTCAACGGAAAACCTCTCCTCGAATCCTTGGTTCCAGAACTCGTTACCCGTGCGTATGAACCTCTGGCGAAGAAGCTCACGGAGGAGGTGTTAACGTACAGGGAGCAGGCCCTCGAACTGTTCAGGGGCCTAAAGCCTCTGAAGGGCGGGGAGAGCGAGAGGAGATTCTATGAGATGTTCCACGGCCTTGAGGCGGTTCCCGGGGTCTATCAGGACAGGGTTTTGGAGCTGATTAACCACGGGCGGTCAATCGAGGTTTACCGCTACCTCGTGCCGGTTCCAATGTGGCTGTACCTGAGTGAAAGTGACGCCTTTCACAGGCTCTCTGACAGGGGGCCGGGGAAGTACGTGCTTGTTGCGGAGCTCGAGTACAGCCCGGAACTGGGCCTCCAGCGGGAACCGAGGGAAGGAGGGGACATAATGTGAGCTCCGAGGAATATCCAATCACCGACCTCCTCATCACCGGCACAGAGATAAACTACCTCTTCATCTGCCCGACGAAGCTCTGGTACTTCGCGAAGGGCATCACAATGGAGCAGGAGAACGAGTGGGTTGACCTCGGCAGGTTCCTTCACGAGCAGCGCTACGCCAACGAGGAGAAGGAAGTCCTCGTTGGGAGCATAAAGATTGACTTCATTCGGCGGGGCGATACCATAGAGGTTCACGAGGTCAAGCTCGGCAAAAGCATGGAGAAGGCCCACGAAATGCAGGCGCTCTACTACCTCTACTACCTCAAAAAGCTTGGCATAAAGGCAAAGGCCGTCCTCCACTACCCGAAGCTCAACGAGACAAAAGAGGTAACTCTCGACGGCAGAGAGGGTGAAATCGAGAAGGCGATAAAAGAAGTTGAGCGGATTAAATCTCTCCCGGCTCCACCGAAGCCCGTTAAATCGAAGAAATGCCTCAAATGCGCTTACTACGAACTCTGCTGGGTTTGAGGTGGTCGCATGAGGAAGCGCTCCCTGACCCTGCTCTCGGACGGAACGCTTTTCAGACGGGAGAACACCCTCTACTTCGAGAACGAACGCGGCAGGAAGCCCCTCGCGGTTGAGGGAATTTACGACATCTACATCTATGGACACGTGACGATAACTTCTCAAGCTCTCCATTATCTGGCCCAGAAGGGTATATCCGTTCACTTCTTCAACCACTACGGCCACTACGATGGGAGCTTTTACCCCAGGGAAAGCCTCAACTCAGGGGATTTGGTCATCAGGCAGGCAGAGCACTATCTCGACCGAGAGAAGCGCCTCAAACTGGCGAGGCTCTTCGTTAGGGGAAGCGCCCTCAACATGGAGCGGAACCTGAGGCGCTGGAAAGTTAATGATGGCTTCTCTGAGGAGCTGAGGGAACTCCTAGAGGAACTTGAGGGGGCGCGGAAGATAACAGAGGTCATGAACGTCGAGGCGAGGATTCGCGAGGCCTACTATTCGAGATGGGACGGTCACCTTCCAGAGGGTTTTAAGATAGTCAAACGCACTCGTAGACCGCCGGAGAACGAGATGAACGCCCTGATAAGCTTCCTCAACTCAAGGCTCTACGCGACCATTGTGAGCGAGCTCTACAACACCCAGCTTGTCCCTACCGTCAGCTACCTTCACGAGCCCGGGGAAAGGAGGTTCTCCCTTGCCCTCGACCTGAGCGAGATTTTCAAGCCGATTGTAGCGGACAGGCTCGCGACGAGGCTCGTAACCAAGAGAATGCTCTCGAAGGAGCACTTTCGGGAGGAGCTCAACGGTGTCCTCCTGACGAAGGAGGGGATGAAGAAGGTCCTTTCCGAGTACGAGAAGGAGCTCACGAAGAGCGTTAAACATCCAGAGCTGAAGAGGAACGTCACGAAGAAAAGGTTAATTCGTCTTGAGGCTTACAAGCTCATCAAGCACCTCGTTGGGGTGAAAGAGTACGAACCGCTGGTGGCGTGGTTTTAAATAATATCCTCCATCGGGTTCTTCTCCGTTCCGAGGACGTCGCGCAGTGGCTGGGAGCGGAGGCGATAGATTACCACCGAATCCTCGCTTTCGTCTATTATTTCCCTCAGACCGGCCTTGATGCGCTCGTATTCCGCCCTCGTGACCTCGCCCTCGAAGACGCTGTTCTGAACCCAGTGAAGGTGCTGGCGGAGAAACTTCTTCACGTGATTAACGCGCTTCACGTTAACGTCGTAGACCACGATAATGTACATGGGACCACCATCAAAGTTTTAGGTCGAGGAATTTTAACTTTTCCGATGCATCACGCTCAGAACGCTCTGATTTTGGATAGCGACCACCATAGCGGAGAAAGCGCAAAAACCTTCCCCAATATCACCAGGAAATCGATTTTTATGCGCTAAAAAACTAGAACATATTGTTATATTTTTGTTGCAATCCATTCCAAATTTCCTTCCAAATACTGAGATAAAGGTGTGCCTGGTCCAGATTCGCCCAATCCCTGTTTAAATCTGACCGTTTTTCATAAAAGGAGATTTTATATCAGCTTCCAAGAAATCGCTGGCGCCAACCCCTCGGCATTTGACAGTACTTATTCCGGGATTGATACAAATCGGGTAAAAGACGGCATCGCCACCTTTGTAAGTGGGTTTATTCCCTCAACCACGACTAACAAGACCTTCGAAATTAGCACCAATCTCCGGAAAGGCTTAAATATCGAGAGGTCTTCTCTCTTTGTTGGGCGAAAGAATGAATTTCGCGCCCTGTTGCAATAAGACTCTAGGAGAATTGAAAGCTTTTGTTGTCTTGTCCGCTACGTCGTCCGGCACCCGGTTGCAATAAGACTCTAGGAGAATTGAAAGTCATGAAGTCGTCACGATTAAGGAAAAAGTGTAAAACGTTGCAATAAGACTCTAGGAGAATTGAAAGCTGTTTTTCAGTCGTCAAGCCAAGCAACGCAAAAAGGTTGCAATAAGACTCTAGGAGAATTGAAAGGAAGTTCCGGCGTCAAATGTAACACTCTTTATCTGCAGTTGCAATAAGACTCTAGGAGAATTGAAAGCTGTTTTTCAGTCGTCAAGCCAAGCAACGCAAAAAGCGTTGCAATAAGACTCTAGGAGAATTGAAAGAATTTTCAGGTTCTAGCCAGCCCAAAGGACCAACTTCGTTGCAATAAGACTCTAGGAGAATTGAAAGCCTCCTGTTGTGTTATAGTTATAGTCTCATTCTAACTCGTTGCAATAAGACTCTAGGAGAATTGAAAGCGAACTCCGGTTTTCCTCATGCCATTTCGTGTGCTCCGTTGCAATAAGACTCTAGGAGAATTGAAAGTATTGAGCATTGGATTACTTTTCGTTGGGAATGTAGAGTTGCAATAAGACTCTAGGAGAATTGAAAGAAAAATTTTCAGTCCAGTTCCTTGAGAACATTAGAGAGGTTGCAATAAGACTCTAGGAGAATTGAAAGGGGTCTCCCTCACCATTGACCTTGACGCCATAAGCCGTTGCAATAAGACTCTAGGAGAATTGAAAGATCCCCCAAACCATAGCCCAAGCCCGAGGCCAATAAGGTTGCAATAAGACTCTAGGAGAATTGAAAGTATTTGTCTTTTATCGTCAATCTCAACGTCCCATCGAGTTGCAATAAGACTCTAGGAGAATTGAAAGCCTCCTGCGCGGGATTCTCCTTTTCACAGCCCTACCCAGTTGCAATAAGACTCTAGGAGAATTGAAAGAAAGTATGGCCCTGTGAAGAGGATTGGCTTTGAGCTAGTTGCAATAAGACTCTAGGAGAATTGAAAGACGAGGTTTGGGTGAAGCTCAGCGAGGGCGGTCTCTAGTTGCAATAAGACTCTAGGAGAATTGAAAGGAGACGGGGAAACGACGGAGAGTAAAGAACTGGAGGGGTTGCAATAAGACTCTAGGAGAATTGAAAGTGCGGCCAGCTCCGACCAGAAGCAGGCGATTCTGAAGTTGCAATAAGACTCTAGGAGAATTGAAAGGTTATCATATCCCACTCGCCACGTGCTGTTCCTCCATGTTGCAATAAGACTCTAGGAGAATTGAAAGGATTTTGAGCTGAAATACAGGCAACCCCTAGCCAGGTTGCAATAAGACTCTAGGAGAATTGAAAGGACCGGTGTCGAGCATCTGCTTGATTTCTGAAGCGTAGTTGCAATAAGACTCTAGGAGAATTGAAAGCTCGTGCTTGGTCAGGCGCTTTCCTTCGGCAACCTTCGTTGCAATAAGACTCTAGGAGAATTGAAAGTGACTGCTGTCGTGCCGATGGGGATGAGTGGCTTCCGTGTTGCAATAAGACTCTAGGAGAATTGAAAGGAGGTGGTGGACAATGAATGAGCGCATCTTGAAGGAGGTTGCAATAAGACTCTAGGAGAATTGAAAGGGGCGAGGAACATTGACATCGTTGGGTGGTTTGTGGGTTGCAATAAGACTCTAGGAGAATTGAAAGAGGGTTGCGTTCTGCTGGAAGGAATCCCAGAAAGGGTTGCAATAAGACTCTAGGAGAATTGAAAGCGCTATAAACCCGACGTGTTTAAACACGTTGCGATGTGTTGCAATAAGACTCTAGGAGAATTGAAAGCTTTGCAGGGACGTCGTTTTATTATTCCGCATACCGGGTTGCAATAAGACTCTAGGAGAATTGAAAGCCGTAAACGTGCTCGGAGACCCAGCGGGGCACTTCCGTTGCAATAAGACTCTAGGAGAATTGAAAGACCCCAAGGAGGATAAGAAGCTCGCCGAGAGCATGTTGTTGCAATAAGACTCTAGGAGAATTGAAAGAGCGAACTACTTTCCCGGCTTAAATTCGGGAATAAAGTTGCAATAAGACTCTAGGAGAATTGAAAGGGGTGCAGAGCTGCTGGACAAAGTAGGCGATAGGCTGGTTGCAATAAGACTCTAGGAGAATTGAAAGGTACGTTGAGAAGGGCGTTTATGCAATCAAGTTCAGCGGTTGCAATAAGACTCTAGGAGAATTGAAAGTTCACCGCCCAGAGCATTTACCACGCCAGCATTGACGTTGCAATAAGACTCTAGGAGAATTGAAAGAAGGGGCTTTCTTTTTGCGTGGCATCACTTAGCACCCCCCTGTTGCAATAAGACTCTAGGAGAATTGAAAGCAAGGAGAACCGCGTCGAGTACCTGAAGAAGAAGCGTTGCAATAAGACTTGAAGAGACTCAAAAGCCCCGTGCCCTTTGAGCTAAGTTCCAAAATTTAGGCAGAGAAAAAGGGCAAAAAGCCCTCAGAGAAGCATCCTCGCGTCGACGGCAACGGCGCCGTCCTCGTAGGCGAAAATCGGGTTGATGTCGAGCTCCTTAATCTCGGGAAGCTCGAGGGCAAGCTCGCCGACCTTGACGATGATGTCAGCCAAAGCCTCGATGTCCACCGGCTTCTCACCGCGCGCTCCGGCGAGAATCGGGTAGGCCTTGATTTCCTTAATCATCTCAAGGGCTTCCTCCTTGGTAATCGGGGCGACGCGGAAGGAAACGTCCTTGAGAATCTCGACGAAGATTCCACCGAGACCGAACATGATGGCCGGGCCGAACTGCGGGTCGCGTATCATACCGACTATGACTTCCTTGCCGAGCGGGAGCATCTTGTAGATTATGACGCCCCAGAGGTCGGCGTCGGGCTTGTACTTCTTGGCGTTCTCCATGATGGTCCTGAAGGCCTCCCTGGCTTCCTCGTCGTTCTTGATGTTGACCTTAACACCACCGGCGTCGCTCTTGTGGATAATCTGCGGAGAAACGATTTTCATGACGACGGGGTAGCCGATTTCACGGGCGAACTTAACGGCTTCCTCCTCGTTGGTCGCGACCTTGAAGTCCGGAACCGGGACGCCGTAAAGGCGGAGTATCTCCTTTGCCTCGGGCTCAACGAGGGGCCTGTTCTCGGCCTTGGCCTTCTCGATTATCTTCCTTGCCTCTTCGACACGGCTCATCTCAATCACCTCGTAAGCTTGACGTTTATCACTCAGAGGGGAAGGTTAAAAGGGTTTCCATTTGCAAAGTTTTGGTTCAAGCCCGGTTGAAGCCGTGGGTGACTATAAATAGGACAAAGGCCAAAGTTAATTGGTGAGCAGTATGAGGAAAAGGTTCTTTCCCTTGGTCGTTTCGCTCGTTGTCATTGTTCTCGTAGCCCTCTCCTTCCAGGGGGAGAAGGCCTCGACGAGTGACGTTACGGTTGCACTCTACAGTTCGGCGAGCGTTGGGGTCATCGAGCGAACCTTCGAGGTGGAGCTGAAGGCCGGGATAAACGAGGTTCCGCTGAAGGAGCTTTCCGGCCTGAACCTGGCGGAGGTCAGCGTCAGACCCCTCGACGACGGCGTCTCGGTCATGGGGCTCTTCGGTAGCAGTGAGAGCAAAGTTGGGAGCGACGTTGAGGTCGGTCTGAAGAACGGGAAGGTTATAGCTGGAAAATACCTCGGAACCCGGGACGGGAAAATAGCGGTCGAGGGGGACGGCTACTACCTGATAAACCCGAACGAGGTCGCCTACTTCAAAACGAAGGACCTCGGAGGGTCGAGCGTTTACGCCGTCCTCAGGTCGGAGAAGGCCGGGAAGTTCAGGGTGAGCGTCACCTACCGCGTTTCCGGGATAAGCTGGGAAAGCAGGTACAGGCTCTACATCGGTGACCAGGCCGAGCTCAGGGGTTACGTTGTCATAAAGAACCCCACCGACAGGGAGTTCAGCGATGCCAAAGTTCTCCTAGTCGCTGGAGACGTCAGCTTTTACTCCACATACACCCAGCCGCGGAACCTTTATGAAAAGGCGGGGGATACGAGCGAGGTAACGGTTGGCTCCCCTGAGAAGGTTGAGGCCTTCTACCTCTACCGCCTCGGCGTTGCGGACATCAAAGCGGGGAGCACGATGGTCTACCCCTACGTCGAGCTGAGGGCTCCTTTTGAGAGGGAGTACCTCTACGAGAGCTGGGCCTACGGCGGTGAGAGGCCCGTCTACGAGTCGATTTCCTTCAAGACGGACAAAGTCCTTCCAGCTGGAACCGTGGAGATTTTCAAGGAAACTCGGGATGGGGAGCTCTTCATAGGCGAGTCGAGAATCGGGCACACGCCGAAAGGCGATACCGTCAGGATAGGCATCGGCAGGGACTACGAGCTCAAAGGCACCACGACCGTCCTCGAGCGGAGCAACGATGGAAAACACTACAAAATCAGGATAACCCTCCAGAACTTCGGGAACGAGACGAAAACCGTTATCGTCCGGCACCACAAGTGGGGTAAGGTGACCTACGCCAGCCTTCAGCCCCTCGACGAGACGGCCGACTACGTCGAGTTCTCGGTGACCCTGAAGCCCGGGGAAAAGAGGGAGATAACCTTTGAGTACGGGAGTTAGCTCTTCCGCAGGGTTATCTCGAAGCCCTTATCTCCTTTTGTCACGTCCATGACGAGGCTCTTGTCGTAGTCTATGAACTTCGTGCCCACGATGTTGTAGCCCTCCTTCCTGAGGAAGTCGGCCATCTTAAGCCCCAGGTCGTCGAAGAACTCGGCCGCCATCGTGGCCAGGCTCGGCTCCTTTATCCCAAGCTCGTCGTGATACCTCCTCGCCAGCTCAAAAACGTCGCTCATGATGACCACCGATGATAGTATTCCTTGGCGTTAAAAACCCTTTCGCCGAAAGGCTTAAATTCATCCGGACTAACCCCAAGGAGTGGTAAAGATGGCGAGGGTTCTCTGGGTCGTCAAGGCAGGCGATAGGCTCTACTCCAAGGTCTTGGGGGAGTATCCGTACTACGTTGAGGTTGACCTTTCCACCGGCGAAAGCCTCTGCACCTGCCCGCTCGGCGGAAACTGCCCCCACGTCTCTGCGGTGGTTGAGACCTACGAGAAGGGCCTGTACTTCGACGCAGGAAGCGAGGGGCCCCTGAATCCCGAATCGCTCGCGTGGGCCTATCTATCAGAGGTTCCCCGGCTGGCGCTTGAGGTCACCCTTGCGGAGCTCTTTAACTCCCTCAGAAGGGACGAGAGCGGGAGCGAGACGGCGATGCTCTTCCTCCGCGCGTTGAGACTCGTCCGCGAGACGAAAGCCGAGGAGTACCTCCACCCTCTCGGCGAGGCCCTCGATGAGCTGTCGGCTGTTTTCCACGATTATCCCCTCGTGAGCAGGCTGAGGGAAGCCTACGAAGGGGTCAAAAACGCCCTCCAAAAGGAACCCTTATAAGGGCTTACCAGCCGAAACACCAACTTAGAGGGTGGGAATATGAAGGCGATTTACAGGGAGGCCTGCCCAAACTGCTCGGGTAGAATCTCCGACGAAAGGCTCGTGATGAAGAACCCCTGTGATGAGTGTCTCGATAATCCCGTCACCGCTGAGGACTACTTTGAGCTCGTGAAGGCCGTGAGAGAGGCGCTCAAGGAGAGAAAGAAGCTCAAGGCCTGGGAGGAAATCTACTCCCTCGAAAAGGGGCTCAGGGACGTTGAGAAGTTCTTCGAGGAGGCCACTGGCTTTAGGTTCTGGAGCGCCCAGAGGACGTGGGTCAAAAGGCTCCTCAAGGGAAGGAGCTTCTCAATAATCGCTCCAACCGGAATGGGCAAGAGCACCTTTGGAGCGTTCATGTCCGTCTACTACGCCACGAAGGGCAAGAAGAGCTACATAGTCGTCCCCACGACGCCCCTGGTAATCCAGACCATAAGAAAGGTTCAGGCGATAATCGAGAGGACGGGGCTCAGCGTTAACCTCGCCTACTACCACGGCAACCTCAGGAAGAAGGAAAAGGAAGAGATGCTCGTCAAAATTGAAAGCGGGGACTACGATATACTCATAACGAGCGCCCAGTGGTTAGCCAGAAACTTCGACGAGAAGCTGAAGGGCAGGCACTTCGACTTCATCTTCGTTGACGACGTTGATGCCTTCCTCAAGGCGAGCAAGAACATAGACCGCTCTCTCCTCCTCTTAGGCTTCACCGAGGAAATCATTGGCAAGGCGTGGGAAATCATAAGGCTCAAGAAGCAGATGAGTAAATACCTGAACGGTAGAGCCGAAGACAGGGATGAGAGGCTGAAGGAGCTCAACGAGGCCATAGAGAAGCTCCAGCGCGAGATTGAGGAGTTCAAGAGGAAGAACGACATTGGAATCATGATTATCGCCTCGGCAACCGGTTCGGCAAGGGGCGACAGGATAAAGCTCTACCGCGAACTGCTCGGCTTCGAAGTCGGTTCCGGAAGGAGCGCGCTGAGGAACGTCGTGGACAGCTACCTGAAGCCGAGCAAAGACGTTAAGGAGCACGTGGAGGAGCTCCTCAGGAAACTCGGGAAGGGCGGCCTGATATTCGTTCCCATTGACCAGGGGCTGGGTTACGCCGAGGAGCTCGTGAACTACCTCAGGGAAAGAGGTTTTGCGGTTGAGCTCGCGAGCTCGAAGAACAAGAAGGCCGTTGAGAGGTTTGAGAACGGCGAGGCCGATTATTTGGTCGGCGTCGCAACCTACTACGGCTCGATAGTCAGGGGTCTGGATTTGCCCCACCTCATCCGCTACGCGGTCTTCACGGGTGTTCCCAAGTTCCGCTTTAGCATAGACCTTGAGAGGCCCACCATATACCGCGCCCTCGGTCTGCTGGGCGAGGTCATGGACTTCCTTGACGATGAGGACAGGAAAACTGCAGAGAAGCTCCACGCGAGGCTCAGAAGGCTGATTAGAAACATCCCGCAGTTCGAGCTCCTAAAGATTGAGGAAGCCTTGGCGGAGGGCCTTCCCATCGAGAACGACTTCCACAAGACGGTTCTCAACGTATTCCGCGAGCTGGTTGAGTTCCTGCGCGAGGTCCTGAAGAAGGAGGACGTCCTCAAGAGGCTCGCGGAAGACCCCTTCGTCAGCCTCGTGAAGGAAGAAGGCAAGTGGTTCATCGAGATTCCAGATGTTAGGACATACATCCAGGCAACTGGGAGGACGAGCAGGCTCTTCGCGGGCGGAATAACGAAGGGACTCAGCGTCCTAATAGTGGACAACGAGAAGGTCTTCAACGGCCTTGTCAGGCAGATGCGCTGGCGCTTCACAGAGTTCAAGATGGTGCCCTTCGAGGAGCTCGACCTTGAGAAACTCCTGAAGGAGATAGACGAGGACAGGGAGAAGGTAAGGCTCGTAATGGAGGGCAAGATAAGCTCGAAGGTCAAAGACCTCGTCAAATCGGCCCTCATGATTGTGGAGAGCCCCAACAAGGCCAGGACGATAGCCAACTTCTTCGGCAGGCCGAGCAAGAGGCGCATCGGTGATTTGGTTGCCTACGAGGTGAGCATAGGCAACAGACAGCTTACGATTCTCGCGAGCGGGGGGCACATGTTCGACCTCGTCACCGACGAGGGCTACCACGGCGTCCTAATCGAGCGCGAGAAGGACATGCTCAGGTTTATTCCCGTCTACGACACCATAAAGCGGTGCCGTGACTGTGGCTACCAGTTCGTGGACTGGGAGAAGAAAGGCATCTGCCCGCGCTGTGGCTCAACGAACGTCCGCGACGCCCTTGAGAACGTCATCGCGATGCGCGAGATTGCCCAGGAGGTCGACGAGATACTCATTGCGACCGACCCCGATACGGAGGGTGAGAAGATAGCCTGGGACATAAGGAACATTCTAAGCCCCTACACGCCGAACATCAAGAGGACGGAATTCCACGAGGTCACGAGGCCGGCCATACTGAAGGCAATAGAGGAAGCCAGGGACGTGAACGAGAACCGCGTCGAGGCCCAGATTGTCAGGCGCATAGAGGACAGGTGGATAGGCTTCGAGCTGAGCGGTGAGCTCCAGAGGGTCTTCGAGAACAGGAACCTCTCCGCTGGCAGGGTTCAGACGCCCGTTCTCGGCTGGATTATCGAGAGGTATAAGGAGTTCAGCGAGAGCGAGGTCTACTTCCTCGGCTTAACGCTTGAGAACGGCCTTCAGGTAACGGTTGAGCTTGGAAAGGACGGCAAGGACGTCGAGCCACCGGAGTACGTTACGGTGGAGGATGTCCAGCTTGAGGAGAGGGAACTCAACCCCGCCCCGCCGTACACGACCGACGCAATGCTCCGCGATGCCTCGACGTTCCTCAAGCTTTCGGCCCCGGAGACGATGCGCTTGGCCCAGGACCTCTTCGAAATGGGTCTCATCACCTACCACAGAACCGATTCAACCCACGTGAGCAACGCGGGAATAGAGGTTGCCAAAGAGTACATAACGAGCGAGCTCGGCGAGGAGTACTTCAAGCCGAGACCCTGGGGTGAAGAGGGCACGCACGAGGCCATAAGGCCGACGAGGCCCATCGACACGGGCAGGTTGATGCAACTCATTCGCGACGGCGTAATCCAGCTCCCGAGGAACCTCACGCGCAACCACTACAGGCTCTACGACATGATATTCAGGCGCTTCATGACGAGCCAGATGGTTCCTGCGGTCGTTCTCCACGAGAGGGCGGTGATAAACGCGGGCGTTGGAAAGGTCGAGCTCGAGGGTTACGTCGAAATCATCAAGGACGGCTGGACGAAACTCAGAAACCCGCCCATGAGGCAGTTGCCGAAGCTTGAGCAGGGCGCGAAGCTCAAAGTGGTTGAGTCCAAGAAGTGGAAGGCGCCGAAGGTTTCCCTCTACACGCAGGGCGACATAATAGCCCTGATGAAGGAGCGCGGTATTGGAAGGCCTTCAACGTACGCGAAAATCGTTGAGACCCTCATACGACGTGGCTACGTTGTCGAGACGAGGGGCAGGAAGAAGCTCGTTCCGACGGAGAAGGGCATAAAGGTCTACCACTACCTCGTCAGCAAGTACCGTGAGCTGGTGAGCGAGGAGCGCACGAGGGAGCTTGAGAAGCTCATGGACCTAATCGAGGAAGGAAAGGCGGATTACATGAAGGTGCTGAACGACCTTTACGTCGAGATTAGGCGATACGTTTACGGGGAGGGGTAAACGGGGATGTTTATCCCTCCGTACTTTAGGTAACTATTTTTGGTCATCTCAGCCCCCATTTATAATCGGGTAGTGAAACTTTGGTTTACGGTTGTTGTTTTATTTGAGGGTAAAACCAAAAACCTTAAAATCCCTCTTTGAGTAATGCCTTTGCATGTCTATGCAACCCGGGTTTTATCTCGGGGAGTCACTAGTTGCAATCTGAGTGTGTTTGTATGCAACACTCCCAGTGTTTGGAAAAAGTTTATAATGGATTCCTTCGAAAATATGAATAGAAAATGTGGTGGTGGTAAAGATGGTTAAGGACAGGATGGTGGAACTCCTTCAGGAGCACTTCGAGTTGAACCTCTACGAGGCTAGGGCGTACGTCGCCCTCGTCGGCTTCGGCGTTCTCACCCCTGCCGAGCTCGCCAGCGTCTCCGAGGTTCCCGCGCCGAGGACCTACGACGTCCTCAGGAGCCTCGAGAAGAAGGGCTTTGCCATTAGCCAGCCGGGCAAGGTCAACAAGTACAGGCCCGTTCACCCGGAGAACATCCTCGAGAAGTTCATCGAGGAGTGGCAGGAGCGCGTCAAGGAGGAGCTTGAGGCCAAGAAGCAGGCGAAGGAGGAGCTCCTTCAGCTCATGAAGCCCCTCATCGAGACCGAGATTCCGAAGTACGGTGTCGAGCGCGTTTGGGTTGTCAGGGGAATCAGAAACGCGACCCTCAAGACCAGGGAGATGTTTGAGGACGTTAAGGAGCAGATTCTCCTCGCCGACGACGGCTACATAGCCATCAACCTCGAGAGCGACCTCCTCAAGGCCATCGACAACGGCGCCAAGGCCAAGATAATCGTCACCGAGCCCGTACTCAAGAGGATTGAGGGCTCGAAGATTCTTGACTACGCCAAGAAGGGCAAGCTCGAGCTCAGGGTCCTCGACAAGTTCGACCTCCCGATGCTCATCTGCGACGACGAGGTCTTCTTCGCCCTCGAGGACATGGCCGCGCGCTACTTCAACTACGAGACCCAGGTCTGGATTAAGGACTTCAGGATTAAGGCCCTCTTCGAGGCCAAGTTCAACGAGTACTGGGAGAAGGCCAAGAAGGTCTGATTCCCCTTTCTTTTTGTTTCCGCTTATCGTTTTTGGATTCTGAATATGAAATCCGAATATGAAAAAAGAGGTTAGACGTACTTGAACTCCTCTTCGAGCTCGTCTCTCTCCTTCAGCTTCCAGTAGAGCTTGCCGTCCTTCTGGTAGCTCTCGACCTTTCCGCTCTCGGCGAAGCGGAGCAGGTAGCGCCTTACCTCCATCGGCTTGATGCCGGTCTCTTCGGCTATCTCCTCAACCGTCTTCGGGCCGTTTTCGAGGGCCTTAAGGACCTTCACGTTCTTCATTCCCCTCCCTCCAGAGCCTTGTACCTTTCCAACAGGTTGATTATCAGCTCCATAACCCTTAAGTGTTTCTCAAGCTCCTCGATGTCGTCGGGCATTGAGTTCGCCAGCTCGGTGAGCTTCTCCATGAGCCTCTCCTCAACCCCTTTCATCTCGCTCGCCATCTGCTTCTTCCTGTGCTCACAGACCGGACAAAAAACTCTGCCGTCCTTCTCGAAGAGGGGGGAGCCACACTTGGGGCAGTGTCTGTCGAGCATCTTCGCGCCGGACAGCATCAGGGGCATGATTATCTTCCGTATCTCCTCGTCGCTAATCGACATGGCATCACCCCATCAGGAGCTGAAAGACCTCGAAGAAGGCCTTCTTTCCGAGCCTTGAGCGTCTAAGCCTGTCGGAAATCTCAGCTATGTCGAAGGCGATTATTTTGAAGTTCTCCTTTATTGCCTCAAGGATTTCAAGGAGTTCCTCGAGCGTCAGCTCCCCGTGCTGGAAGCGGGCTATCCTGTACTCGGGCCTCAGAACGTCCATATCGACGGTCAGGTAGATTTCCTCGCCGAGGTACTTCTTCGCTTCGCCTATTATCTCCTCGACCGAGTTCGTCTGGAAGTTCTTGTAGGCCCTCCACTTTCCGCGAACTTTCCTGCTCCTTAGCGTTGCCGGGAAGACCTTGACGCGCCTCGTCCAGAGCTGGGTTCGCTCGGTCGTTGGAATCATGAGAACCGGGGCCATCACAGCGGCCCTCTCGATTAGCCTTCGCTCGAGGGCGTAAGCCAGCCATGAGCCGTGGTCGAGGTAGTCGTGCATTAAATCGGTGTGGGCGTCAACGCTGATTAAAGATTTGGGCTGGAGCTTCTCTATTATACCGTAGGTGGCGAGGTGCTCACCGATTATGTAAGCCCTGTCCTGGGGAACCCTGTCCGCGAGCAGTTCGACCCTGCTGGCTTCGACGATGACGTAGTCGTCAATCAGCTTGTTCCTCTTCAAAAGCTGGAGCGCGTAGAGCACGCCTTCCCTGTTGGGTCTCTCGCCGAAGGGGATGAAGGTGACCATTCAACCCACCGAAAAGGATTAGGGGCTTCTTTTTTAAACCTTGACGAAAATTTTCGGCATTTTTTTGTAAATTTTCAAAGCCAAACTTTAAAAAGTCGCCCCGAAACCATAAATCGAAAACCTTTCGGAGGTCTCGCCATGATACTCCAGGTCGCCCTTGATTTGACCGACATCGAGCAGGCCATCTCTATAGCTGAGAAGGCCGCTCGCGGTGGCGCTCACTGGCTTGAAGTCGGGACGCCACTCATCAAGAAGGAAGGCATGCGTGCCGTTGAGCTTCTCAAGAGACGCTTCCCGGACAGGAAGATTGTCGCCGACCTCAAGACGATGGACACCGGAGCTTTGGAAGTCGAGATGGCCGCGAGGCACGGAGCGGACGTCGTTTCTATTCTCGGTGTCGCGGACGACAAGACCATAAAGGACGCCGTTGACGTCGCGAGAAGGTACGGAATTAGGGTTATGGTTGACCTAATCGGCGTCAAGGATAAGGTCAAGCGCGCCAAAGAGCTCGAAAAGATGGGCGTTCACTACATACTCGTCCACACGGGTATAGACGAGCAGGCCCAGGGCAAGAGCCCCCTGCAGGACCTTGAGGAGGTCGTCAAGGCCGTTAAGGTTCCCGTCGCGGTCGCCGGCGGTCTGAACCTTGAAACGATTCCGAAGGTCATAGAGCTCGGCGCGACGATAATCATCGTCGGAAGCGCCATAACCAAGGCCAAGGACCCGGAGAAGGTCACGAGGCAGATAATCGACCTCTTCTGGGGCGAGTACATGCAGACCATCAGGAAGGCCATGAAGGACATCGTTGAGCACATAGGGAACGTTGCCGACAGCCTCAAGCTCGAGCAGGTTCGCGGCTTCGTTGATGCCATGATTGGGGCCAACAAGATATTCATCTACGGGGCAGGAAGGAGCGGGCTCGTCGGAAAGGCCTTCGCTATGAGACTAATGCACCTCGACTTCAACGTCTACGTCGTCGGTGAAACCATAACGCCCGCCTTCGAGCAGGGCGACCTGCTCATAGCCATCAGCGGTTCCGGTGAGACTACGAGCATAGTCGATGCTGCAAAGATAGCCAAGAAGGAGGGCGGAAAGGTCGTTGCCATAACCTCCTACGCTAACTCGACCCTCGGAAAGCTGGCAGACGTCGTCGTCGAGATTCCGGGAAGGGCAAAGACAGACATCCCGACCGACTACATAGCGCGCCAGATGCTCACCAAGTACAAGTGGGTCGCCCCGATGGGAACCCTATTCGAGGACTCGACGATGGTGTTCCTTGACGGTATCATAGCCCTTCTCATGGCGACCTTCCAGAAGACCGAAAAGGATATGAAGAAGAAGCACGCGACCCTTGAGTGAGGGTTGCGATGCGCTCTTTCACTCATCTTTTTGTTGGAATCGGCAACGCTGGAGCCAGGATAGTCGACAGGATAAGCGCCGACGGCGTGGTTAGGGTGACAATCAACCCCGGCCACTACCTTCTGCGCCCGGGGCGCTACGCGGAGAGAATCAGGGACTTCTTCTCGCACCTGCCCGAGGACACCTTTCTGTGGCTTCTCTTCGAGGACAAGGAGATAAACCTCGAACTGGTTGACCTTATCCTCGAACACAGCCCCTCGGACGCGATAAAGCTCGCCTACGTCCTCACGCCGAGAAGGGAACTCATCCACGAGAAGCCAGTTTGGGCTGATAACTTCGAGACCGTCTTCTACGACTCCCTCTGGGACTTCCTGAGCGAGGACGTGCCTTTGGGGGTTGCCTTCGAGCGGGCATCGGTTTCGATAGCCGAGCTCTTTTCGAGGCTCTACTACTACCTCGAAAACCAGATGCTGGTCAACATAGACTACGCCGACCTGTTCAACATGATTCGCGGGGGCAACGTCGGCATAATGCGCCTTCTCGATAGGGTTGATTTCAGCTGGCACTGGGGAATATGGGAGAGGGGTCTGATAGGAATCCTCGTCGGGAACGACTTCCCACTGAAGGGGGCCCACGAGATACTGTCGCGTTTCCAGGAAATCCTCGCCGAGAAGGATATAATATGGGGCATCGTGACCGATGAGAACGTTAAGGGTGTCGAGATACTCGCGTTGCTCGTGAAGGGGTGGGAGGATGAAGGCGGTTCTCTTTGACGTTGATGGAACCCTGCTCACGGAAATGCCACTTATTCAGCTCTTCCTCCCCTGGGTCTACGATGAGCTCGCGAAGAGGCTCGGGGTCACCAAGGAGGAAGCGAGGGAGCGGTTCCTCAACGAGATTATGGCAAGGAGGGACACCTACGACTGGCACGACTGGAACTTCTTCTTCCGGCTCTTCAACGTTGACCTCAACTACGAAGAGCTCCTGAGAAGGTATCCCCACAAGCTCCACGTTTACCCTGACGTTACACCAACGCTGGAGTGGCTGAGGGAGAGTGGATACCGCTTAGGAGTCGTCACGAGCGGGCCCGAGTACCAGAGGCTCAAGCTCGAACTTACCGGGCTCGATAAATACTTCGACGTAATCGTGACGCGGGAGGACGTGAAGGCAATAAAGCCCGAGCCGAAGATTTTTCTCCACGCCCTTGAAAGGCTCGGTGTTGAGCCCGGCGAGGCTCTCTACGTTGGCGACTCCCTCAGCCAGGACGTTTACGGGGCCAAGCACGTTGGAATGAGGGCCGTCTGGATTAACCGCGACGGCTCGGACGGCTATCACATGGCCGATTACGAGATTAGAACCCTCCACGAGCTTAGGAAGATACTGGGGTGATGGGTATGAAGGTGTTCGAGGCGGAGGGTGTTTTCGTCCGCTACTCGGAGAAAGAGGTTGAGATAAGGCCCGGAGATAAACTCGTCCACAGGAGTGAGGAGCCAACGGAGCTCTGGTGGAAGCTTAAGGAGGCTGTCAAGGGCAGGAAGGTCAAGATAATAGTTTACGAGGTGGAAGAATGATTGCCCACCTGATAAACACCGACGTCGGTGGCAGGGGCGTCGGAAGGCTCTATCTCGACTACAGGAGGAGGGACTTTAATTTTTTACATAATTCTGCAAAGCTGTTTTTAGATAATTATGGAAAAGTGCTAATCGTTACCGGCTTTCCAATTCCTCCAATGAACGTTCCGGAAACCGACGGTCCACCGGGGGCGCTGGCGCTGTACCGTGCCGTCAGGGAGCTCGGCGGGGAAGCTGAGATTCTCGCTCAGGAAGAGGTCATCAACGCGATGATTCCCTTCCAGAAGGCCCTTTCCCTGCGCTTTGCAGGGGAACCAGACGTCTCAAGCTACGACCTCGTAATCTTCGTCGAGACGCCCGGAAAGGCTCAGGACGGCAACCACTACTCCATGTCCGGCCTTCCGGTCGTTGGAGAAACCTTTGACTGGGTCGCGGAGGAGGCTAAAGAACATGGAATCCCGACGATTGGAATCGGCGACGGGGGCAACGAGATTGGTATGGGGAAGGTTCGGGATTTGGTGGTTCGCTACGTCCCGCACGGGGAGAATATAGCCTCTACAATCGAGACCGATGAGCTTATCCTCTCTGCTGTCTCTAACTGGGGGGCCTATGGTCTGATAGCCCAGGCCTCTCTGGAGCTCGGGAAGAACCTTCTCTCCGGCTGGGAGGAGGCCTTCGTCGTCAGGCTCCTCGTTGAGAGTGGCCTCATTGACGGCGTCAGCAAGAAAAGGGAAGTGAGCGTCGACGGGATTCCAATCGAGGTTCACGTTGCTTTCGTTAAGTTTCTGAACGGGATTGTCGAGTTCAATCTCTCTAAAGTTTGAGCTCCTCCCTTGTGGCCAGTTTCAGTTCTTCAATTTCCTCCCAGGTGAGGACTCTTGTGCCCTTTGTCAGCATCATCACGTCGCTCGTGACCTGCAGGATGCAGTAAACCGCGCTTGGGGTTATCACAAGGTAGTCGTTGGAGGGCTCTATCTCCGCCAGTCCCTTCTTGAGCTCGGGCAGCTTTGCGGAGAGCTCCTCGGGGGATTCAAGCGTCCCGCCTATGGGCAGGCCCTCGGTAGTTGCGAGAAGGAAGCCGCTTATTTCGAACTTTCTGAGGAGCATATCTTTAAAGTCCAAAAACTCTTGGCTCTCCGGTCTCAGAAGTTTCCTAAGCCTATCAAGCAGGCCCATCTTTACCAACCTCCATCCCAATGCGTTTCATATATGATGAACACGAGGTCTCGACGAGTTCAACTCCCCGCGTTTTGAACCATTCATACGGATTCTCATGGGAGATTTCTTTTGAAATCCTCCTCGAAAGCCGTTTTTGAATTCGAATTAGCTCCTCTGAGGTTATCCACTGGTATTCGACTCCAAGGTTCTTTAGGTGCCTCGTCAATTTGTTGTCTTTGCCTCTGGTTGGAACGAGCGGAGGCGTTCTTGAGAGAAGAATGAGGGTTCGCTTTCCCTTCAGGCACTCTAAAACTCCATCGATTGTGTCTATGATGGGTTTGAGCCTGAGTGACTCTGCAAGCTTCCACAGAAGTATTTTGCAGTTTTTGACATCAACCATGAGGAGGAGTCTGTTGCGCTGTTCCTTCAGCGTGATGTGGAGAACTAGAATCCCAACGACCGCGTCCCACTCAAGAAGCGTTTGAAGGATTTCTCCCGAGATTTGCTTTGTTCTGTGCTCCCTGATGACGCTCCAAACCTTGTACCGAGATATTTTAACCCCCGTCTTCAAGAGGTGGTTGTGGATTTCCTCTATGGTATGCCCCCGCTCCTTTAAATCGACTATGAGGTTTACTATTTCTGATGGAAGTTCTTTCTTTTTCCTGCCTGGAGTTTTAATCTGTTTCGTTTTAAGAACCTGGAGTACGCGCCTTCGCGACACGCCCAGCACCGCCGCGATTTCATCGAGCTTCATTCCATCCTCTCGAAGCTTCAGTATCCTTTCAACGTCCTCTGGTTTGAGCTTCATAGGTCGTTGTGTGCTACTAATTTGGCAGGTTTATATAACTAATGCGAAATCTTTTCCAAATAATAGGCGGCAAATATTATATCGCGTCGTGACATCGTGTTGCTGACCTGCCCCTTCGAGGGGTGTCACCCATGACGGAGGCGAAGGTCGTGGAGAGGGTTAATGAGAGGTCTGAGGAAATGGCGACTAAAATAAACAACCTGATTCTCTACGGAATATACAAAGTCCTCGGGGCTGGAGCCAAGGGACTTGGAAACTCTGTTGGTGAGGAGCTTTTGAATACAATGATGGAGGAGTACGGACTAAACTTTGAGGGAAGCGATGACCCCCAGGAGCTCCTCAACCGCTTCACAGAGGTTATGATAAACACCCTCGGGTTTGCCGAGAGGGGTGAAATCATCGTGAACGGAAACAACGTCACCTTGAAGCTCGACAATCCCATGGACCTGTACGCCCTTCAGCTACTCGAGAAGAAGGGCATGAAGCCCATGCTCTACCCGATGGCCAACGCCATAGCCGTCGCCATCAAGAAGTTCAGCGGAAAGAACGTCCTGATTAAGGAAATTCGCGTTTCGGACAAGCACGTTGAAGTTGATATGCTGATTCTGGGGTGATGTGAATGTTTGAGAACGTTATTGCAGACCTTCTCAGGGTTGATGGCGTCAAGGGAGTTGCCATAGTGAGCAAGGACGGTCTCCTCATCGAGGGTCAGGCGAGCGACAGGACGATAGACGTTGAGAGCGTCGCCGCGATGGTCGCGACCATCTACGGTACTGCACTCAACGTGTCCAATGAGGTCTTCCACGAGGAAGCCGTTGACATGGTCACGCTCGAATCGCCGAAGGGCAAAATCATTACCGTCGAGGCGGGTGAAAACGCGGTCCTGACGGTTCTCACAGACCCGAAGGTCAACCTCGGTCTCGTCAGGATTTACCTCAAGAGGAACGCCCAGAAGGTCGCCTCAATGCTTTAGCCGGTGAAAGCGGATGTTTGGGGGCAAACTGATACGGATAGAAACTAATGAAAGCCTTCCCGAGGTCATTAAAAGCCTCGGGGACGGCTACGTTCTCTTTTCTTGGCGCGAGGGAGGGGACCTTAGGAGGGCGTTTCTTTTCGTTAGCTCTGGGGAGGTTGTTGGAGCGTTCGTGGAGTCAGTGCTCCAGGGCTACGCCAGGGAGGGAGAGGCCGCAGTGGAAGACATAGAAAATGCGTTGGCGGGAGGGTTAGTAAGGGCCTACGAACTCTATGCGGCATCATCCAGGGAGATACTCTCCGAAAGACCGACACTCCGCGTGAGTTCGTTTCCCTTCGCGAGCATCAGCGGCGATAACGTTGAGGGCCTGCTAAAGCTTTACCGCTCCTTCAGCGGTTGGCTTCAGGTTCGCGCTGGAGACAGAGAGTGGCGCTTGGTCGTTGAAAACGGCATGACACTTAAGGCTCATTTAACTGGGGAGAACCTGCTCGGCGACGAGGCTGTTCTATCGCTCCTCAGGGAATTCGGCCACGTAATCAAAAACGGTACATACCGCTTCTTCTCGGGAACCGCTAGACTCCCCGAGGGAAGTGAAGTCGTTGAGCACTCAACTTCCTTCCTTGACGTCGTTGAGTCTTTCCAGCTAAAGAGGGTCATTGAGTCCGGGTTATCCTTTTAAACCCCTTCCTTTTTCTCCAACCGATGCGCTATGAAGCTTGAGGAGTTCATACCCGACGCCAGGACGCGGGCGCTCATAGAGAGGACGCGCGAGTTCGCGAGGGGTTTCTTTGAGAGGGAGGGAACGCACGGATTCAGCCACGTGGAGAGGGTCTTCAACCTCTGCATGCACATAGGCAGGGAGGAAGGGGCGGACCTCGAAGTCCTCGCCCTCGCCTCGCTCCTCCATGACATAGCGAGGCCCCTTGAGGACGCCGGCAAAGTTGAAGACCACGCGGTAGAGGGCGCGAAAATCGCGAAGCGCTTCCTATTGAGCCTTGGTTATCCGGAGAAGAAGGCAGAGGCGGTGGCTCACGCAATAGAGGCCCACCGCTTTTCGAGGGGTCCGGAGCCGAGAACGCTCGAGGCGAAGATACTCAGCGACGCGGACAAGCTCGACGCGATAGGGGCCATAGGAATCGCGCGCGTTTTCATGTACTCTGGCGAGCACGGAAGGGACATAGAGGCCTCCCTCAGGCACTTCGAGGAGAAAATCCTCAAGCTCAAGGACTTGATGTACACCGAAACCGCGAAGCGCATCGCCGAGGACAGGCACCGCTTTACCGTTGAGTTCATCGAGAGAATTCGGCGGGAAATCGAGGGCGAGCTTTGAGTTCTTCCCCTTTCGGGCCACATAATAACCTTTTTAAAGGGCTTCCTGAATTAAGGGTTAGCCCATCAAGGTCATTCTAAGGAGGTGAGAACGTGAAGGCGCCAATCTGTGAGGTTTGTCTCAAGACCGACGACATTCTCTGCCCCGCTGACGAGAAAAAGCTCCAGGAGGGTATAATTTCTGAGCTGGACGTTAAGGTTGCACGCTTACTCTACAAGCTCCTCGGCGACGTTGACATCGAGTTCAAGAAGGCCGTCGAGGCTGGAGACCTCATCGTTATCGTTGTCGGTGAGGGAGACGTCCCGATAACCATCGGCAAGGGCGGGAAGAACATAAAGACCCTCATAAGGGAGCTTGGAAAGCGCGTTAGGGTTATCGAGGGCATGAAGGCGGAATCAACCGATGAGCTCAAGAAGCTCGCCTCCGACCTGCTCTATCCGGCCGGTGTCTTCGGCGTCAACGTCGTTTACAGGCCCGGAGGGGAGACCTACTACAAGGTTCTCGTCTTCGGTAGGGACAGGAAGAAGCTCCCGGAGAAGCCCGAGATACTCGAGAGCGTCCTGAGCCAGATAGTCGGGAAGGAGGTCAAAATTTCGTTTGTCTGACCCCTCTTCGGTTTCTTCGTTTCTCCCCCGTGCATCGAATACCTTTAAAAGCTCGCCCCTACTCCTTCTGGGGATGGCCATGTACAGGACGCACTACTCGAGCGAGATAACCGAGGAACTCAACGGCCAGCGCGTTAAAGTGGCTGGCTGGGTGTGGGAAGTCAAGGATTTGGGCGGAATCAAGTTCCTCTGGCTCAGGGACAGGGAGGGAATAGTTCAGATTACCGCCCCGAAGAAGAAGGTTGACCCCGAGATATTCAAGCTCATTCCGAAGCTCAACAGCGAAGACGTCGTCGCGGTCGAGGGAACTGTTAACTTCACGCCCAAGGCGAAGCTCGGCTTTGAGATTCTCCCGGAGAAGCTTGAGGTCCTCAGCAGGGCGGGGACACCTCTACCCCTTGACCCGACCGGGAAGGTCAAGGCCGAGCTCGACACCCGCCTGGACAACCGCTTCATGGACGTCAGAAGGCCCGAGGTAATGGCGATTTTCAAGATACGCTCGAGCGTCTTCAAGGCGGTCAGGGATTTCTTCCACGAGAACGGCTTCATCGAGATTCACACGCCCAAGATTATTGCGACGGCGACCGAGGGCGGAACGGAACTCTTCCCAATGAAGTACTTCGAGAAGGACGCCTTTTTAGCTCAGAGCCCTCAGCTCTACAAGCAGATTATGATGGCTTCGGGCCTTGACAGGGTTTACGAGATAGCGCCGATTTTCAGGGCGGAGGAGCACAACACAACGAGGCACCTCAACGAGGCGTGGAGCGTTGATGCAGAGATGGCCTTCATCGAGAGCGAGGAGGAGGTAATGGAGCTCCTTGAGAGGCTCGTGGCTCATACTATCAATTACGTCCGCGAGCACAACGCGAAGGAACTCGAAACCCTCAACTTCGAGCTGGAGGAGCCGAAACTGCCCTTCCCGAGGCTGAGCTACGATAAGGCCCTTGAGATTCTCGCCGACCTTGGGAAGGAAATCCCGTGGGGCGAGGACATAGACACCGAAGGCGAGAGGCTCCTCGGGAAGTACATGATGGAGAACGAGAACGCTCCGCTCTACTTCCTCTATAAGTATCCGAGCGAGGCCAAGCCTTTCTATATAATGAAATACGACGATAAGCCAGAAATCTGCAGGGCCTTCGATTTGGAATACCGGGGAGTTGAGATAACCTCCGGTGGCCAGAGGGAGCACCGCGTTGATGTCCTCGTCGAGCAGATTAAGGAGAAGGGGCTCAATCCAGAGAGCTTCGAGTTCTACCTCAAGGCCTTCCGCTACGGAATGCCCCCGCACGGCGGCTTCGGCCTTGGAGCTGAGAGGCTGATAAAGCAGATGCTTGACCTCCCGAACATCAGGGAGGTTATCCTGTTCCCGAGGGACAGGAAGAGGCTCACACCGTAAGGCCTTTATACCTTCCTCCCTTTCATTGTGTAGGCAATTGTGTACATATTGGTGTACGGAGGTATGCATAATGAGAAAACTCGTGGCTTTAATCTTGGCGGTACTCGTCTCTTTATCCGCACTTCACATCGGGAGTGTCGGTGCGTCGGACATTAAGTACGCCAGTGTCACAGGTATCAGTCTGCCCCTTGGAGGCAGTGCCCAGCTGGGCCCGTACACTGTTAAGTTCACCGATGCGAGCCTTGGCTGGGACAGCGTTTATCTAACTGTTGAAGGTCCTGATGGCAGGATGAGCGCCGTTCTTAAGGTGGGCAAGTCTTTGGCGTATCCCTCCAGTGACCCCGATAAGATGCTCCTCAACGTCTCGGTGCTCTGGATTAAGAGCGACTCCAAATCCGTGCTCCTGACGATAAGCTCACCGCTCACCAAGCTCTACTCGGGCAAGGCCATACCCGTTGGTACTGAGTTCAGCCTTCCCTCCGGATTCCCCCAGATAAAAATAAAGCTCCTCTCCGTTTCCGATACCGAGGCAACTTTCACGGTTAGGATGCCCTACGGAGCCTCATACACCCTTGAAATCCCAAAGGGTCAGTCAAGGTCCGTTTCATACAAGCTGGATGACCTTCACACATACGTTAGCTACCTCTCCATTGAGGTGCTCAACACCACCAAGAACAGCGGTGCGGTAATCAACCTCTACATCCCGAGGGTCGCGTCCACAACGCTCAAGGTGACCGTCCCTGGGGAGGAGACCCAGGAGAACCCAACGACCCCCGTTGTTGAGACAACAATCCTCTACAACGACCTCGTTTATGTGGGTGAGAGGCTTCCGGTTAAGTACAACGGCACCACCTACTACTTCAAGCTCCTCTCAGTAATCCCAGATTTGGCGAGGGTAGAAGTTTACACTGCCAATAAAACCTACGCAACCTACACCCTAGAAGCAGGTGACGTTCCCAAGGCCATACCGGGAACTCCGTTCCTCGTGGCCATCTCCAAGACCCAGCCCGACTACAAGAGGGCCATACTCAAGGTCTACGGCCCAATTGAAGCCGAAGTTAATCCAATACTCCGCTCGGCTCAGGTCGTTGCCAACATAACCGCCGTCCCGAAGAAGGTTCTCCTCGGGCAGGACATAGTGCTCTCGATAGGCGTTGAGAACCTTGGAAGGGGCGATGCATATCAGCTCAACGTCGCGGCACCGATTCCAAACGGTTTCCAGCTCGTCAGCATGACCAAGAGCTGGCAGATAAAGAACCTCCCCGCCTTTACCAAGCTCCCAATGCTCGTCTACGTCCTCAGGCCCACGAAGGTCGGCAAGTTCGACATCGGTAAGGTTCTCGTGACTTACTACGACGACCAGAGCCTTGAGACCGGCAAGATGAAGACCATCTACTCCGCCCCGCTCACCGACATCGAAGTCTATGCAATACCCAAGCTCTCGCTTAACGCCCTCGCCTACAACGGCACCTGGAGCAACTACGTCACCGCCAAGGTGAACAGCACGGTAACACTCGCCCTGACCGTCCAGGCCTCAAAGGGCAACCCGACCTACGAGTTCATCCAGAACGCGACGCTGGTGCTTACCTATCCGAAGTCGCTGAAGGGCCAGACCGTGCTGAACCTCGGCACGATAAAGGCCGGCGACGTTAAGACCGTCAAGGTTCCCCTGCAGGTTCTCGGAGAGAACCTCTCCCTCGTAAAGGCAACCCTCAAGTACCTTGACCCCCTCGGAAACGCCCACGAGGTTAACTTCGGAACCGTTGCAACCGTGAACAGCATCCCACCGGAGGTCATTGTCAAGGAAGTCAAGGTCTGGCCCAAGCCCGAGGAGCTTCCAGCGTACATCAACCAGACCCTCGCGAAGATGGACAACGCTACTCCCATAGCGGAGCAGATACTCAGCGTTGCCTCGGCCTATGTCCCACCGAAGAAGGAGAGCAACCCCTGGAAGCCCCTGGCGATAATCTTCATCCTGACGACCCTCGTCCTCGCGGGTGTCACGTACAACTACTGGCGCGAGCTCGAGGCCCTCAAAGAGAAGGTTCTGAGGAAGAAGCAGAGGCGCCCGGGAGGACTGCCAAAGAAGGACGAGGAAGAAAACGAGATAGAGCTACTTTAGTCAATTTTTTAAATCCCTTCCATCCCTTTTCTCCCATGAGCGCGTTCAGGTACAAGCAGGTTATCGTCTCACGGAGGGACTTAAAACTCAGCAAGGGCAAATTCGCGGTTCAGGTGGCTCACGGCGCAGTAACCGCCACCCTAAAGGCCCAGAAGGAGAGGCCCGAGTGGTTCAAGGCCTGGTTCAACGAGGGGCAGAAGAAGGTCGTCGTCAAGGCCGAAAACCTTGAGGAACTGTTCCAGCTGAAAGCCCAGGCTGAGAAGCTCGGTCTCCCTACGGCACTGATAAGGGATGCTGGATTAACAGAGATTCCCCCGGGGACAATAACCGTCTTAGCCATCGGGCCTGGACCAGAGGAGCTGGTGGACAAGGTTACTGGCCATCTCAAGCTGGTGTGAGTCATGGACTATCGCGAGTTCTTCTCCAGATTCCGGCACCTGAGCGAGAAGCCCGGGATAGGGGGTAGAATCAAGGCTTTTCCCAAGGATTTCGTTGTCATTGAGGAGCCTCTCCCCCAAATCTTCGAGGGGAGGAAGCACGCGATTTTCCTCCTCAAAAAGCGAAACTGGGACACGATGGCCGTGATAAAGGAAATCGCCAAGCGCGCCGGGATAAGCCACCGCGATATAGGCTTCGCAGGGACGAAGGACAGACACGCGGTAACCTACCAGTACATAAGCGTGCCGGCCGATGCGAGGGAGAATGTTGAGTCAGTTCAGATCCGGGACATCGAGCTGAGGTTCGTCTCCTACGGCCGGTTCATAAAGCTCGGCCACCTGCTCGGCAACAGGTTCAGGATAATCGTCAGGGACGTCGGTGAGAACGCTTTTGAAAGGACTAAGGAAATAATCCGGGAGCTCCGTGAGAAGGGGGGCTTTCCCAACTACTTCGGCTACCAGCGCTTCGGCGAGAGAAGGGTCGTGAACCATCTGATTGGAAAGCTTCTCCTCCAGGGGGAGTTTGAGGAATCGGCGAGGCTCTTCCTCGGCTACGCCGACGGGAGCATGGAGGGTGATGAAGCCAGAAAGAACTTCTGGGAGACGGGCGACGTTGACAGGGCCCTGGGGGAGTTCCCGCGCTTCCTCCGTTACGAGAGAACTCTACTCTACACCTACAAGAAGACCGGAAGCTGGAAAAAGGCCTTCCTGTCGCTCCCGCTCCCGATAATGCGCATCTTCATTCACTCCTACCAGAGCTACCTCTTCAACCTTTACCTGTCAAGGCGCATTGAGGAGCTACCTCTCAACGAACCACTGGTCGGCGATATCGTCGTCCAGGTGAAGGGAGGAATACCGTACCGCGACAGGACATACCGCGTCACCGAGACTAACATCAACTTCGTCCGTGAGAAGATAAAGAGGGGCGAGGCCATGGTTTCGGGCCCGCTCTTCGGCTTCGCGATGAGGAAAGCCAAGGGACTTCCCGGCGAACTTGAGGGGGAAATTCTCGAAGAGGAGGGATTAAGCCTCGACGCCTTCAAAAGGCTCCCGAAGCCGATGGCCGAACCCGGTGGAAGGCGGGAACTCCTCATTCGCCCAATAGGCATGACTTACGGCTACGTTCCCGGAACTGGAATGTGCTTCCGCTTCTTCCTTCCCAAAGGGGTCTACGCGACCAGCGTTTTGAGGGAAATTATGAAGGACCACTGAAAGCAAAGCCTTATATTCCCGCAACCTTTCCCGTCTTCGGGTGAGAGAATGAGGATTAAGGCCATATCTCTCGACATAGACGGTACGATAACCTATCGCGACAGGACGCTGAGCATCGACGCCCTGAAGGCCATAAGGCTCGCCGAGAGGCTAGGCGTTCCGGTAATGCTCGTAACGGGGAACTCCGTTCCATTTGCAGAGGCCGCGGCCGTTTTCATAGGAACGAGCGGGCCGGTCATAGCTGAAGACGGTGGAGCGCTCTCGTTGAAGGGCGAGGGAACGATGAGAAAGCGCGTTTTTCTGACAGATATGGACGAGGAGTGGATACTCTGGAGCGAGCTGAAGAAACGCCATCCCGAGGCAGAGCTGAGCTACTCGACGATGGAGCGAAAGGCCGGTCTCGTGATAACCAGAAAAGTTCCCGTTGAGGTCGTCAGGGAAATCATAGAGGAGCTGGGGCTTAACTTGGTGGCCGTTGATTCGGGCTTTGCAATCCACGTGAAGAAGCCCTGGATTAACAAGGGGACGGGAATAGAGAAGGCCTGCGAGTTTCTCGGGATAAAGCCCGACGAAGTCGCCCACGTCGGCGACGGTGAGAACGACCTCGATGCCTTCAGGGTCGTCGGCTACCGCGTGGCCATCGCCCAGGCCCCCGAAAGCCTCAAGCAGAAAGCGGACTACGTTACCGAGAAGCCCTACGGGGACGGCGGGGCGGAGGCGATAATGCACATCCTCAAGAAGTTCGGTTACCTGGGTGAGGACGATGAGAATCCGCCCGGCGACACTTGACGACGTTGGAGGAATCGTTGAGCTCCATACCGCCGGAGAAAAGGTGAGCGGTAGCCTCTACGAGCGCTACACCCAGGGTGGCCCCTGGATGGCCGTTGAGACCTTCTCGATTCACCTCAACAACCTCCTGCTCGATGACCAGCTTATTGCAGTGGCGGAGCTCAACGGAAAGGTTGTCGGCGAGGTTGAGGTGCTATTCTCGGAGGAGCCAATCAATGGGGAAATCAGAAGGATAGGGCACGTTGACGTCATAGAGGTTCACCCCGATTACCGGAGGAAAGGCGTAGGCAGGGCGCTGATGGAGTTCGTTGAGGACGTTGCGAGGGAAAGGGGAGTCGAGATGCTGACTGTTCAGCCGGAAGAGGAAGCGGAGGGTTTCTACAAAAAAGCTCGGCTTCAACGTTGAGGTCTTTGAGGGGACTACCGTGTGGGTTCCATTGAAGGGTGAGGGCAAGGCAGAGCCAACCGCATTTAGCTGGGATGACGTTAAAGAGCTTGAGCTCGTCGCGGGTCGTTTTCAGAGCTCGTACAGCATGTATTTCTCGGCGTTTAAGGACAGCATTGCGGGGATACACTACACGGTCGAGTCTGGAAGGGTTGGGGAGTCCTATTACGCGCTCAGGAACCTTCCGGGCAGGGAAGGGGTTGCGGTTCTTCTCTGGGGCAGGGTCGAGGACCTCAAGCCCCTCCTCGGGAGGGCAAGGGCTCTCGGATTCAAACGGGCCCTGACGGTCCTTCCGGGAGAAGTTGAAAGCTTTGGTGCCGAAAAGATACGAAAAATCAAAATACTCGCGAAGGAGCTCACCTGAGGAACTCCCTGGCGAGCGCCACTTCCATCGCGGTGCCGAGGTGAAGGACGTCCTCATCAACGTCGAACTTTGGATGGTGGTGCGGATAGACGATTCCCTTCTCCTCGTTCCTTATTCCGAGGGCGAGGAATGCTCCTGGAACGCGCTGGAGGTAGTAGGCGAAGTCCTCGGCGCCCATAGTGGGGGGAACTTCCCCGTGCCTGAGGCCGTATTTCTCTGCAACTTCTCTGGCAAACTGCGCCATATCGGGGTCGTTGATAGTTGGGGGTGTAAGGTCCTGCACGCTTACCTTGGCCTTTGCCCCGTGCGCTGAGGATACTCCCTCTGCAATCTCCTTTATTCGTTTCTTGAGAATGTCTCCGACCTCGTTTTTGTAGAACCTGAACGTTCCTTTGAGCGAAACTTTCTCAGGGATGACGTTGAAGGTCGTGCCACCGTTTATCGCCGTAACGCTGACAACGGCCGTTTCCTTTGGGTCAACGTTCCGGCTCACAACCGTCTGCAGTGCCAGAACTATTTCGGAAGCTATTGGTATGGGGTCAACCGTTTCGTGTGGGCTCGCTCCGTGTCCGCCCTTGCCGATTATCTTCGCCTCGAAAAATCCTGCTCCCGCCAGGAACGGCCCCTCGCGGATTCCAATGACTCCGCTCGGCAGGTCCATCCACACGTGGAAGCCAAAGATTGCGTCAACGCCTTTAAGGGCGCCCCCTTCAATCATCTTTAAAGCCCCGTTTCCACCTTCCTCCGCCGGCTGGAACACGAGCCTGACCCTGCCGTTGAACTCGTCAATGTGCTCGGCGATTATCTTTCCCGCTCCGAGGAGCATGGCCGTGTGGGCGTCGTGACCGCAGGCGTGCATCTTCCCTGGAACGCGGGACTTGTAGGGAACATCGTTCTCCTCCTGAACAGGCAGTGCGTCCATATCGGCGCGTAACGCTATGGTCTTCTCGCCCTCGCCGATGTCGGCTATGATTCCCGTCCCAACGCGTTTTATCCTGTATCCCCACTCGCGAAGGTGCTCCTCAACAATCTTTGAGGTTCTCTCCTCCTCGTACTTGAGTTCCGGCCACATGTGGAAGTCTCTTCTCCACGCTATTATCTGGTCCTTAATTCTCTCGGCTTCCTTGACGGGGTCCATTCCAATCACCGTTTCATCGTTGGTAGAGCTACATATTAACTTTTCGATGGGCATCTAAAAGGATTCCCGACCGCAAAATTTATAAACCCACCTAGAAAGGAGATAACGGCGTCGTCAGGTGGGCCGGTAGCTCAGCCTGGTATGAGCGCCGCCTTGGCAAGGCGGAGGCCCCGGGTTCAAATCCCGGCCGGTCCACCAACATTTGGGCTGGGCCCGTGGTCTAGACTGGTTATGACGCCACCCTGACAAGGTGGAGGTCCGGGGTTCGAATCCCCGCGGGCCCACCAGTTACAAACTTCGCCTGCGCGAAGTTTGACCAAGGTTCGTAGCTCCTTTTGGAAAGCGATATTCCGGATGATTTTCTCATTGACTTGTCGTCTTGAGTGTGAGAACCTCCCAATTGCTCCTTTTGCAGAGGTTTACTTTTAGAATCGACGCCCGAAGGGCGTCAAAGGAAAATAAACCCTTTGAAAGGGTTGTTTTGGGTGATTCTCTCTTAGAAAGCTCGATTTTCCCAATAAAATCCCCCTTCCCTTGAGCCCTTGAGCGAGGAGCTACTAACTTTTGGTGAAGCTTTTCCCAAAAGCTTCAGCGCTGGCGGAAAAGTAGGTGCTTTTTTGAAATTCGGCAACTGTGAGAGAGTTTCTTTTTGACTTGCTCTTTCAAGAGTGTTTCATTTCCCAAACGGCGTCCAAAGGACGCCAAAAATAAGTTGAAACTGTTTCACTGGGCCCCTTTAATGTTAAACTTGTGTTGAAGTTCCCACTTTGAGAGTGCACGACTGACTTCTTGCTCTTTGGTAAGAATGGCGTTCTTTTCGCCAGCCTTTCTTAAAGGCTGTACAAAAGCTTTAGCGCAAGGTTTATTAAGAACGAAAAAGCTCGATGTCCGTAGTTATGCAAAGGTTTATAAAACGTCCCCGGAAACACTTTCCAGTCTTCGAGAATGCTTAACTTTGGGGTGATGCTCATGGGAAGGACTGTTAAGGTCGGTTCAGCCGGAAGGTTCGGTCCAAGGTACGGTCTCAAGATTAGAAGAAGGGTCGCGGCCGTTGAGGCCAAGATGAAGCAGAAGCACGTTTGTCCCGTCTGCGGAAGGAAGGCCGTCAGGAGGATTAGCACCGGCATATGGCAGTGCCAGAAGTGCGGTGCCACCTTCGCCGGCGGTGCCTACCTGCCGACCACTCCGGCAGGAAAGGTCGCGAAGCGCGTTGTCGCTTCCAAGGCCTGATTCTTTTCCTTTGAGGTGATTCCTATGGTAGTTGCCATCTACCGCTGTGCCAAGTGCGGTAAGGAGGTCGAGCTCGACCTCGCCACGACCAGAGAGGTCCGCTGTCCCTACTGCGGAAGCAAGATACTCTACAAGCCCCGCCCGAGGGTCGCGAGAAGGGTTAAGGCCATCTGAGCCTTTTCTTTCGAAAGGCTTTTATCAACCAAACCCAAACGAGTGGTTGCCATGATGCTGATAACGACTTCCCACAGACCGACGAGGAGGACGAGAAGCTTCGGCCACGACCTGGAGAAGGTCTTCCCCAACTCGCTCTACCTGACAAGGGGAAAGAAGACGATTCAAGATTTGCTCATGGAGGCCTACGACAGGAACTACGAGAGGCTCTTGATAATCAACGTCTGGAAGGGCAACCCGCTCAAGATGACCTTCATCAAGGTTGACCCCGACGACTGGGGCTACCTTGGCTACCTCTACCTCCACGGCATCAAACTTCAGCGTGAAATCGGTTTCAGAAACCTGAGGCCAATCCGCGAGGAGATGCCCTTCGTCGTAACCACTGCCAAGCGCGTTGGAATAGACCACACAGCCTTCGCCCAGGCCTTTGCCGAGCTCACCGGCGGAAAATTTGTGCCGAGGGGTAACAAGAGCCTCCAGACGATAGCGGACAAGAACAACACCGATGTAATCGGCGTAATCGAGAACTACCCAAGGGGAATGGCCGTCAACTTCTACCGCTTTGACGTTACAAAAGACAGGCCCGTCGGGCCGTTAATCCTCGTGAAAATCTGGATTATGGAGGACGGGCGGAGATGGGACTACAAGGAGGCGCTGGGTCTGAAGAGGTCTGGCCAATCGAGGGAGTGATTGAGCTTGCCTTTCCCGACGAGGAAACGGCCAGGGTTGTCTACGAGAGCGTTCTCTACGAGCACAAGACAGTCCCCTACAGGCGGAGCAGGATTGATTTCCTTCTCGACGGAAGGAAAATCGTAATCCGCTTTTTGGCCAAAGACAACTCGGCCTTACGGGGAACGCTGAACTCCTATTTGAGATGGATTAAGGTCGCAATGGATTCTCTGGAAGTTTAGCCTAAACTATTTAAAGCCCCGCCCTTATTCTAACCCGGCATCACGATTACGGAGGTGTTGTCATGCAGGGTATTCCGCCGCAGGTTCAGTCCATGCTGGCCCAGCTTGAGAGCTACCAGCAGCAACTTCAGCTTCTCGTCCAGCAGAAGCAGAAGGTCCAGCTCGAACTCAACGAGGCCAAGAAGGCCCTTGAGGAGATTGAGAAGCTCCCCGACGACGCGGTCGTCTACAAGACCGTTGGGACGCTCATCGTCAAGACCGACAAGGCCAAGGCCGTCGAGGAGCTCAAGGAGAAGGTAGAAACTCTCGAAGTCCGCCTCAGTGCCCTTGAGAGGCAGGAGAAGAAGCTCAATGAGAAGCTCAAAGAGCTTACAGCCAAGATACAGAGCTCGCTCCGCCCGACGGCGGGCTGATTTCCCTTTTCTCCTCCGGTGGTGGGCATGGAGCAGAGGGGCGTTATTAACATCGGCCTTCCAGAGCTGAGCGAGGAGGAGATAATAGAAATAGGAGAGCTGGCGCAGAGGGTCATAATAAAGCACGTCTTCGACGCCCTCAACAGGAGCGACGTCAAGGACATCGAGGTGACCACGAGGATAAACCGGGACGAGACACTCAACCTCGAAATCGAGGTCTATATTGAAGTGCCTGTCTTCGTCAAGGTGGACGTCGAGAGGCTGATTGACGAGGCCCTTGAGAAGGCCTACGAAGCGGTTGAGAGAAAGCTGAGGGAGATTGCTAATGAAGGGAAAGCTCAAGCTTAAGCGCTTCCTCCAGCGCTCGCGTGACAAATCCTATCTCCTCCTCTGCCATCACAACGCCGACCCCGATTCCCTCGGCTCGGCGATAGCCTTTGCCCGCTACCTCAGGTTTACCGGCGTTGAGAGGGTCAGGATAGGCGTTGCCCAGAGCGTTTCCTCCTACGCGAAGAGGCTTTTGACGCTCTCGCCCGTTCCAGTTGAGAAAAACCCGGCCGTTGAGGAAGACGTTGTCGTAATTTTCGACACTTCCTCCCTCGAACAGCTCGAACCGATTGAGATTCCGAAGGGGAAGACGGTAATCCTGATTGACCATCACGTCGAGAAGGAGAGGCCGATTAAGGCAGACATAGCGGTCGTTGACTCCTCAAGGACATCAACAGCTGAAATCGTGTGGGAGCTGTTCAAGTACCTCGGCTTTGCCGACGAGGAAAGTGCGAGGGCCCTTTTGGCAGGAATCGTTACCGACACGGCCAACTTCCGCTTCGCGAACGCGAAGACCTTCAAAGCGGTGAGCGAGATTTTAGAGAGGTTTCCGCTCCAGATGGGGGAGATATTTTCCCTCGTTGCCCCTGCCAGCGACGAAAACACCGACAACGCCCGGAGGATGGCCGTCCTCAAGGCCTGCCAGAGGCTCGAAATCAGAAAGTTTAGGAAGTACATCATCGCCGTCTCGAAGGTCTCAGCCTACGAGTCCTACGCCTGCAAGGTCTTCCTCCAGCTTGGGGCCGACATCGCGATAGTCGGGAGCGAGAAGAAGGGCGTCAGGATTTCCGCGAGGGCCAAGGAGAGTCTCGTTAAGAAGGGCCTCCACCTCGGAAAAATCATGGAGAAGGTGGGGCCCGTCATTGAAGGCTCTGGCGGTGGCCACGCCGGGGCCGCAGGAGCGAACGGAAAGGCCAACCTTGATAAAGCCATAAAGCTAATCCTCAGGGAGATTGAGAACTTCCTCAGGGAGAACGGGTGATTGAGATGGCGAAGTGCCCGCTGTGCGGAAAGCCCCTCGACTGGGGGGAGCTGGTTGAGCAGATGCTGAGCATTGAGAACGCCGAGGAAACGCTGAAGGACCGCGAAAAGTTTATCGGGGCCGTCGAGGGCTTTGCCTTCAAGTGCCCCCACTGCGGTGAGGAGTTCTACGGCAAGTATTTGCCGAGGGATGAAGCGGAGAAGGTCTTTGAGCTCCTCAACGAGTTTAAGGGTTCGATAGACTGGGAGAACAAGCGCGTCCGCCTCAGGCTGAACAGCCTCTTAGCTCTGGACAAGATGCTCGAGAACTGGGACAAGAAGATGAAGGGGTAACCCTTTTTAGGTTTTGGCACTATTTCAATAGTCCGGTGGTTTCTGTGGAATCGGTGAAGGAGAGGCTCAACGCCGGTGACTTCAAGGGCGCCCTTGAGCGGGCGAAGTCCTTAGACGACCCTCTGCAGAGGATTTTAGCGCTCAGCCTGGTCATGACAGAGTTCCCGCGCGAGGAGGTTCTCTCCGAGATGCTCGAAGCGGTTGAGAGGGTCACAGGCACCTACGAGAGGGCAATAGCGTATTCACTCGTTGGCAGAGCTTTTTACATCCTCGACCGCGAGAAAGGCGGTTCCTTCTACTTCGAGCGGGCGGTGAGCCTTGCGAAGTCCCTCCCATCGCCGAGGCTCAGGGGGGAGGCTTTGGCGGGAATCGCGAGGAACCTCGTTTTAGCGGACCGATACGGCGATGCCTACATCCTCTTCAGCGAGGCCGTTGATGAAATCCAGCGCGCGAGGGGGTTGAGTTCAAGGGCCCTTGAAACGCTCCGCAGGGTCGCGAGGCTCATCGAGAAGAGCGCCGACGAGATTCCCAACGAGAAGGCCTTAGCATTTTACCGGCTCGCCCGCGACATCTACGACTCCCTCTTCTTCAAGCTTCAGGCCAAGCACCTCTCAGACAAGATTGCGCTCATCGAAGACGTTCTCAAGCACGGCAGGGCCGTCGTCACCGAGCTGATAGAGAAGGGCGACGTCGAGAGGGCCATCGAGGTTATGCGCTTCCTCCCGCTTGAAGACAGGGCCGTTGAGATGCTCCACCTGAGCTACTGGCTCTTCCTCCACGAGAGGCCCTACCTTGCGAGAAAGGTCTTCAACGATGCCCTTGACCTGATTCTCGTCGGAAAGTTCCAGCCGAGGGACGGCGAGATTTTCTCGATAGCCCGGAAGATGCTCAAAATCGGCCGTCTCGAAGAACCCCTAATCCTGGCCGGCGTCATCAGGGACGTGGGGCTGTCATCGGAGCTCCTCGGCGAAGTTGCACTCGCCTACTCCCGGAAGGACCCGGCGAGGGCGCGCTCGATAGCCGAGGGGATACGGGACGAAAGCGTTAAGAGACGGGTTTTGAATGCCCTCGAAGGTGGTGAAGATGTGGGACACAAGCAAGGACTACCGCTTACTGGTGGCGGAGAAGGCGATAGAGCTCTTCCTGAAGACGGTTGAGGGGGCGAAGTTCAAGGGTCACTGGGACAAGAAGAAAGCGATAAAGCTCGGCAAGGAGATGCTCCCGGAGATACAGGCGATGCGCTACAGCTACATAGAGCCGAACGAGCTAATCGAGACCCCCCAGATGAAGGCCCTGAAGGAGAAGGCCCTCGGAATAATCGAGGCCCTTGGCGGGGAGGACTGGCACCACAAGTTCATAAGCAACGCCTCAAAGGACGAGCGCGAGAAGGTTGAGGAGCAGGTTGCGAAGATTCGCTTCTTCCTGAACACGATACTCGGCCTCGACAAAAGGCTCGCCCTCGGAAAGATAAACGACCCGGTCATAGCGGTCGACATCAAGGTCGGGGAGGTTATGAGCGTCGCCAAGCACCCCAACGCCGACAGGCTTTTGGTTACGAACGTCAACATCGGTGACAGGGCGATAACTGTAGTCACCAACGACCTCACCGTTAAGGAAGGAAACCGCGTGGCGGTCGCTTTGCTCCCGCCGGCCAACTTCAGGGGAATAGTCAGCGAGGGCATGTTCCTCGGCGCTGGAGAGGGTGTTCTCAAAGATGTCAAGGGCGAAATCGGCGGTCTGCCCAAGGGCATTCCGCTGGAGGCCTTAAACGAGACGAGGAACTTGGTCGAGGCGTTTTTGAAAGGATGACCTCTTACTATACCCTTTTGTCGCTTTTCAACTCTCCTTAAGTTGCCCGAAGAAAAGTTATAAACGTTTATCCCCAAACATAATAACGGTGACTGGACGTGGGGTGGAGCAGGCTCGTTCCCGTGGTTATCCTTGTCGCCCTCATAGCTGGCACGCTGGTGGCCTTGGGAGGCCTGCCGTCTGACGGGGAGGATTCTCAGGGGCTTTCCTCTTTCTGTCCATCTACGCCCACCGCGAGGGTTGCCTCCTTTGACTGGGGATTCATAGCCCTTGAAAACGCCAGCGAGGTTAGAAACGTTCCCTTCGTGAAGTTCAGCGTTGACCCGTACGGCAGAACGAACGTGAGCACAGGCAACGTGACGGCAAAAGTCCAGGTCATGGTTTTAATGGCCTGCAGTTACGATGGAAAACTCCTCTGGAACCTCACGCTTTCGGGCTACGCCTGGGCCTACGATGGTGGAAAATATGGCGTTAAAGCAAACGGAACGGCCCTTCCTGCCCTCCTTGTGGCGAATACGAGCGACTACCTCTACGTTCTCGTTTATCAAACCACGCCGAGGTCTTATTCTGAATTTAGAAACTACGTGTCAATCAACGACTACTTCTACGTTCTCGGCAGAAACGGAACTGTTAGAGAGTTCGACCTTGGGCGGGGCTTCGTTCCCATCAGGAACACGTTCCTCGTTTCCAACGGTAGCTACGTGCTGATGGGCTTTGAAAGGCCTCAGCCGGATGGTTCTCCAATGTCCGGCTACGTCATGATTCTAAACGGAACTAAGGTTGTCTGGAGCAGACTCTTCCAGATGAACGACCCGAGCTGTCTCTGCTACGTCATTCCCGGCTGGGGCAGGATTGACAGAAACGGGTGTGCAGTTTTCGGCCTCTACGACGGCGAGGGGAGGTACTGCAACGGGGAGTTCACGTACGTAGCCAACACGACGGGGTGAATCGAGGAAAGACCGGAGATGCCGTCCTTGCGGTTCTCTGGGGTGTTCTTTTTCCGTCCATTCTCCCTCCGAAGCTTATCCGTTGTTGAGGCGCCAGCGTTGAGTGGAGCTCCCTTAGAAGTGTCATTAGGTGCGAAATAAAAATGAGACAAGAAAAGGCCTTCACTCTACGCCCATTCTCTTCCTCACAACTTCCAAAGCCCTCTCGGCATCGCTCTTGAACTCCGGATAGCCAAGCTCCTCCATAGTTTCCGGCAGCGGAACGCCGAGCTCCTCGTGCCAGCCCCTGAGCCTGTAGAACTCCTTACGAGCTTCAAGAAAGTCGTTGTAGTCTATGAAGGCCGCATTCCCCTTGGCCGGCCCGTCCGGCTCAGGTTCCCACCAGCGCGGTGGAATCGTGTCGTCGAGCGGAGGCGTCACCCAGTCGAGGGCGTCGTGTATGCGCGCGATGCTCTCAACAGCCTGGGCAATTTTCCTTAGCCTCTTGACCGTCCACTCCTCGCCAGTCGCGAGCGAGTAGAACCTCGCCAGGTCTTCCATCTTGTAGGACACGAACTTGCACGTTCCAAGCATGTCGGTGATGTAGCTCTCGTCCCTGCCCTCTATGAGCGAAGGCACGAGCTCTTTAGCGGGTCCCTGGTTCGGTAGCTGATGGGGTCTCGGCCAGCCCCTCAGGTGAGACGCTCCGACGTCAGCTGTGGCGTAGCTGAGGGCGTAGGTTCTCCTTCCGCGCGGGTCCCAGGCGGGGCTTTCCATGCCCTTCACGTGCACGGCGAACTCGCAACCTCTACCGAGCCTCTCGCAGGCTCTCTTTACGCCATCGGCGAGAATCGCCCCGATGCCCTTCTTCTCTGCCATCAGCTTGATGAGCTTTTCCTCGGCCTCCTCGTCGCCGAAGCCCCTGACCGGGAACCCTATCTCCTCCTCGCTTATGAGGCCCCTCTCGACCAGCTCAAAGAACCAGCCTATCGTCGCTCCCGTCGCTATGCTGTCGAGGCCGAGGTTGTTGACGAGCCAGTTGAAGTAGGCAACGGCCGGGAAGTTGAAGACGCCCGTTGCCGCTCCAAGCATCGCGATGCTCTCGTACTCGGGCTTGACGCGGATTTTCCTGCCCTTGTATTCGACCTCTACATACCTGGCGCACTTAATCGGACAGCTCTTGCCGTGGACGAACCACTCCGGCTCTACCTCGTACTTCTTGACCTCGTCCCCGCCCAGCTTCTCCGCCAGCTCCTCCGGAATGTAGGGCCTTGAGAAGTTGTAGGCCGGGCTCATTCCGAGGGAGGCCGAGCTTCTCAGCGCATCGCTCGTTCCGTAGTTTCTGCTGTGCTCATACTTCGGGTCGGTCGCGAAGTGGTCGTAGAACTCCTGCCAAAGCCTCTGGAACTCCTCCGGGCTGGCAACAGGTGGCTTCTCCCCCGGCTCAACCACAACGGCCTTAACCTTCTTGCTCCCGAGGACTGCCCCGAGACCGCCCCTTCCGCTCGCGCGCTCGGTGTCGTAAATCACGTTGGCAATCCTGCTGAGCCTCTCGCCGGCCGGGCCAATTAAAGCTAGGCTCGCCTTCGGGTGCTCCTTCCAGAGTTCTTTAGCGACCTCGTAGTTGCCCCTGCCCCAGAGGTGCTTTGCATCTCTGATTTCCACCTCCCCATCGTGGACGTAGAGGTAAACCGGCTCCTCGGCCTTCCCCTCGATGATTATCGCGTCGAAGTGCCCCTTGAGCTTGGGTCCGAAGGCGTCTCCACCGCTTGAATCGCTGATTAGCCTCGTCTCGGGGCTCTTGCTAACGGCTATGACCTTGCTCGAACCCGGAATCAGGCCGGTTAATCCACCGGTGGCGAAGACGAACTTGTTGGCCGGGCTGAGCGGGTCGGTTCCCGGCGGGACCTCCCGGTAAATCAGGTAGTAGCCGAGGCCCTTTCCGCCGACGAACTTCCTTATCACCTCATCGGGAAGTTCCTCGTAGGTGACCTTTCCCTCAGTCAGGTTCACTCTCGCTATCCTGTTCTTGTATCCATACATCAAACACACCTCCGGGCTTTCTCCCTATCTTCCCTACTCAATCTCCAGCTCATAGCGCCGGCGTTCTCTTCCACGTGCTCCTTCCTGCCGGCTTTGGGAATCGCAACAACATTCTCCTCCCATATCAGGTAGTTTAGCGCGACCTGGGCCGATGTTTTTCCGTATTTTCTCCCAATCTCGGCCAGGCATGGGTTCCTCGCGAGGGAACCCTTCTCCAGCGGGGTGTAAGCTATCAGCGCAATCTTTTCCTTCTTCATGTAGTCGAGAAGTCCACTCGTTTCGGGCCAGCGGTCGCGGAGGGAGTACTTTACCTCGTTGGCAACGATTTCGTACTTCCTCATTGCCTCCTGAGAGCGTTTCAGAAGCTCCAAGTCGAAGTTGCTGACGCCGATGTATCTTACGACCCCTTCATCAACCAGCTCCTCAAGGGCGTGGAGGGTCTCCTCTATCCTTCGCCACTCGGTTCCGGGCCAGTGGAGGAGGTGCAGGTCAATGTATGTGCCGAGCCTCTTAGCGCTCGCCCTTACCGCTTTCTTCGTCCTCTCGTAGCCGAAGTTCGTGGGCCAGACCTTGCTGATGATGAAGAGTTCATCCCTGTCAAAGCCCTCGATGGCCCGTCCAACCAGCTCTTCAGAGTGGCCGGCACCGTAGAACTCGGCGGTATCTATGAGGTTAATCCCGAGTTCGAGGCCGTAGCGGAGAACCTCAACGCTCTCCTCGTCCCGCGAGTAGTCGGGGCTCTCGTAGCCACCGATTCCCCAGGTGCCGAGGCCTATGGCGGTCACCCTATCCGAACCGATGACCTTAGGGTCTCGAAGAGCACCCACGCTATCACCTAATAAAATAGAAGCGTTTAACCCTTTTAAGGTTTCCGTTTGAACGCTAAAATCTATGTCACAAAGTTGTGGAATCAGACCTCTTCGAGCTTCTTCCTGACTTCCTCGGTGTTCCTCCTGGTTTCCTCAAGGGCGTTCTTCAGCTTCTCCAGCTCGACCTTGAACTCGTTCAGGGTCTTGTTTACCTGGTAGAACGCGAATATGAGCACGACGAGGATAATCAGACCGAGGATTATGCTTATCCATCCGCTTGGGGTCGACATATGCTCACCTCCCCAGGGCATTTTCATCCCTCCAGGTTCTTTACCACGTCGTTGTCTATGACGAGCTTGAAGGGCCTGGCCCGGTAGTACTTCTTGGCCCTCGGGTCATCTGGCTCAAGGCGGAGCTCGCTCTCGACGAGTCCTGCCTTCTCAAGCTTTTTGAGGTGGAGATACAGGAGTTGCCTCGATATTCCAAGGGTCTTGGCGAGTTCGTAAACGTACCACTCCTTTTCACAGAGTAGCTTAAGTATCTTAACCCTGACTGGGTTGGAGAGTGCATCGCATACCTTTGCCAGCTCCTCGACGCTCTGGACCATGGTCAACACCGCTGATTGGGCCTGGAGGGGATAGGAAAAGAAGAGATAAAAGCTTTCCGCTCAGCCCACTATACTTTTGTATTCCTCTTCACTCAACACCTGGGGCGTGTAGGTGACGCCATACCTGTTCTGAAGCAACCTGGTGAACGCCCTCAGGTGGTTTTCACTTCCGCTCCTCAGGCTCTCGAACACCGCTTTTATGTCCTCGTTGTCCGTCCTCTTGAGCCACTCGTCCAGGTCCTTGATGTCAATCTCCTCTATGAGCGCCCCCACTTTGAGCGCCTCAACCTCGCTTTCGCTTCCCTGGGCAACGAGCTTTTCATAGAGTTCCTGCATCTCCGTGCTGTTGAACTCGCCAACTCCCATTCCTGCAACCGGGTCGGTCAGGTTGTATTTCTTGATGAGCTCAAGCACCATGTCCATGTGGGTCTGTTCGCTTCTTGCTATGTTGTTGAATATCGGAAGGCCTGTCTCGTTGTAGAGTGTGAGATAGACGTCCCTCGCGAGCTTTTCTTCCTCCCTCATGTAGAGGATTGCCTCAATCTCGTCCTGGCTCAGGTTTTGAGCAGGATACGCGGAGACGTTTACCATCGTTCCCTCTGGACTCGCTCCGGCACCGTAGCCTTTATCCTCCGGAGGTCCCATCGTGCCGGAACTTGTCGTTGTGCTCGTATCCGTGCTCGTTATACATCCGGCCCCAACCGTGGCCAGGAGGAGCAGGGCAACGAGCAGGAAGCTCATCTTTTTCATCCACTCTCACCCCGGAGTTCGGTTATAATCTCCTCCAGCATGGCCTTGAACTCCTCCCTGTCCAGGTCGTACTTGTACTCAATCTCAACCAGCTTCTCGTCAGGGGTCGCCTCTATCCCCTTCTCCTTCAGCTTCTCTATCAGTGCGTCCGTCGAGACGTTGAACTCGTTGGCGAGCTCCTGGACGGTGTAGTACTTCATCATGGTTCCCGTTATGTAGACCGTTGAGTTGGTTGACTCCTCGTAGTAGGAGTCTGAGGTTGTGTCGCCCTCCTCGCTACCAACGTAGGCCGAAAAGGCCTGGTATCCTCCCGCGAGGAGCAGGAGGGGTATTATCAGTCCCGCGATGACCTTTACCTTGGAGCTCTTGAAAGCGGACTTCAGCATGACCCACATGCTCCTGAAGCCAACGGCCAGGTGGACTGCCACGAGACCAATCATGACGAAGCCAAGGTAGGTGTGAACGTTGGTCAGCGTGTCCTTGTCCATTCCAAGGAACGTCCACCCAATGCTGTCCGCTATCCTTCCGCTGGGCGCCAGGTACAGGCCTATTCCCGTTATCGCTATCGCTACGAAGACTATCAGGAGGAGCAGGTCAACGACTCCCCTGAGGAGTGCGGAGGCCCTCATTGGACCACCTCCGGTGGGCATTTTCCTATACAGAGCATCTTTTTCACCTCATCAACGCGTATATTATGAGCCCTATCACGATGAAGGGCAGGAGCAGGAAAGCCAGCTTGGCGAATATTATCAGCAGGGCAAAGGGGAGGAAGGGCCAGCCGAAGCCAAATCCCCTCCTCCCGTGCATTGGACCCATTACCGGGCCGAATCCCCTCGGCATTTTCACCACCAAATCACGCCGTCTGCTTTAACTCTCGACGAAAAGAAATGAAAGGCTTCAGATGCCGAACCTTCCAAGGAATCCCCTCATCCACTTCCAGGCGTGGGCGAAGGCGTTGGTGATGGTGTTGGTTATACCGCCGTCCTGGGCGGCCTTCATCTGACCACCCATGGCGCCGTGGCCGTGGCCCATACCGCCCATACCGCCCATTCCGTGGGCCGGTGCGGAGCTTAGTATCTCGTCAACCTGGTCCTGCGGAAGCACCTGGGCGGTGTAGTTCACGCCCATCGCCTCGAGCTGGCCGACGAAGGCCCTGAGGTGGTTCTCACTGCCGGCCATGAGGTTGCTGTAGACGGTCTTGATGTCATCGTTGTCGGTCTTGGCAATCCAGTCCTCGAGGTCCTTTATGTCGGTCTCCTCGATGAGGGCACCGACCTTAAGGGCGTCCTCGGTGCTCTGGCTTCCCATCTGGACGAGCTGGTCGTAGAGCGCCTGAAGCTCCTCGTTCTGGAAGACTCCTACCTGGTTGAGCGTGTCCGGGGCGGTCAGGTTGTACTTCTCTATGAGGCCGAGCACCATGTCCATATGGGTCTGCTCGCTCTGGGCTATGTTGTTGAATATCGGAAGGCCGGTCTCGTTGTAGAGCGTCAGGTAAACGTCCCTGGCAAGCTTCTCCTCTTCAACCATGTAGAGCAGGCCGTTAATCTCGTCCTCGCTCAGGGGTGCGTAGTAAGTGGTTAGCGTGCCCTTGAGCATGGGTGCCGTCTGGGTGCTCTGGCTCGCGTAGGGGTTGGGTCCCGGCTGACCGCGCCACGCCGCGACTCCTCCCAGGGTCATTCCTATTAACAGGGCAATCAGCCCCAATCCAAACCACATCTTTCTCATGTTCTCAACCTCCTCCATGTGTAACTTCAATGTTACATATGCACGGATGGTTTATAAAGTTTGCGGTTATTGAGAAAGGTAACTGGGGGACCAAAAGGGAACCACTGAAAAAGTAGGGGAGACATTCTACTCAAGGAATCCGTCAGGAAAACCCAGTGATGGTGCAACGCAGTCTAAAAAGTTGAAATTTGGAGAAAAGGATTAAGCTCCGAACTTCTCGGAGCGGTTCATGAGGTCCATCATTATCGGCACTATGTCGTGGCCCCTTATCCTGCCGAGTCCGCCACGCATGCACTCGCGCTCGCCGAAGCTCTCGGTGTGGTCTGGCCTGACGCCACCGCCGGCTATGAGAACCGGAACGGGGTCCCCGCTGTGGTTCATGACCTCGCATGGCGTGCTGTGGTCGCCGGTTATTGCTATGACCACGTCCTCGAGGTCAACGTGCTCGATGATGTAACCTATCATCCTGTCGGCCTTCTCAATCATCTCAGCCTTGAGCTTCGGGTTGTTGTCGTGGCCGGCAGCATCGGTCGGCTTGAAGTGGAGGAACACGAAGTCGTACTCCTTGAGCAGTTCGACGGTCTTCTTTGCTTTAGCCATCTCGTCGGTGTTGTACTCACCGGTTGCACCCTCCGGCGTGTAAACGTCGAAGCCTATCGCCCTCGCAACGCCCTTGACGAGTGAGACCGCTATGACGGCTCCTGCCCTGACCTTCCACTGCTCGGTGAACTTCATCGGAATGTTCGGGTAGGTTCCGGCTCCCCTTATCAGGAGGTAATTGGCCGGGGGCTTGCCCTCCTTCCTGCGCCTCTCGTTGATTGGGTGCTTCTCAAGAACCTCGTGGGCCTGCCTGACGAACTCCTCAAGGATTTCCGCGACCTTCTTGCTCTCCTCGTCCTCCCAGGTGAACCTGTGGGGGGGCTTTCCAGCCTCGTGGGGGTCGTTCTCGCCGACACGGTAGCCCTTGGCCATACCCTTGAGAACCAAGACCGCCCTGTGACCGGTGGCCCCAACGAAGATGAAGTCAACCGGGAGCTTCACCTTCTCCTGAATCGCCTTCGCGAGCTCGTGGGCTTCCTCGGTGCTTATCCTTCCCGCCCTTCTGTCAACGATTATCCCGTTCTCGATTGTTGCGAAGTTAACCCTAAACGCCAAATCGTCCTCATCCAAATCCAACCCGACGCCGAGGGCCTCAAGGAAGCCCCTTCCGCGGTAGACCTTGTAGGGGTCGTAGCCGAAGATGCTCAAATGGGCCGTGTCGCTACCAGCTGGCTGGCCGGGCTTTATCGGGTCCTGCTGGCCGAGGATTCCAAGTTTCGCAAGCTTGTCCATGTTCGGGGTTTTCGCGTACTCCAGCGGGGTCTTTCCTCCAAACTCTTTAATCGGTCTGTCGCCGAGGCCGTCGAGGATTATGAGAAGTCCCTTCCTCTTCTTCATACCTATCACCGGGGGTGATTAGTCGGGCCGGTTAATAAGTTTGTTGGGCAACCTTTTAAACGGCTCCCGGGAAGGTGTTCAGGGGGAGAAGAATGCTTGAGTTCGCAGTATGGACGCTCTCAATAGTCATCGGAATAGCGATTCTCGTGCTTGCAGGGGACAGGCTGTCCGATAAGATAATCGAGGTCGCGAGGAAGGCCGGAATCTCGCCCCTCGTCATAAGCATTGTCCTCGTGAGCCTTTCAACCACGTTGCCGGAGATAACGACGAGTGCCCTCGCAAGCTACCAGGGCGTCAACGGAATAGCCCTTGGAAACGCCCTCGGGAGCATATTCGCCAACATCGCCCTAATCCTAGGTCTCGCTTCGATGATTAGGCCCCTGAAAGCGGGTAAATCGGCCTACGAGAACTCCCTCGTCATGCTCGCTTCCCTCGTCTTCCTAATCCTCCTCTCCCTCGACGGCACCCTCAGCCGGCTCGACGGACTTCTACTCCTCCTTGCCTACGCGGTTTACCTCCGCTGGCTCCTCAAGAAGCACGCGAGGAGCGAGGTCGACTGGGAGCCAAGCGGAAACGTTACGGCCCTCGACTACGTTCTCCTAATCGTCCTCGGCCTCTTCCTCGTCGGCGGTGCCGAGGCTGTAGTCTTCGGTGGCAAGAACATCGCCCAGGCCCTTGGAATCTCGGACTTCGTGATAGGGGCGACCGTCGTCGCAATCGGAACGTCCCTCCCCGAGATGACCAACGCCCTCTACGGGGCAATAAGGGAGCGCGGGAGCATAAGCGTCGGCAACATAATCGGCGCCAACATAATGAACGCCCTCGTCGTCCTTGGAATAGCCTCCGTAATAAGGCCCATCCAGACCGGGGCTTCCGTGCTGACAATCCTCCTCGTGCTCTTCGCCATGATTCCGATGATAGTTTCGCTGAAGAGAACCGGCGGGATAGACAGGCGCGTCGGGGCGTACTTCCTCGTCCTCTACGTCGTCTACCTCGTCCTGATTTTCTCGGGCGTGGAACTGTAAGGTTTTTAAGTCCTCTCCCTTTCTTCCTTCGGTGGTGAGAATGAAGGTCCTGTGGGCACCGTGGAGAATCGAGTACATACGCTCACCCAAGCACGATGGCTGTATCTTCTGCGACTTCCCGAAGGAGAACCGGGACAAGGAGAGGCTAATCCTCTACCGCGGAAAGCACGCCTTCGTCATAATGAACAACTACCCATACAACCCCGGCCACGTGATGGTCGCTCCCTACCGGCACGTCGCCAACTGGGAGGAGCTGACCGATGAGGAGTTGCTCGAAATTATGAAGCTCACCCAGCTCATGATTAGGGCGATAAAGAAGGCCATGAACCCGGACGGCTTCAACCTCGGCGTGAACCTCGGCAGGGTTGCCGGTGCGGGAATAGACAGCCACGTTCACCTTCACATAGTCCCGCGCTGGAACGGCGATACGAACTTCATGCCTGTAATAGCGGACACCAAGGTCATCCCCGAATCGCTTGAGGAGGCCTACGACGAGCTCAAGAGGGCCATAGAGGAAGTCGAGAGGGAAGTTTGAGCTTCCATATGGATTCTCCTTCTTCTGGCAAGCTTTTTATAGTTCCTCGTCCCCTCGTTTCTTGAGAACCCTTTGGTGGTGTCTGAGTTGGAGCGGAAAAGCCTTCCCTCCAGGAAGCCCCCTGTAAAGAGGGGCGAGCGCTACAAGGTTCGGATTGAAGGCCTCGGGAAGGGCGGAGACGGCATCGCCCGGATTAAGGGCTTCGTGATTTTTGTGCCGAACACCGAGGTTGGAGAAGAGGTTCAGATTGAGATAAAAAGTGTGAAGGAACGCTTTGCCTTCGGGGAGGTCGTTGGCTGACCTCCCTCATATCTTCCTTGCCCTAATCTTGAACTTCTTGTCGAGGGGAAGGCCCTCGAAGGGCTCGCTCCCGAGCTCTATGACCGGTATCTCGGCCTCGATTACGGACTCCTTCATACCGTGCCTGACCCGCAGCTCCCTCAGCTTGCCGTCCTGAACCTTGACCGCGAGGTACGTTCCATCCTCCGCCTCTCCCTCTAAGAGGAAGTCCTTACCGAACTCCATCGCGATTCTCTTGACGAGGGCAGGTGCGGTCTCCGGAGTTATGTGCTCGACCTCTCCCTCACTTCCGTTGAACCTAACCACCGGGCATGCCATCGAGGAGCAGAACTCCTTTATTGCCTCCGCTATGCCCTTTGCGAAGTTTTCGAGAGGTTTCCCCATAAAAGCCTCTCCAAAACCTGCCCAGCTGGCGGTTACCTTGAGCTTTCGCCCCTCCATCTTGAACGTGACCGTCAGGATTCCCTTGTCCCCTCTGAAGGTGTAGATTGCCTCCTCCCTTCCCATGCCGACGTCGAGCTCGAACTCGTAGCCGAAGTTGAAGATAAACCGCGGGACTTTGAACCTGACCCGACCGTTCTGGAAGCTCTCGAAGTACGGGAAGAACGGCAGGGTCTTTTCGGGCTCGCTGAGTATGACCTGGAGTGTCTCCCACCCGTACGGCAGTTCAACTTCAAAGCTCTTCGACTTCACGTTTGTCCACCCCTTTTTAAATACGAAGAAAAGACAGTTGAAGGATTTTTAAAACCTACGGAATATCACTCGCCGTTTGCAACTTTTTCCCACCTTTCTTTCGTCCTCTTCCAGCAACCCGGTGGCATGAGTTCCCTCTCCGGGCAGTAGCCGAGCTGAATGCAGCGCGGCCCGAGCTTTGCCCACCTTATAATCGGTCTGAGCTCGTCGTTTCTGGCAATCTCCTCCAGCATCTTCCAGGCCACTTCGCGAATCTCCCATTGAGCCCTCTCGCAGAGCCTGAGGCCAAAGAAGTGCTTCAGCTCGCGCAGGTTCATCGTTACCACTATCTTCGTCCGCACCGCCTGGGGGAGAATGAAGCGCGCGTCCTCCTGATGAATTCCAGCTTTGTAGCTCTCCTCGTAGAGCTCGATGGCTTCGCGCATCAGCTTTTTCCATTTTTCGTAAAGCTCCGGTTTCTCCTTGATGCTCTCGGGGATTACAAAGGTCTCTTCAACATCATTTGGGTTTAGTTTTATGTATCTTTGTGACTGTTGGGTATAACTTGCTATTCTATGACGGACAAGTTGATGCGAACAAACACGAGAACAGCCCTCAATCGAGAACGTCAGGACCGCGTGTTCAAGTATTGACTCGTGGCCGTAGCCGAGAACCCTCGGGAGGTGCATCTCAACATCCTTCTCGGTGGTTCGCTCGAAGGCCTCGCTCTCCCATTCGTCCCAGTAGCTTATGAGGGCCGACCATGTGACGGTTTCAAGGGGCTTTTTCGTATAATTGACGAGCCTGACCCTGATTCCACTCATGCCGAGAATCACCAACGGGCAAAGGTGCTCCTCCTTATTAGGTTTGCTTTGACGCGGGGGAGTTAAAGGAGGGGTTTATTTTGGTGCCTCTTCTCGCCAGTTTAAGTCTACGTTTAGAAAGGAAGGAACGAGATGACTTCAAATAATTTCAGGAAAACCGATGTTTTTCCGACGAAAGGGTTATTAAATTCAGGGAACAGCCTTAAACGGTGATGCACATGGTGGTTAGCCTTGCCGGAAGGGACGTTCTCTGCCTCCAGGACTTCACGAGGGAGGAGATTGAGACTATTCTCAAGACCGCCGAGATGATGAAGATTTGGAACAAGATTGGAAAGCCCCACCGCGTTCTCGAGGGCAAAACGCTCGCCATGATTTTCCAGAAGCCCTCGACCAGGACAAGGATTTCCTTCGAGGTTGGAATCTACCAGCTCGGCGGCTACGGCCTCTACCTCAACGCCAATGACCTTCAGCTCAGGCGTGGTGAGACCATCGCCGACACCGCGCGCGTCCTCAGCAGGTACGTCGACGGAATAATGGCGAGGGTCTTTGACCACAAGGACGTTGAGGACCTCGCCAAGTACGCGAGCGTCCCTGTCATCAACGGTCTGTCCGACTTCTCCCACCCGTGCCAGGCCTTAGCTGACTACCAGACCATACTCGAGAAGAAGGGCAGGATTCAGGGCCTCAAGATAGTCTACGTCGGTGACGGAAACAACGTTGCTCACTCACTTATGATAGCCGGAACCAAGCTTGGAGCCCACGTCGTCGTTGCAACTCCCGAAGGCTACGAGCCCGACGAGAGGGTCATCAAGTGGGCCGAGCAGAACGCATCGGAGAGCGGTGGAAGCTTCGAGCTCCTCCACGACCCAGTTCAGGCCGTCAAGGACGCGGACGTCATTTACACCGACGTCTGGGCGAGCATGGGCCAGGAAGCCGAGGCCGAGGAGAGAAGGAAGATATTCCAGCCGTTCCAGGTCAACAAGGAGCTCGTCAAGCACGCCAAGCCCGACTACATCTTCATGCACTGCCTCCCCGCCCACAGGGGAGAGGAAGTTACCGACGACGTCATAGACAGCCCGAACAGCGTCGTCTTCGACCAGGCCGAGAACAGGCTCCACGCCCAGAAGGCCGTTATGGCCCTCGTCATGGGTGGAATAAAGGTTTGAAGCCCTTTTCTCTCTTTGTCCCTCTATTGAACGGTTTTTGTCCGTTGTGAAAGCGGGCTTTCGTAAATGGTGCAATCTATGAAAGTGAGCTTTCATAAAATGTGCAGTCTGTGAAAGTCTTGTTTCACAAACGGGGAACCTTTTAAACCCTCCCCCCAACTCCCCACATGCTCGAAAAGCTCTTCAGCCTCGGTTACTCCAAAACCTTCGCGGAGCGCTATTACGAGCTCTGGGGTGAGAGGGCCTTAGCTATCGCCGAGGCCATGGAAAGGCCCCTGCCGAGGTGCTTCCGCGTAAACACCCTACGAATAGAGGTTCCTAAGCTCACCAAGCTCCTCAACAAGAAGGGCTTTCAGTTTAAGAGGGTCCCCTGGGCGAGGGAGGGCTTCTGCCTGACGAGAGAACCCTTCTCAATTACCTCCACGCCCGAGTATCTGAGCGGTCTCCTCTACATCCAGGAGGCCAGCTCGATGTATCCGCCGGTTGCCCTCGAACCAAAGCCCGGTGAAACCGTTGCGGACATGGCCTCCGCCCCGGGCGGAAAGACGAGCTATTTGGCCCAGCTGATGGAAAACGAGGGCATTATCTACGCCTTCGACGTCGGTGAGGACAGGCTGAAGGAGACCCGCTTAAACCTCTCGCGCCTCGGCGTTACGAACACCGTTCTCTTCCACCGCTCTTCGCTCTACATAGACGAGCTCGGCGTTGAGTTTGACAAAATCCTCCTCGATGCACCGTGCACCGGCTCGGGGACGATACACAAGAACCCCGAGCGGAAAGCTAACAGGACGATGGAAGATGTTAAGTTCTGCCAGAACCTCCAGATGAAAATGCTTGAGAAGGCCTTGAGCGTCCTCAGGAAGGGCGGAATTCTGGTCTACTCCACCTGCTCGCTCGAGCCGGAGGAGAACGAGTTCGTAATCCAGTGGGTTCTCGATAACTTTGACGTCGAGCTGCTTCCCCTCCGCTACGGCGAACCTGCCTTAACGAAGCCCTTCGGAATCGAGCTGAGCGAGGAAATAAAGAAGGCGAGGCGCTTTTACCCCGACAGACACGGGACGAGCGGTTTCTTCGTCGCGAAGCTCAGGAAGCTTTAGCCTTCTCCGCTTCTTCGCCCGTTTCCCCAAGGAGCCTCTCCTCTATCTCGTGGAGCTTTTCCCTGACATCGTCGCTTAGCATCTTTTCCAGTTCCTCCCGCGCCTTCTCGGCCAGCTCGAACTTTGAATTGAACTTTCCGAGCTTCACCCAGTCTATCTTTTTGCCCTCGACGAAGACGTCTATGTCGCAGAGCCTCTTGTAGCCCCTGTATTCGAGCCCCTTCAGCAGGAACTTCACGCGGAGCGGGTCTTCCCACGTCAGGAGCTTGAGCCTGTAAACTGGGACTCTCATGAAGGGCCTCGGGTAGTCCCAGTCCCAGCCCTCGCCGACGATGAAGCCGAGGTCGAGGTCCTCTATGACGAGCATGAGCCTCTCAATGTTCTCCTCGTAGCGCTTCGCCGTGTCGTAGAGCTTTATCGTTATCTCGTTCCACTCGGGCAGGAGCTTGAGGAGAAGCAGGGGAGTGTCCATGAGCAGTTCCCGATAAACGCTTAGAAAATCCTTTCTCACGAGGACTGCCCCTTCCACGTCTTCTGGCCCTATCGGTGAGCTCAGCTTTTTTCTCGTCAGGCCTATTATGGTGTCCATCGCCTCCCCCTCGTCGAGGGCGGTCCTTATGTCCATAACCTCCCCGCCGTACTTCTCGGCTATCAGCCTGAGCCCCTCCTCGACCCTCTCCGGAACCCTGAGGAATATTATCGCGCTCTCGACGTGAACCTTCTCGACGGGCAGGTTGGCGTTTATTATTCTGCTCAGAACCGCCGGAGCGTGGCACCTTATGAGGAACGCACTCTCGGGGGGAATGGTCTCCTTCTTCCACTCGTCCGTGACGAAAAGCACGGTCTCAAATTCACTGCTCTCCTTTATCGCGATGTCGGTTGGAATCTTTTCGACGCCAAAAAGCTCCCCGATTGCTGATTCGAGGGCTTCTCTGTGTGGAGTCCTCAGGAAGATAATTGAGGGCCCAAAGCGGAGCAATCTCATCACAACCCCCTCCTGAGCCTGTAACCGCGAGCGGTGTCGGTTCCCACGGGGTAGTCCACCTTCACAACTCTCCCGCTCGGCAGGAAGATGAAGTTGACGCCGAGAACAGCGTTCAACCCCTTCGAGATGACCTTGAAGTTGTGGCCGTAGAGCTTGAAGTCTGCATCTTTATCGGCAACATCCCTCCAGCAGTGGCCGAGGGCGAAGGTCCTCCCGCCAATCTCGACGACGCTTCCCGGCTCAACCAGGTTCTCCCCGAAGAACTGCCTCAAGAGTTCTGGGTCGTCTTCGTTGCCCGGGACGATGTAAAGCTTGGCACCGGAGCCCTTGAGAACCCGCGCGAGCTTTCTCAGGCCGGCCTCGTAGGCTGGCTTCAGGTCGGGCCTCCGTTCGAGCTTGACGTTGTCCACCAAGTCGCCGGTGTGGATTATCACATCCGGCTGAAACTCCTCGATGAGGCCCTCGATGAACAGGTAAACGCTCTCCGGTGTGTCCCCTATGTGCATGACGAGGGTTTCATTGACCTTCTGCCTGAGCTTTCTAAGCTTTCTCCTCCTCAGGAAGCCGAGCATCGGAAGCACTGTACATTGATTGGTGCTTGGTGTATATACGGTTTCCGTCCCGCGAAGGTTATTAAAGGTTCCTGAGTAAAGCGAATCGGTGTCCAAAATGAAGGTTCTCGTTCTCGGCGCCGGAAACGTTGGAAGGGCCATAGCGTGGGATTTGAGGGACGAGTTTGACGTCCACGTCGCAGACTTAAGCGAGGAGAGGCTGAAGGCCGTCTCTGAGTTCGCCACGTCGCTCAAGCTCGATGCTTCCCGCTTCGACAAGCTCGTCGAGGCAATGAAAGGATTTGAGCTTGTTATTGGCGCACTGCCCGGTCGCTTCGGATATTCATCAATCAAAGCCGCGATAAAGGCCGGCGTTGACATGGTGGACGTCTCATTTATGCCTGAAAACCCCTTTGAACTCCGTGAGGAAGCTGAAAACGCACAGGTTACGGTGATATTCGATGCGGGCTTCGCCCCCGGGCTGAGCCACATTCTGATGGGCAGAATTTGGAACGAGCTTGACGACATGAGCGAGGGGTACATCTACGTTGGAGGCCTTCCGAAGGAGCCGAAACCGCCACTTTATTACAGAATTACATGGTCACCTAAGGATTTAATTGAAGAGTATACCCGGCCGGCGCGGGTTATACGGGACGGCGAAGTTAAGGGGATAGACCCGCTCTCGGAGGTTAAGACCGTTGAAATAGAGGGCTTCACCTTCGAGGTTTTTCTGAGCGACGGCCTGAGGAGCCTGCTTGAGAGCGTGAGGGTCGAGAGACTTGAGGAGTGGACGCTCCGCTGGCCGGGACACCTTGAGAAGATGAAAGTTTTAAGGGAGCTTGGGTTCTTCAAGGAGGAACACGTTGACAAGACGCTCGAGGTTATAACCCCGCTGATGACCTATGAGAGTCCGGACTTCTCGATTATGAGGGTTATCGGAAGCGAGCCCGGAAGGACGATAAGCTACACCCTCTACGATGAGGAGAGAGAATTCACCTCGATGGCGCGCGTAACGGGTTACACCGCCTCCGCCATAGCGAGGCTCGTGGCAGAAGGTAGTTGCATCTTCGGCGTCATTCCGCCCGAGATTCTCGGCATGCGCATAGACACCTTCAGGAGAATTCTCGACGACCTTGAGGAGAGGGGAATAAGGCCGAGGAGGGAGGAGAATGCTTCACCTGGTGATAGCTGATTCCGAGCTTGAGCTCGTGCCAAAATCGATAGTGGAGCATCCAGCCGTTGTGAACTACGCAAGGAGGAGGGGCAAGAAGCCGGAGGAAGTGATACTTGACAGCAGTTACCACCACGCGGCGCTCAGGAAGCTCGAAGACGGTGAGAGGCGCGGAAGACCGGACATAGTGCACATCTGCCTCCTCAACGCTCTGGAGAGCATAGCCAACAAGGAGGGGAAGCTCCGCGTTTACGTCCACACGAGGAACGACGAGGTGATATACATAAAGCCAGAGACGAGGCTTCCAAGGAACTACAACCGCTTCCTGGGCTTAATGGAGAGCCTCTTCAAGAACGGGGTCGTTCCAAAGGATTTAGCTCTACTCCGCATCGAGAAGAAAACGCTGGGTGAGCTCGTGGAAGAAATAGGTCCCGACGGGGTCTTCGTGATGCACGAGGAAGGGGAGCTAATGAAGCCGAGGGACTTCGGAAAGGTTCTGGCGGGGCTGGAGAAACCGCTCGTAATCGTTGGCGGCTTCCCGCACGGGGACTTCAGGAGCTCCGTTGAGGGAAAAAAGGTTAGCCTCTACCGCGAGCCCCTGATGGCGTGGACTATCGTTAACGAGGTGCTGGTCAATTTTGAAGCGTTCCTGAACTTTTGAACTTATTCCCATCCTTCTCCGCGTTCCCTATGCACAATGTTTTTATACAATCTATTACATCCCGCTTTGAACGTTCTAAAATATGGGGGTGCTTGCAATGAGGAAGGTAAACGTGATGATGGCCCTGCTTATTACGGGCTATATCCTCGGTGTGTGGAGCTTTCTAGTGGTTCCAAAGTACTACATGGTCTTTGGTCTCAAGGGATTCCTGATTTCGCTGGTTCCGGCTGTCGTTGCGCTGTTCCTGGCATACAATGAGGCTCAAAGCACCAAGAAGACAAGGTACCTCATCTACGAGCTCCTCTTCAAAGTTGCGAGGGTTCCGGCTGTTATATTCACGCTACTGATGTTCCTGCTTGTAATCCTTGGTGTCACCGCTTACGCCTCGGGCTGGGGTCTTGTGTATCTCTTTGGAGGCAACACCGAGTACACGGTTCCCCTGGCCATTCTAACAATACTCCTCGCGGCACTTCTCCTCATGCTCGCTAAGGGCAGAACCCTTGAGTTCATATCTGGAATATCAGTCCTCATGATTCTGTTCACCATTGTTTCAACACTCCTCATCAGGAGCAAGGCCATGAGCGTCGTCACATCCGAGCAGGCGAAGTATTACATGAACCAGGCTGTTTCGAGCATAACCTCCTTCAGCCAGCCACTCACCTTTGAGGGCGTCATTATGCTCCTTGCTTCGGTTATTGTAGCCTTCGGTCTTGGTGCTGGAGTCTACTACGTTCTCGGCAGTTTTGCTCCCGAAGACCTTGATTTCAGGCGCGTTCTAATAGGGGTGTTCTTCCTTCAGATAGTCCTCAGCTTCGCCGCCGCTTACACAATGGCGTACTCCCTCGGCCCCGCGTTCCAGGCCTTTGAGAAGAGTGTTCACAACCCCAACCTTAGCGTCGAAGAGACCTACAAGATGTACTCCCAGTTCAGAGCCCTTCAGGCCTACGCCACCAACAGCACGACCCCACTTCCGCAGTCAATCAAGGTGTTCTACTTCATCCCGCAGATTATCAAGGGCAACGTTCCAGGTGCAAGCGCCATAACGCTCTTGCTCGTCCTGTCGTTCTACTTCGCGGGTCTTACCACAATAATAGTCCTCCTTGAGATGGGAACCCAGATGATCTCTGAGGTTATGCAGCTCGGCAGAACAAAGGGACTCGCTGGCGTTTCAATAGTGGGCATATTGATTTCAATAGTTATGACACTGGGCTCTGCCAAGACCATGTTCTTCGCAGTTCCCTTCAGCGTTGGTGCGATAATAGCGCTGATTGAAGCATATCCCGTGCTGAAGTCGGACCTGGCCTCTAAGAAGGGCATTGTTTCGATTTCAATGGCTTTCCTGGCATTTGTGGGCATCTCTACACTCTACTACGCATTCAAGAGTTCAAGCGATGCCGTTAAGCTCGGCGCGGTGCTCGGACTCGTTCTCCTGGTGCCCCTCCTGATGAACGGGGTGCTCCTGAAGAGCCGCCGCTGAGCTTTTTCAAAAATTTTTTAAACGCCTTCCCGAACTCAAACCAGAACGCTTACGGGAGGTATGTGAGATGGGAGACAAGACCAAGGTTCAGGTCAGCAAGCTCAAGCCCGGAAGGTACATAATTATCGACGGAGAGCCCTGCAGGATTGTGAACATAACCGTTTCTTCCCCTGGAAAGCACGGTTCAGCCAAGGCCAGGATTGAGGCCGTTGGAATCTTCGACGGCAAGGTCAGGAGCATCGTCAAGCCGACCAGCGCTGAAGTTGACGTCCCTATTATCGACAAGCGCGTCGGCCAGGTTATAGCGATAACCCCCGATACTGTTCAGATTATGGACATGGAGACCTACGAGCTCTACGACGTTCCCTTCGAGGGCGGCGTCGAGGACGAGGTCAAGGACCAGCTCAAAGAGGGCATCACCGTCGAGTACTGGGAGACCCTCGGCAGGATTCAGATTAAGAAGGTCAGGGGCGAGTGAGCCCCTTTTCTTTGCACAACCTTTTAAAGCCCCTCTTCTCGAAAACTCTGGGGTGGGCCTATGGTTAACTTCAGCGAGCTGATTCTACGCAAGTTCAGGAACATCGCCGGGTCGCGCTACGAGGAGATAATGAAGGCCTATCAGGAGTTCTTCCTGACAGAGGAGGAGCTTCAGATTCCAGTGATAACATCGATTCTCCTCGTCGTGGACCGGTTTTCCGGGAGGATTCCCAACGAGGTTTTTGACGTTCTATCTGCTTACCCGGGTGCAAGGGTCGACGTGGTCTACCTGATAGACGAGGGGCTGTTCGCGCTAATCCGCGAGACCTTAGGCGAGAGGGAGGCAAAGGCGTTCCGCGAAAAGGAAGAGGCCCTAGGGAAGGAGATAATAAAACTGGCCGAAAGGGCCCTTTCTGAACTCGGCATGGAGTACTCGGTGGGGATAACCTTCGCGGACAAGGTTGAGTTCGTTGAAAGGGAGAGTGAAGAGAGGGATTTGCTAGTCATATCGAGGCACTTTGGCTCCGAGAGCGTGAAGACCCATCGGGTCAGTCCGGTCGTTTTCAGAATCGTCCAGGGGATTAAGAAACCCGTAGTCGTTTACTGAGGTGATAACATGAACGCCCAGGAGATTATAGCGCTCGCAGTGTTCCTCGGGGTTTATGCCTTCATAATAACCGAGAGGATTCACAGAACAGTTGCCGCGATGGTCGGAGCGAGCGTCATCCTGCTCGTCGGCATAGTGCCCTGGGAGAAGGTTCCCGAGTACCTTGACCTGGGGACGATTCTCCTCCTTGCCGGGATGATGGTCGTCGTGAACGTCTCCCGCGAGAGCGGGCTCTTCGAGTACATTGCCATAAAGACGGCAAAGCTCTCAAAGGGCGACCCCATGAAGGTCCTCCTGCTGTTCTCGGTCGTCACCGCGGTTGTGAGCGCTTTCCTTGACAACGTGACGACGGTTCTCCTGCTAACCCCGATGCTCCTCTACATAACGAAGAGAATGAACGTCAACCCTGTTCCCTTCCTGCTCGCCGAGATATTCGCGTCAAACATAGGCGGAACCGCGACGCTAATCGGCGACCCCCCGAACATAATGATTGGCTCCGCCGCGAAGCTCAGCTTCAACGAGTTCCTCACCAACATGGGGCCGATAGCGGTCGTTGACCTGTTCGTGACTATAGCCATCGTCTACTTCGCGTACAGGAACTCGATTAAGGTCAGTCCGTCAAAGAGGGCGGAGATTGAGAGGCTGATAATGGGGATGGACGAGCGCGATGCAATACGTGACAGGGAGCTCTTCAGGAAGTCGGTGATAATAATCCTCGCGATAGTTCTTGGCTTCTTCCTCCACGATACAATGGGGGTTGAGCCAGCGGTCATAGCGCTCCTCGGCGCCTCAACGATGCTCCTCTGGAGCGGCTTCTCTCCCGAGGAGGCCCTAGAAAAGGTCGAATGGGCGACGCTGTTCTTCTTCGGTGGGCTATTCCTCATAGTTGGTGGCCTCGTCGAGACAGGCTTCATAGACGCGCTCGCCGAGAAGATTATAGGCATGATACACAGCGAGGCACAGGCAATATTCGTAATCTCGTGGTTCTCGGCGATATCAAGTGCAATCGTTGACAACATCCCCCTCACTGCCACGATGATTCCGCTGATAAAGGCGATGGGTTCGAGCATGAACACCTACCCCCTCTGGTGGGCGCTCTCACTCGGCGCGTGTCTCGGTGGAAACGGAACCGCTATCGGCGCGAGCGCCAACGTCGTGGTTATCGGTATAGCTCACAGGGAAGGTGTCAGGATAACCTTCGGCGAGTTCCTGAAGGTCGGCGCGGTGATAATGTTCTCGACCGTCGCGGTCGGGAGTCTGATGCTCTGGGTTAGGTACGGACTGTGAGGTGATATCATGAGAATACTCGTACTCGTTGACGGCTCGAAGTGGAGCCAGAAGGCGGCGCTCCATGCCTTTGCCGTTGCGAAGAGCAAGAAGGCCAAGGTGGTTCTGTTCTCGGTTCTCGACAGGAGGGAAGCCCGGGCGATAGCGTTCCACGCCAGCGTTCGGAGCGGAAGCCTGGAGGAAATAAAGCGCTTTGAGGAGACCCTGTGGGAGGAGAACAAGAAGAGCATAAAGGACCTGCTGACGACCCTCCTTGAGCTCGGCCAGCGTGAGGGGGTCAACTGCGCCTTCAAAATCGTTGAAGGCCCCGCAAAGGACAGAATCCTTGAGGAGGCGAACTCGGGCAACTACTCCCTCGTGGTCATGGGCGCCTACGGGAAGAGCGGGAAGACGAGGATAGGCTCGCTCCTCGAAGAGGTCGTTGGCCACATCGAACCTCCAGTGATGATTGTGAGGTAGCTTTAAAACCCCCATTCCAATTCCGGCCGGGTGGTGGTATGGAGTTCCTCTACACCTACGAGACCCTCAAGCTTGAGTTTCCACTCGCTGAGCCGGAGGAAGCGAGATACGTTATCCTCGGGGTTCCCTTTGACGGGACGACGAGCTACAAGGCTGGGGCGCGCTTCGGGCCGACGCTGATACGGCAGGCGACGCTGAACCTTGAGAGCTACGTACTGGACTACGACCTTGACATAGCCGAACTCCCGATAGCGGACATCGGCGACATAGCGGTCGTCGCCGGCGACCCGAGGAAAACCGCTGACAGGGTCAGGGAGACGATTGAAGAGCTCAAACGGGTGAACCCGAACGCGATACCGATACTTCTCGGCGGAGAGCACTCCCAGACGCTCGGAGCGGTTGAGGCTTTAAGACCCAAAAGCTACGTCGTCTTCGATGCCCACCTCGACCTTCGCGACTCCTACGAGGACAACCCCTACAACCACGCCTGCGTCGCCAGGAGGATAGCGGAGCTGGGCGTCAGGGAGGCAATGTTCGGAATCAGGAGCGGGACGAGGGAAGAGGTGGAATTCGCAGAGAAGGGCGGAATCCGCTGGGTTCACGCGAGGGACTACGACTTCGATTCTTTTGTCGAACTCGTTGAGCCCCTCCCGGAACCGGTTTACCTCTCTGTGGACATAGACGTCTTTGACTTGGCCATTGTCCCGACGACGGGAACGCCCGAAGCCGGCGGTCTGGGCTTCTGGGAAGTGATAGAGGCAATAGAGTGGCTGGTGGAAAACAAGAGAATAGCGGGCTTTGACATCATGGAGGTAGCCGGAGAAACGCTGGGCAATCCAACAGCTTTGACCGCCGCAAAGCTCCTCTTCTACTTCATCGGGGCAATGGAAAAAATGGGGAAGTTATGATGCCCTTGCCCTCTTCTTTTCCTGGTACTTTCTCATCCTGTCTTCCACAGTTTCCGGCTGGAGGAGCTTGCTCTTTAGGAAAGGCACCCAGATTGTCTCAGTTATCACCGACGCGAGAACCGTTATGACGGTCACCGCGAGAATCACTTCTCCCCAGTAAACCGTCAGTGTACTGCTTTGGTACTTCATTGCGAGGCTGAGTGGCAACGCTGCGAGCGCCGATGGAACCACACCCCTCGGACCCTCAAGGGCTATGAAGAGGTACTCCTTCGGCCCCCACCACTTGAGGATTGGCAGTGCCGCTATTGGCCTGGCGACGAGCATTATGAAGTATGCCACAAGGATTCCTCCCCAGAGGTTCTCGGCGAGGGGCTTGAGGTCGAGGCTGGCACCGAGGAGCACGAAGATAAAGACCGTGGCAATCGCCGCTAAACTCTCGTTGAAGTGAACTTCCTTCTCGATGGCCTTCATAACCCTGTTGAGAACCTGTGGCTTCTCCTTCTTGCTGAAGACCTTGTAGTTACCGAGGATTATTCCCGTAACTGTCGCGACGAGGTAGCCGGAAGCCTGAAGTGACTCGCCAATCATGAAGCCGCTGAAGGCTAGGAAGAGTGAGAAAATCTCAATCTCCGGGAACTCGAATATCCTGGTCTTCTTGATGAACCAGTAGCCGAAGGCGCCGACGGCGATTCCCACCGCTATCGAAACTGCAACCTCATAGAGGAAGTACATCACGGCGGCACCGTAGACGTTTATGTGGGAGCTTAGGCTCGCGAAGAGCCCTCCGCTGGCCTGGGGAACGAGCATGGCAATCGCAACCGCTGTTAGGACTATGCCGAGCGGGTCGTTGAAGATGGACTCCGTAACTATGGTTGTTTCGATGTCCTGCTTGACCCTGTACTGCCTGAACAGAGGGATGAGCGTTGCCGGGTCGGTTGCGCTTATGATGGCACCGAAGAGGAAGCCGATGAGAAACGGCGCATGGAAGACGAACGAGAAGAACCAGGCCGACAGAAGAGCCGTGATGAGGAGCCCAACCGTATCGAGGGTTGCTATCGTTGGCAGGTTTCTCTTCAACAGCTTCCAACTCAGGTTGTGTCCCTCCGTGAACAGAATCATGACCAGACCGAAGACACGGACGTAATCAAAAAGCTCGTGGGCAACGCTCCTCGGCATGAGAGCGGCTATCGGACCGAGTACCATACCCGCGATTATGAAGAGCGGGACGTATGAGATGTTGTAGCGCCTGCTTATCAGCATGGCGATTATTCCTGAACCCAGCACCGCGACAAGGACCCTTGCAATGACGTCCACTGCCATGGTATCGCCTCCTTGTTTCTTCGTTCATCGTGTCGTCATCCAGATTTTAAAGCTTTCCCCGGGCATTTTTAAGAATTAGGCCGCTCTAACGATAGAGTTTCGGAAAAAGAGCCCGGAAATTGGCTTTTATGTATAGAAGGTTGAACCACTCACCAGAGGTATATGCCCTCGATGGCGTGATAATACGCGCGGTAGATGTCTTTCTTCGTAACGACCCCGAGGAGCTTTCCGTTCTCATCCACCACCGGAAGAAGGTTCTGGTCGTTCATCAGAATCTTCTCCAGAGCGTCCTGCGCGGTTTCCCTCGGCGTTACAACCGCGAAGTTCCTCCTCATAAACCTCTCGACAGGAAGCTTTTTGATGGACGTTGATTTGCCCAGTATGTCCGGGACCCCTATTATTCCTATGACCCTGCCCTCATCGTCCACAACGGGAAGGAAATCGTGGCCGGTCGATGCTATTATGCGCTCAACTTCCATGAGGGGTCTCTTCGCGTTGATTCTAACGACCCTCGTGCTCATTATCTCGTGAACCGCTATCGTTTCAAGGATTAATGGCCTTCCAGTTTTGACTTTGATTCCCTTGCGTTCGAGTTTGATTGTGTAGATGGAGGAGCCCTTGAAGAAGGCCCTTGCCGTCAGGAACGCAACGACGGAAGTCAGGGCCACAGCCGGGGAGTAGGCGTAGGTTCCCGACATCTCGGTTATCATTATTATCTGGGTCAGAGGAGCCTGCGTGGCCGCCGCGAAGAAGCCGGCCATTCCCGCCAAGGCGTAGGCCTCGACGTTTGCCGGGACGAAGTGAGAAACTATGGTTCCGAAGGCGGAACCGAGCATCGTACCTATGAAAAGGCTCGGGGCGAAGATTCCGCCGGAAAAACCAGAGCTTATCGCCAAAAGCGTTGCTGTCATCTTCGCCAGCGCGAGAATGATTAGCGTCTCAAGGGCGAACTTTCCAAGGAGGGCGTCCTTTATGCCGCCAAATCCGATTCCAAAGATGCCATCGCGGGGCAGGAGCATTCCGATTAGGCCGATTCCCAGGGCGCCAATTAAAAGGCGAAGCTCAAAGGGATACTTTTTGGAGAACCTGTCGAAGGCGTCGGTTGCCATGTAAAGGGCCCTCGTGTAGGCGTATCCGATGAGACCGAGAACGACGCCGAGGAGGAAGTAGAAGGGAATCCCCGCGAGGACGCTTATGTTGGGATTCAGAACCGGAAAGCGAGCCGGATTGTGGAGAACCACGAGGGTTATGGCGTTGCCGATTATAGCGGATACGAATATCGGAACGAGGTTTATCGTTATCGCACCCATGTAGATGACCTCAAGGGCGAACATTGCACCTGCAAGGGGTGTGTTGAAAGTTCCCGCGATTCCAGCGGCCAGGCCGCAGGTCGTTATGAGCTTCCTCGCCTGCGGTTTTGGGAGCTTCTCCGCCAAAGCTGAATCGAGCGCGGCACCTATGAACGCGGCCGGGCCTTCACGGCCGAGCGGTGCTCCAGAACCAATGGAAATCGCAGTTGCAAGGGTTTTCAGAAAAGCGAGCCTCGCGCCAATCTTACCGCTCTTGAAGATTATGCCCTCGATGACCTCGGGGACACCGTTTCCCCGTAACTCGGGGTATTTCTTCACCATCGGCGCTATCAGGAGCGCGCCGAACACCGGGAGGAGAATGTACCCGAGGTTGACCCCGTGGAACTCGTAGGAAATCCTTGGAAGCATGGAGGTGAAAAACAGGGAGTGGATGGCCTCGATTAGCAGGCGGAAGGCCAAAGCACCAAGCCCACCAACTAAGCCCGCTATTGCGGCTATCCCGAGGAGGATTGACCATTTTCTGACGTACTTCCCGAGGTCCCACTCCCCGTTCATAGTCCTCAACCGAAGAAGGCTCCCATCATGTCCATCTGCTCGTCGCTCATGGACTTCACTTTGAACTCGGGCATCTCGGCCTTGAGCTTCTCGTACTCCTCCCCGGTTATCTCCCTGGCCTCGCCGTTCTCGACGAGGTAGAATATTCCGTAGTCCGGGTCGCGGTAGGCCACGAGGAACTTCCCGACCTCAATGTCGTCGAAGTTCACGAAGATGACGTTTCCGCCGGTATAGGGCTTCCTGCACTTGAAGGGGAAGCTGGAGGAGTTGAGCATCGCATCACCCAAGGCCTGGTTGGCCCTCTCACCGTTTATCTCGGTCCAGAAGGGCCTTCCCTCGAAGTCGCCCTCGACGACGATGAGGAACCTCTGACCGTCGAGCTCGACTATCGGGGCTCCCTTCTCCTGAAGTATCTTGAAGAGCTCACCGATTGTCTCGGCGTTTCTCAGAGAGGCAACGAATCCCTCAACCTTCATGTCTTTCACCGTTCCCAACTCCAAAATCCGGGTTATAAGCGTTTGGGAGAAGGTTTTTTAGAGGCCCCGAAAACTTTGGGTGGTGGTGAGATGTTAGTAGATGCCGACCTTCACCTTCACTCTCGCTACTCCAAAGCCGTCTCGAAGGCGATGACGATACCCAATCTGGCAGAAAACGCGCGCTTCAAGGGCCTCGGTCTCGTCGGAACGGGTGACATTCTCAACCCCCACTGGGAATCAGAGCTCCTCAGATACGCCAAGAAAGTCGATGAAGGAACTTACGAGCTCAACGGGATTCGCTTCCTTCTCACGGCGGAGGTCGAGGACAACAGGAGGGTTCACCACGTCCTGATTTTCCCGAGCATCGAGACGGTTCGCGAGATGAGGGAAATCCTTGGGAAGTACTCAAACGACATCGAGACCGAGGGTAGGCCCCACCTGAGCCTCTCCGCGGCTGAAATAGCGGATATGGCCAACGACCTCGATATTTTAATCGGCCCGGCCCACGCCTTCACCCCCTGGACGAGCCTCTACAAGGAGTATGACAGCTTGAAGGAGGCATATGGAAACGCAAGGGTTCACTTCCTCGAGCTCGGCCTCTCTGCCGACAGCGAGATGGCTGACATGATAAAGGCCCATCACGGATTAACATACCTCAGCAACAGCGATGCCCATTCGCCCATGCCCCACCGCCTTGGGCGGGAGTTCAACCGCTTTGAGGTTGAGGAGGTTACCTTTGAGGAAGTCCGGAAGGCGATTCTAAGGCGCGGCGGAAGGAGAATCGTCCTGAACGCTGGTCTCGACCCAAGGCTTGGGAAGTACCACCTGACGGCCTGCTCCCGCTGTTACGCCCAATACTCCCTCGGCGAGGCGAAGGCCTTCAAGTGGAAGTGCCCCAAGTGCGGTGGTCGGATAAAGAAGGGAGTTCGCGACAGAATACTCGAGCTGGCCGATACAAAGGAAAGACCGAAGGACAGACCGCCTTACCTGCGCCTCGCTCCCCTCGCCGAGATTATCTCAATGGTCATCGGCAAAGGGATTGAGACCAAGGCAGTTCGGCTGATATGGGAGCGCTTTTTGAGGGACTTCGGGAGCGAGATTCGGGTTCTCGTCGACGTTCCCGTTAAGGAACTTGCAAATGTCCACGAGGAGGTAGCTAAAGCCATATGGGCCTACCGCAACGGGAAGCTCATCGTTATCCCTGGCGGTGGCGGGAAGTACGGGGAGATAAAGCTCCCAGAGGAGATTAGAAAGGCGAGGGTTGAAGACCTTGAGAGCGTTGAGGTAGAAATTCCCGAGGAGACCGAGAAGCCGAGGCAGAGGAGCATAACGGACTTCCTCAAGGTTGCCCGGTGAGATTGGCAGGATTCGTGAAAAGTTGCTAAACGTGATTGGCAAGTTTGCCCGAAAGGGTAATAAGTAAGAAAGTAGGAAATTCCTACGGTGATGGGAGTGGAGGTGGTGAAGGTATCCACCAAGGGGCAGGTCGTCATACCCAAGGAAATCCGCGATGCCCTTGGGATACGGAACGGGGATTATCTTGTCGTGATAGAGAAAAACGGCTACATCGTGATGAAGAAGCTGAGCGTTGAGGACGTTTTCAAAGAGGGTGAGGAACTCGCAAAGACCCTTGAAATCACGAGGGAAGACGTAATCAGGGCCGTGAGGGAAGTGAGGTATGAGGATTCTACTTGACACAACCACTGCTTCAAAATCTTAAGCCGGGTGAGTTCAAATGAGGGAATCCGAAATCATAGACCTCTTCCTCAGGCACCTCAACCGGCAGGGTGACCTGCCACTCGGGGACGATGCCGGTGCCTTGAAGCTCGGTGAGAAGTGGCTCGTCGCGACCAACGATATGCTCGTCAGGAAAACGGACGTGCCCGATATAATGACTCCCGAGCAGGTCGGCTTCAAGGCAGTAACGATGAACGTGAGCGATATAGCTTCGATGGGGGCAAGGCCAATAGGTTTTCTCTTCTCGCTCGGGATTCCAGGGGATTTGGATTCGGACTACCTTGAGGGGATTGCGAGGGGAATCGGTGAGGCCCTCAACTTCTACGGCCTCCCTGTCCTGAGCGCCGACACCAACGAGGCCGACGACCTAATCATAGACGGTATAGCTCTGGGGCTTGCCGAGAGACCCCTCACGCGCTCTGGAGCGAGGCCGGGTGAATTGCTCTGCGTTACCGGCGACCTGGGGAGGGCTTTGGCCGGCTACCTCGTCTGGAAGAACGGGCTCGAGGTGAGCGACGCCGTCAGGAAGGTCCTCTATGAGAAGTTCCTTGAGCCAAGGGCGAGGGTTGAGGAAGGGATTGCGCTCTCAACAGTGGCCAGCTCGGCGATAGACATCAGCGACGGCCTCGCGAAGGAGCTTTACCTCCTCGCGGAGATGAGCGGTGTTGGACTCGAGGTTTATCCGGAGAGACTACCCATCGGCGAGGGCGTTGAGGAGGTGGCGGGGCTTTTGGGCCTCGACCCGGTGGAGGTCGCCCTCGCGAGCGGGGAGGAGTTCGAGCTGGTCTTCACGGTTCCACCGGACATCGTGGATAGCATTGATTTTGAGTTTTCTGTCATCGGTGTCGTCACTAATCAAAAGGGCGTTTACTCAGTGGCAAACGGGACTAAAAAATGCCTTCCTAGGCTTGGTTGGGAGCACCTGAGCCACCAGAAGGTTTATAACCGCTGACATGGAAGGACTTCCGTATGTTCAGTAGTATCAAAATGGAAGTGCTGACCGGCATTCAGCAGGTGAGATGCGCGAGTTGGCACTACTTCTTTCTCGCCATCGCCACGTATTATGCGAGTGTTCTCCTCTTCGCCCTTCGCTGGAAGTATGTTCTCAAGGGAACCGGCGTTGACGTCCCCCTGGGTGAGCTCTTCAAAGCAAACCTGGCGGGACTCTTCATGAACAACATAACTCCGATGAGCAGAGGTGGGGGTGAGCTTCTCAGGATGCTGTGGGTCTCCAAACTTCGGGGAGTCCCAATGGGAATCTCGGCCGTTACCATAATCTACGAGAGGATACTTGAGTCAATACCCGTCATGGCTATGGTAGCCGTTGGTTTTCTGTACTTCACGACTTCAGAAGCGCTGGTGTTAATGCCCCTCATGGTAGGGCTTGCCCTTATATGGATGAAGTGGGAGAGGTTCATAGAGCTCACCCTTCGTGTCTTTCGGGTAGACCTCTCAAAGGAGGAACGGGAGAGAATAGTTGCCCTTAGAAAATGCAGCAACGTCAACCTAGTTGGAATCGGGGCCAGTTCCCTCGTCTGGATTCTTGACGTTTTGAGGCTCAAACTAATCACACTGGCCTTTGGGTTGAATGTCTCCCTCCCCATCTTGGTGTTCGTGTCGGTGGTTAACCTCATACTTGGCATCGCCGCCTTCACTCCCGGCGGGATTGGAGTTGTCGAGGGTGGCTTGGTCGGAACACTCACATACTTTGGCCTTCCCCCAACACTGGCCGTTTCGGTTGTGGTACTCGAAAGGTTTATCTCCTATGTGTTGGGTAGCCTATCGGGACTGATGGTGCTCCTCACATCCGGGGGAAGGGAAGTATGGAGAGCCTTAAAATCGCGCTAGTGAGCGACTGGTACTACCCAAAGCTCGGCGGCGTCGCGGTTCACATGCACGACCTCGCGCTCTACCTGCGGGGACTTGGACACGAGGTCGCTATAATCACGAACGACCGCGAGACGGGCAAGGAGGCCGAGCTGAAGAGGGAGGGGATAGATTTAATCAAGGTTCCCGGGTACACCCTCGGGAGCGTTGGCATAAACATGAGTGTATTCTCCCACAACGCGACGAGTATGATTCCTTACATAAAGGATTACGAGGTCGTTCACGGGCAACACGCCTTCACGCCTTTGGCGCTTAAAGCCGTCTCCGCAGGGAGAAAGGCGGGAAAAGCAACCCTAATCACGACGCACAGCATTAACTACGAGAATTCCTCCGCGATACGCGCCCTTGCCAGGATGACCTTTCCCTACTTCAAATATTACCTCCGCAACCCCCACAGGATAATAGCCGTCAGCAAGGCCTCGAAAGAGTTCATAAGGCGTTTTACCCGGGTTCCGGTTGAGGTAATCCAGAACGGGGTTAACGTCGGGTTCTTTGACATTCCACTCTCAAAGGAGGAAGCCAAGGAGAAGCTGGGCCTTGGGGGGAGGGTTATCCTCTACGTGGGCAGGCTGGAACCGAGGAAGGGCGTGAGCACGCTCATCAACGCAATGAAGCACGTGAACGGAACCCTTCTGATAGCCGGCCAGGGGAGCATGCTTCCCCTCCTAAGGGAGAGGGCAAAGCTCCTCGGGGTCGCTGACAGGGTCAGGTTCCTCGGCATGGTCGAGTACTCGAAGCTCCCCGTACTGTACCGCGCGAGCGACGTCTTCGTCCTTCCGAGCCTGAGCGAGGCCTTTGGAATAGTCCTGCTCGAGGCAATGGCCAGCGGGACGCCGGTCATCGGGACGAGGGTCGGTGGAATCCCCGAGATAATAGACGGCTGCGGTCTGCTCGTCCCGCCCGGGAACGCCCGGGAGCTCGCCAACGCAATAAACCTCGTCCTCGGCAACCAGAGCGTTGAGAGACGCCTCGGCCGTCTCGGGAAGAGGAGGGTCGAGAGAGTCTACGACTGGAACGTCGTCGTGAGAAGAATAGTGGCGCTCTACCGGGAGGTCCTCGACGAGGTGGCAGAGAATGGCTAAGACGGTAATGCTGACCTTCGACGTTGAGCACGACTGTCCCCCCTTTGCGGAAACCAGAAGGGGCATGAAGGAAAGCCTCCCTCGCGTTATGGACCTCCTTGAGGAGTTTGGAATAAAAGGAACTTTCCTTTTCACAGGCAGAATCGCGGAGGAATTCCCGGAGCTGGCGGAGCGCGCTGGAAAAAAGCATGAACTCGGCTGTCACGGTCTTGAGCACGAACGCTTTGACCGGCTTTCCTTTGAGGAGGCGAAGCGCAGGCTTGAAGAGGCTAAAGAGATTCTCTCCCGCTTTTCCGAGCCGGTCTCTTTCCGCGCCCCCAACTTCCAGTTTCCGGATAGCTACTATCGCATCTTGGCCGAGCTCGGCTTTAGGGTTGACTCAACCAAGGCCCGCCACAAGGGCTGGCGCAAAGGGGTTACCGAAATCAACGGCGTTCTCGAAGTTCCCGCCACGACGACCTCCATAGTTACGCGCCTCCCGTGGAGAATGCAGGAAAGGTTTCACAGAAAGTTTGAGAGCCCAATCGTTTACATCTTCCACCCTTGGGAGTTCGTGAGGATGCCCAAGCGCTTGAGGCCAGACTGCTGGTTCGGGACCGGGGAAGGGGCGTTGGAAAAGCTCAGGAAGTTGATTGAGTTCCACCTCGATAACGGTGCGAGGTTTTTAACGCTCCGGGAGTTCTATGAGGAATACCAAAAGCTTAAACGTGGATGAACGGACTTCTTCTGGGTGAGAGTCATGAAGGAGGCCCTTTACTGGGAGCCCTTAGAGGGGGGTAAAGTTCGCTGTAAGCTCTGTCCTCTCAACTGCATCATAAACGAGGGCAAGAGGGGTTCCTGTAAGATTAGGAAGAACATCGGAGGAAAACTTTACACGCTCAACTACGGCAAGGTTTCAGCCATCGGAGCCGACCCTGTGGAGAAGAAACCGCTCTTCCACTTCTGGCCCGGCTCGTGCGCGCTCTCGATAAGCTCTGTCGGCTGTAACATGCACTGCAAGCACTGCCAGAACTGGGAGATAAGCCAAGCGGATGAAAGCTTTCCATACCTCCACGACATGACGCCCGAGATGGTCGTTGCCATAGCGAAGCGCTACGGCTGTGAGAGCATAGCCTACACCTACAACGAGCCCGTAATCTGGTACGAGTTCGTTCTCGACACGGCGAAGCTCGCGAAGAAGGAAGGAATCCACAACCTCCTCATCACCAACGGCTACATCAACGAGGAGCCTTTTAGAGAACTCGCGCCCTACATCGACGCGATGAACATCGACATCAAAGCCTTCAGCGACGAGTTCTACATGAAGATAGCCGGAGTTCCGAGCGGTGAGCCGAGCAGGAGGACGGCGGTAATAGCGAAGAAGGACTTTGGAATCCACGTCGAGTTAACGTATCTCATAATCCCGACGCTCAACGATAAGGAAGAGGAGATACGGGCATTCGCCAGATGGGTTGTCGATGAACTCGGCGACGACACGCCGGTGCACTTCTCCCGCTTCTTCCCGCACTACAAGCTCCTCCACCTTCCACCGACACCGCTCGAGACGATAGAGATGGCCTACCGCGTAGCTAAAGAAGAGGGTCTGAAGTTCGTCTACATCGGCAACGTGCCGGGTCATCCGGGTGAGCACACTTACTGCCCCAAGTGTGGAAAGCCTTTAATAGTCCGCTACGGCTTTGAGATTACCGAGTACAATATCACCGAGGACGGAAGGTGTAAGTACTGCGGTGAGAGAATCCCGATAGTTGGCACCTACAAGAAAAGGCGCTATCCGGGGATGTGGTGGTGAAAATGGATAAGATTGAGGCGATTTTTTACATCGAAGGCCTTTCCAACGACAAGAAAGCTTTGGAAAGCGCTGTAGAAAATATCGTGAAAGAGCTAAAGGGGGAGAACCTGGTCGAAGTTCTCGAAATTAACCCCGAGGATATAATGGAGGGGGAAGGGGTACTCAAGTACTCCGCAGTAATAGAGGCGAAAGTTCGGGGAACCTTTGAGGGAGTTGTCAATGCCGTCCTAAAGTACGGTCCTGCCATCGTTGAAGTTCTCGCTCCCGGTAAAATCGAACTGGACTCAAAGAGCCTCATGAAGATTCTCGGGGATGTATCCCTCGTAATGGGGAAGCTGATGAACAAATTTGGCAGTCTCGCGGCCTATCCGGACCTGAGCGAGGTTCCAGAACCTAGGATTGGGTATTCGAGGGAAGAAATTGAATCCCTAATTCTCGACGACAGGTACATCAGATATCGCCTTGTAATAGAGGTTTCCGGCAAAGACAGAGCTTCTGTTGAGGAAACCATGAAAAAGGCCCTGTCGCTGGAGGGGTGTTTGATAAACGTCATGGCACTTGAGGGCTCAGAGGAAGACGGAGAGTTCAAGGGACTCCTTGCGGTTGAGCTCTTGTCGAACTTTGAGACGCTGTTCCAGCTGGTTGGCAAGTACGCTCCTGTTGCCATCTCAATCCTTGAGCCAGAAATCATAGACGTTACCGCGGGAGAACTCCAGAACACTTTGACTGACCTTGGAGGCTTCGTTAACGAGCTCACGAGCAGACCAGTTAAAAAGGCCCTTATGTCGAACCAATGATATTATCGGCAAAAGGCGAATTTGCCATAGGCATTTAGTTAAGCTTTCTTTTATCATTTACGGCAATCGGCGAGCTTTTTTGGGCCAGTGAAAGGGTCTGAAAGCGAAAAGTATATATACCCTTTGGGCGCCAAATGACAGTGACAACACTTAGATGGGGCTTTAGCCCAACAACTTAGGGAGGTGTTGTGAAATGAAGGTGAAGAAAATCGCGGCACTTGCTGTTGGTGCCGCAATGATTGGCGCCACCATCGGCTTCGCCAGCGCCACTACCGATGTTCAGAAGATACCGAAGAGCTTCTTCGTCAAGTCTGACGGTACCCCGAACGTTAAAATCGTGGTTGGAAGCAACGCTGCTGCTATGGACGTTGCGAGCGCCGCTGACATAGCTGTCGCCCTTGGAAGCCTGCTCTACACCACCAAGCAGGTTGAGGCTCAGAACGCTTACGTTAAGGTTAAGGCTGAGTACCCGCCTGAGACCGAGGCCATGTGGACTATCTACGCTTACAACTTCACTACCATCAACGCTACCAACGACGGTAACATAACCAGCTGGGCCACCAGCTATGACGAGCTTCCGGGCACCTACTGGTGGAACGGTGCTGACTCCCCGACCGCCTACACCTACAACTACACCGAGTTCGTTGAGAACTTCAACGTTCCGGTCACCCTCACCGGCAAGGACAAGGCTGGTGACTACAGCATTGACTGGCACGTTACCATAGCCAACCCCGAGCTCAAGAGCATTGACCCGAGCAACTGGACGATGGTTGCTCCGCCGAAGAAGGCCGACATCGTCGTCGAGCCAGGCAAGCTCAGCATCCTCGTTGACTACGTCCTCTACAACTACAGCGTCACCACCACCGAGACCACCTACGAGGGCGAGCCCGAGTGGGGTGCCATCGCCAAGGAGGAGAGCGTTACCAACTACTACATCGGCGACGCTGAGGAGGTTGCCGCCAACGGCGGTACCATCGTCGATGAGGTCTTCCCGGGCGTCAGCGCTGGTATGAGCTTCACCGTCTTCGGTAAGGAGTACAACATCCTTGAGGTCGGCAACGGCACCTTCACCGCAGGTATGCTGCCCGACGACAACCCGATGTGGTACGAGGTTGGCCAGAGCAAGACCATTCCGGGAACCAACTGGGTCGTTACCGTCCTCGACATCAACCTCCAGGAGACCAGGGCCCTTGTCATAGTCAAGGACGCCGCCACCGGCGCCCAGACCGGCCAGGTCATCCTTGACAAGAACGCTCCGAAGTACTTCGTCGAGGAGGACGGCCAGGTTGAGGCCTACGACAGCCTCGCCGACGCTGGCTACAAGGCTGACCTCGTGCTCAAGCTTGAGGACACCTTCGTCGGTATCGACAACCACATCATCGCGAGCATCTACGCCGAGTACGACATCCAGACCCTCGGTCCGGTCTTCCACCCGGCCGACGGATGGAACGCTACCGTCAACACCGCCCTCAAGGACGGCACCTGGTACATAACCAACATCACCCTCGTCAACGACAAGACCCTCGAGGGCAACCCGATTGACGTCTTCGGCGTCTACGACCTCAAGTACAAGTACGAGGAGAAGGCCTACGACAAGTACTACAACCCGGCCACCGGTGAGTTCGTCGCTGCTCCTGAGGGCAAGCAGTACATAGTCGCCTACGCCTACATCTGCCTCAAGGAGAAGGAGGGCAAGGTCGTCGAGAAGGAGCTCAAGGTCGGCGACCAGATTCCGGACAGCGACTACACCATCGAGGGCATCTACGCCACCGCTACCACCGTTGAGCCCAAGCCGGTCACCGAGCCGATTGTCTACATGGACTACGAGATTAACGTCAACGACCCAGGAAGCAACCTCATCCTCGTCGGCGGTCCGGTTGCCAACAGCGTTACCAAGTACCTCGTCGAGCACAACGTCAGCAAGGTTGACTGGTACAACAGCGCTGGCGACGTTGAGTACCTCCAGGACGCCCTTGGTGGCTACGACGTCGTCATCGTTGCTGGTGCCACCAGGAACGAGACCAGGGTTGCCGCCGAGAAGCTCATGAAGCACATCGCTGAGCTCGCGAAGGAGTGAACTCCTTCCCCTCTTTTATCTTCGCTTCTTATTCCCTGGGAGGTCTTCTGAATGAACAAAAAGACAGTTGCTCTAATCATTGTACTGCTAGTTGTTCTGGCGCCAGTTTCCTACGTTCTCTATAGCTACTCAAAGTTCTCCAATGTCATTAACCCTGGAAATCCCAAGGGCGAATCTCACTACGTGGTTTTGTACTCTGGCGGTCAGTTCTACATCATGAATCCAGCTCAGTACAGTCAGGTTCAGAAGTCTCTTCCTCCCGGTTCAAAGGCCTTTAACATAACACTCAAAAGTTACATAACGGGCAGTCCAGAGGTTGACCTGAACCTTACGCTGAGAGGTCTCTATGATAGGTTTGTGATAGTCTTAGGGAGTCCTGATGTTCAAGAGTGCAAGACTAATCCCAATCTTTACCCTGGAAGTTGCCAGTTCAGGACGGCCGCTGTTACTGAGATTTCCGCACTAGTGTCGAGCATATTTTCAATGAACTACTATCTGCTCGCGAAGTCCAAGGGCTATGACAATGCCAGCGCAAAGGAATACGCCTACGAACAGACCCAGCTGAGACACGATGTGGCCTACCTAAGCTTCTGGACAAAGTTCGAGATAGGTAGGGGAGCCCTCGGAAACGAAAAAGTGCTAACGGTCCTCCTCATCGGGCCAGCTGAAGGCGCGAAGTGCAATTGCGTTTACATCCCCCGCAAGGGTCTTCTCGTTATCGAGGGGACAACGGACGAAACCCTTCGCGCGGAGATAGTTCTCATTGAGAACATCATAGGGTTCCAGTGGCCCGAGGGCAAAAACCCAGAGATAGTCTCGGCTACAGGCTGATTTTTCCCTCAAGGATTTCCCTTTTATCCTCTCCAACAGCCCTGAAGAACTCATCCTCGTCCTTGAAGGGTCTCTTTGCGAGGATTCTGGTTGCGGTCTTCTTTCCGATTCCAGGGATGAGCTGCAGAACCTTCGGACTCTCGCGGTTCACGTTTATCGGAAGGGGAACTCCCGTTATGCTCCTGAAGCCGTGGTCAACTATGAGAACGTCGTAGAAGCGGTTGAGGGGAACTTCCTTGGGAATCCCTACGATGAGAGGGTAGCTTCCTATCTGCCTTCCGTAGGTCAGGCCATTGTCGAAAACCTCTGTCCGAACGTCCCTCAGCACAGTTCCAACGGGGACAACCCTCTTGAGCATCGGCAGGTCAATCTCGTGCCTTATCTTGTGCCGGTAGTGCTGAATCAGCCGCTTGTGCTTTTCAGTCCTGACCTTGTTCCGCATATGCCACAGGGGCGTTCCCGGGAAAACCACTACCTGCCTTATGTTTATCCTCCTCACCATCAGCCCGTCGTCAAGGAGCCTCTTAAGGAACTGGAAGGTTATCTCGTAGCTTTTCTTCGTCTCGCCCGGCAGGCCGAAGATGATGTTTATCCCCGGCAGAAGCCAGGGCATCCCGTTGTAGCCCCTCCTCGCGCCGACCTCGTTGAGAATCTTCACTGCCTCGTAGGTTTCTTCGGCGGTCGCGTTCAGATTGTTCAACTTGGCAACCTTGGGGTCGGCGCTCTCAAGGCCGAAGGCAACGACGTTGCCCGGCGTCCCGTACTTTATGAGCGCCTTTGCAATCCTAACGCTCTCCTCAGGATAGTTGGCTATGACTGCTGGATTCGCGTTGTCCACGTGGAGCGTTTTAACGTCCGGCGCGGCCGCGCGGATTCCGGCGAAGAGCCTCTCTATTGCATCGGGATTGGGAACCGGAACGCGTCCGTTCGGCCTCGCCATGTAGGAGAATATGCAGCTCTGTCTTCCAACCCTGAAGTGCCTCACACCGAGGTTGTAGAGGGCTTTTACTTCCGCAACAACATCCTCAATCGGCCTGTCCTCAACTTTCCTGTATCTCACCGGCTCGGTGCAGAAGGAACAGCCCCCAATACCCATCGCCTTTGGACAGCCCCGCTGGGTTTCAATCTCCACGATGACGAAGTCGGGATAATCTGGAAACTGCTTCACGACCTCCGCCCCAATAATTGCATAATCGCGTAATTCGTTATAGTTTCTGAACCTGAGAGGGTCTGCGTCCTTCGGATTGGTTAGATAATCGAAGAGAAAAGCCTCCAGGTCCCCGTAGACGACGTGGTCAAACACGCTCTCGGCCAGCTGGAGCTCCCTGCTCGTGATTTTAACGCCTCCCATCGAGGCCGAACCCATAAAAGCTGGCCCGCCAAGGATTTTGGTCGCCTTCACGTCCCTCAGGAACCGTGCCACCTCTTCAACGCTTCCAGGGACGGCTGAGAGGTATTTTCCGGGTGTGTGCAGACCACCAATGTAAACTACCAAATCGGCCTTCTCCAGAATCTCTCTGGTCTTTGGAAAGTTGGGGGTCTTGTTCCTCGTCTCTATCCCCCTCTCACCGAGGAAGGTCGCGCGCAGGTCGTCAATCGTCAGGTAGAATACCTGGGCGTCCTTTCGGGCCTTCTTTATCGCGCCGTAGGCGTATCTGGGGTAGATTCCAAGGTAGGGTGGAACGCCGAGACCCGCCGGCTCATCGGTGTAGCCGTCTATCAGCACTATCCACATGTCCCGCCGTACGCGATGGGTTTTAAAAACCAATCGGCCAACAGTGATGGGGGTAATCATGGAAGGGGGAGCCGTTCCCGACTGGGTTGATGAAGTGCTGAAGGAGCTTTCGAGGCTCGGTCCAAAGGAAATTCTCTCGCATATAATCGCGCAGGAGCTCAAGAGGGCCGAGCTCTACTATGAGCTTTACGAGATGAGCGGCGAGGTAACCTGGGACCAGAGGGTGCCGAGGCTTTTCAAGCACCTTTATGAGAACTCCCTCAAACGGGCAGAAGGCTACGTTAATCTCTTCCGCGAGCTTTTTCCGGGGGAATCTCCGGAACCGCCCAAGGTTGACACACCCGGCCCCAAAATTTTAAAGGACAGGCTCTGGAGGCTGGTCTACTCCGGCAACGTCGGCGAAATAGTAGAGTACCTGATTCAGCTTGAAGACCTCTCTGACAGAATCCTGACGAGGCTTGAGGGACTCCTCTCGGAGGACGCTAAGGAGGCCCTTTCCCGGGCAAGGGCGCTTGAAAACACGAACCGAGAACTGTTGAGGGAGCTCTACCGCGAGCTCACGGGTGAAGAGCCCCTATAATCCCCTCATCCCTCAGGCGCTCTTCAATCTCCTTGACTTCAGCCGGGCCGAGCTGGAAGACTCTCTTGCCCGAGTGGGGGACGGAGTTCAGCAGGTTTCTCACCTCTTTGAGCTTTCTCTTGTCAACTCCGAGCATGTGGGCCGACTTCTTGAGGGCCGAAGCGACCGTGCTCCTTCTGTGCTGGAAAAGGGCCTTGACGAGGTTTTCGTCGAGCTCTATACGCTCGTCCCTCGGTTTTGGCTCGATTACGACGACGGCCGAATCAACCTTCGGTCTCGGCCAGAAGGCGCCCTTGCCAATCCTCTCGACGAGCTCGACGTTGGCCTTCGCCTGAACCATCAGCGAAAGGCGTGAGTAGTTCTTATCTCCCGGCCTCGCGACCATCCTCTCGGCGAACTCAAGCTGGTAAATCAAAACCGCCCGCTCGAACTCGTGCTTTAGGAGCTTGAATGTCACCGGCGAGGAAATCTGATACGGCAGATTGGAAACCATCTTGTTGAATTCCGGCCACTCGACCTTAACTGCATCCCCCTCGATGAGCTCAACGTTTGGCCAGGCATACTCCTTCCTCAGAATCTCTATTATCCGCCTGTCCTTCTCGATGGCGTAGACTTTTCCCGCCCTCTCGGCGAGCTCCTTTGTGAGAACGCCCAGACCGGGCCCTATTTCGAGAACGACATCGCGTTCGCTCAGCTCTGCCCTCTCGACGTTCCTCTCGATGATGTCGGGCACTATCAGAAAGTTCTGGCCGAGGTCGCGGTTGGGTCTGAGGTTGTACTTGTAAATAAGGGAGAAGAGCTCGTCCCTCATCCCCTGAAAATCCTCCTGTGGCCGACGAAGAGCTTGTAGCGGTCCTTGTCCTGGAGCTCATCAACGATTCTCTTGGCTATCATCTTGACCGGGTCGGGGAGGCCCTTAACGCGCTTTCTCAGGTCCTCAAAGCTCTTGAAGGGCTCCCTCTGCCTCTCTTCAATGATTTCCCACATGTGCTTCTTTCCTATGCCCGGCAGGAGCTCGAGGCTGTGGAGCCTGTTGGTTATCGGAGGGGCAACGTTGAAGAACTGGATGAAGCGTTCTTCATTGTTCTTAACAATCTCCTCTACGACGTAGGGGAGTTCCGCTTTGGCCGTGTCGGTCAGGTCGTTGTAGGTTATCTTCTTGTTGATGAGGAGGATTTTATCACGGTTCCCCTTGCCGATGAAAACCCTCTCGTAGAGCATTAGGTCCTCTTTGGGCGTTACCTCAAGGAGCGTGAAGGCCTTCTCACCGAGCACCTGGGCAACTGGCTTCCCGCTTCGCCTGCCGGTCGAGATATCGAGGTAACCCTCGGGAAGGTAGTCGAGCACGTAAGCGTACTCCTCATATTCAAGGTTTCGCCTCTTCTTCTCGAGGCTTTCACGGTAAGAATGTCTCCTGTACCTGTCCATTCTCTCTCCCCCAGAACTTATTTTGGCCCGGAGTTTTTATACTTTCCTCACGCTAAGAAAAGGAGAAAATCAGTCGAGGGGCCGGTACTCATCAACGAGCTTGACTATCTCCTCGGCCTCCTCGGGCGAGGGCATGTAGTCCTCCTTCGCGAAGATGACCCTGATGTCGAGGTAGTCCTCGGGGAGGATGTCCACTATCTTCGAGGCTATTCTGTCGTCAATCCAGTCAAAGAGCTCCATGAGCTTCTCTTTGAGCTCCTTCGCCTTCTCTGGGCTGAGCTTGGCGAACTTCTCGGCATGCTCAAGGCTAACCCTTGCCTCGTAGAACATCGGCTCCTCGGGATTCTCCTCCATGCCCTCTTCTTTCCTGCGCTCGAGGAGCTCCCTGGTCTCGGCTATCGTGAGGTAGCGCTCCCCGAGCTTTTTACGACCTATCATGCTCATCCCTTCTGTGGCCTGAGGTGAACCGGGTGTATGAAGAAGGTCTTAACCTTACCCCCGTCCCTTATCTGGACGATGTAAGCATCGCCGCGCTTGCCGACGACGGTTCCGGTCCTTCCGTGGAACCTCGGGTCGGGCATGCCCTTGTGGTAGCTCGGCTCTATGACGATGTGAACCCTCTGCCCGACCTCAAACTCCTGAAGGAACCTGGTGAGCGGGGGAAGACCCCTCTTTCTCGGCTTCTTGCTGAGCTTACCCCTGGTCTTCCTCCTAAAGCTGTGCGCCTTCTGAACCATTTCCACCACCTCTCAACTTTTACGGGCCCCAACGGGCAAACTCGGATTTACGACACGGGATTTTTCAAGGGGGAACGCTTTTCGCTCCGTTTAGACTTAGGACTAACCCCCTGGGAATCACTAAAACCTACAAGGGCCCCTTTATAAATCTTTCACTCAAAAGGTGGAAAAAGGAAAGTCATCCGCGCCTCCGCAGTGCAACGAGAAGCGAAAGTAGAAGGATGATTCCCGGCCCGCAGATGCTCCCTTCGGAGGATTCCTCTGTTGTGAATACCTTGACAGGAACTCCCTGTGTTTTCTCGATGGTTACCGGTTCCTCCACTGTCTTCACGTCGAGTTCTCCCTTTGTGGCCACTGGTCCGGGAGTTAGTTCAACGTCCACAGGCATTACGTTGACCCTGAAGCCGTACGTTCCAATGACGGGGCCCTCTGGTTTTGATTGCAGGTTGGACAGTATTGCAAAGCCCCGGAAGTGCAGCACCGCTCCTGAGGCGGTTGTTTCCCTCCAGATGGCTATGAAGGAATTCCCGTTTGCGCTCACTCCCACGGGCTCTGACAAGAACTCAGGCAGGGTCGTTTTTTCCCATGGCATTCCATTGGAGACCGCGACAAAGCTACCAACCACTATTCCCATCGTGTCGGTTTTTATGACCGCGTAGGTGGTGTTAAGGCCATCGTTGCAGGCCAGCCTGAACGCCTCAACGACAGTTGGCTGGAAAAGGAGGTAGTTTCCTGAAACGGTCAGCGCCGGTGCCGGTTCCGTTGAAGATGTTCTCGTGCTCAGGACGGTGACGTTTTCACTTTTTTCAGTGCAGGTTTTCTCAGGAATCAGGATGTACAGCTTGGCCCAGATGGTGGAGTTCCCGACGATTGCCCCAAGAACCGTCCCGTTTGAGGAACCTCCGAGAAAGTAGACTGTATTCCCCAGCGAGAGCGCCGATTTTATGAAGAACCCCTTGAGCGAACTCGTCACCTTCCACGTTCCAACTGGGTTGCCCTCTTTATCGAGCCTCAGGTAGTACCAGTTCCTCTCATCGTGCAGTATCAGGTAGTATCCGTCCCCAACCTTTCCAATCGCCGTGCTGTAAAGTTCTCCGGGGCCGTGAGGTATCCTGTACTCCCTGGCCCAGAGGAGTTTCCCGTTTCCGTCGAGTGCCAGGACGACCGGAACCGTGACCTGCTCGTTCCCCCTGAAGCTGTCAACGTGGGTCGCGATGAGTATCTCATTTCCCGCCTGAACAGCGTCGTCAACGGTCATTATCCAGCCCGGGCTCACGTTGAGCAGGTAATCCTTGGACCACAGGAGTTTTCCGTCCCTGTCGAGTTTAATCACCCAGATGTCTGTGTGATTTCCCTCGTCGCTCTGCCCGATGAGAAGGATTGAGCCGTTGGCGGTTGCCCTGAAAATTCTCGGTGAGGGGTGCAACGGGGCACCTTTTACGTTCTCGCCCCACTTAAGCGAGCCGTTGGGGTAGAAGTCCCCAACCCAGGCCCCCGGAACCACTGGCGTTCCATTGGAGGTCATGTTGAACGGAACAACAACCACGAAGCCTCCATCTCCATCGCTTCCTACACCCGCTATCACCTCTGGATACGTTGCCATACCTTCTGGCGGCGCAAGTATGACCGCAGAACCGCTGACAAGGCCAATCGTAAGCAATGCAACAAACACAGCTGGGGGAACCCTCCAAGACATATCTACCACCAAATCCAACTTTGCAGAGGAAATATAAAAAGATTTCTTGGGGGAACACAACTACTCGTCTAAGATGTTCAGCACGTCGAGCCTCTCGCACCAGGCTTTCTTCCCGAGCAAATCGCTAACGCTCGGCTTAGTTCTCCCCTTGTCGCCCGAAACCAGCTCCTTGATGTAGAGCCCTCCGTCGGTGACGAGACGAAGCTCGAAGTGCTTCTCGTCAACCCACCTCGCCTCGGCCTCGTGAACCTTCCTCACCCTCACCTTGTCGGCCCTCGCCTTCCTGACGCGCCAGGGCGTTCTCTGGTGTATCTCAAGCCCCTCCAGCTTCCTCGCAACTTCCTCGGCTTCCTCCGGCGTTATGCCCTCCTCGACGAGAACGAGAGCGAGGTATTCCTTCCTGTGGTTCTTAGTTAGAACCTCCTCGGCTTCCTTCGCCGAGACGAAGCGAAGATTAAGAACCTCCACCTTCCCACTCGCGTTTATCTCCTCCGCTATCTTCCGGAGGTCAACCCTTCTCCTCCTCGGGCTCTTAATTTCAACTATGAAGGGCCTTCCGTTGCCGAGGGTTCTGACATCAACGTCCTCTCTCCCCGCGCCTTTGAAGACGCACTTACCTTCGAAGGCCTTCGAAAACGCCCGACAGATTATCGAGGCTACGCTGTCCTCGAAGTCGGGCAGAGGCGTCTGGGGAATCCTGCGCACGAGCTTTCTATAACGCCCGTAAACGTAAACCGGGTTGATTTGAAGCTCTATCTCACCAGAGAACGGCTCGACTATGAAAACAAGGTCGGGGTTCTTCGAGGTCTCTTTTTCCATTGCCCTCCCAAAGGCCTTGCCGAGCTCGCGGTTGAACTCACGGTTTATCGGCTCGGCGGTGTCAATATTGAACTCCTCCCAGATAGCCTTCTCTTTCTCCTTGATTTCCTCCGGGAAGCGGGAACCGACGAGAAACGTCTCGAACTCGATATCCTTGCTCGCTTCCTCCATGGCCTCCACGAGCTCGGGAATCCTCTCAAAGACGTTGTGGCAGAGCTCACACTCCTCTGGCTCAGCTATCGGTTCTAAGCCCCTCGCGGAGCGCTCCATGTTGAGGACGAACCTTATTGCTTTCCCCCGCTCCTCGTTCGTCCCCTTACCGAGCCTGGCGAAGAGCCTGCCGAGGCAGTGGTCGCAGAGTTTGTGCTCCTCAAGAACCCTTTCGGCCTTCTCGACTATCATCGTCCCACCCTAAAGTTTTTTATTCCTCCTCCCAAGTTCCTCCGATGGCCACTCGACGGGAACGGATAATAAGCCTTTTGGAGGAGCGGGATTATTCGGTGAGCGAGTTAGCCCAGGTTCTCGGAATCCGGGGCAGGGGGAGCAAAAAGCTCATTCTGGAGGACCTCAAGGCGATTCAGAAAATCCTAAGGCGCGAGGGAAAGGTTCTGCTTGTCAAACCGGCCGAGTGCAGGAAGTGCGGTTTCGTTTTCAGGCCCGAAATCAACATTCCCTCCCGCTGTCCGCGCTGTAAGAGCGAGTGGATTGAGGAGCCGAGGTTCATGATTGCCGAGCGGTGAGGCAAAAGCCCTTATAAGCCGGGCCCCTATTCTCATCGGTTGAAGTGTACGAGGGGATGCTTATGAGGAAGGTTGAGGAGTTCATGAAGAGACATGGACTTGAGGTAGGCGACCTCGTGAGGGTCGTCAAAAGGGAAGGGGACGAGAGAATTACCTTTGAGGGCCTCGTGATGCCTCCGTACGAGCTTTCGCCCGGCGAAACGCTGACGATAAAGCTCGACAACGGCTACAACGTCGGCGTTCTCATTGATGCAATCGAGGGCGTTGAAATCCTTGAGAAGGCCGTCGAGAAGCCGAAGATGGAGTTCAAGGAAGTTCTCCCGCGGAAGGAGGGCCTCCCGAACGTCAGGATTCTCGGAACCGGAGGAACGATAGCGAGCAGGATTGACTACAAGACTGGGGCAGTTCACCCTGCTTTCACCGCCGAGGAGCTTGCGAAGGCCGTCCCGGAGATATTCGAGATGGCCAACGTTACGCCCGAGCTCATAATGAACATTTTAAGCGAGGACATGAAGCCGGCCTACTGGGCGAGGATAGCCGAGGAGGTAGCCAAAGCCCTCAACGGCGGTGAGGACGGCGTTGTGATAGCGCACGGAACTGATACAATGGCCTATACCGCCTCGGCCCTGAGCTTCATGCTGAGGAACCTTACGAAGCCGGTCGTCCTCGTTGGTGCGCAGAGGAGCTCTGACAGGCCGAGCAGTGACGCGGCCATGAACCTCACCTGTGCGGTCAGGATGGCGACGAGCGACGTTGCCGAGGTCATGGTGGTGATGCACGGCGAGACGAGCGACACCTACTGTTTAGCCCACCGTGGAACGAAGGTCAGGAAGATGCACACCAGCAGGCGCGATGCTTTCAGGAGTATAAACGACGTCCCGATAGCAAGGATATGGCCGAAAGGTGGGATAGAGTTCCTCAGGAGCGACTACAGGAGGAGAAGTGAGGGAGAAGTCATAGCCGACACGAAGATTGAGGAAAAGGTTGCAATCCTGAAAATCTACCCAGGAATCAGCGGTGAGCTCCTCGACTTCCTCGTTGATAAGGGCTACAAGGGTGTTGTGATAGAGGGAACCGGTCTCGGTCACGTTCCGCAGGACTTCATCCCCCACGTCCAGCGCGCGGTCGAGGAAGGCGTGGCAGTCTGCGTCACGAGCCAGTGCCTCTACGGCAGGGTGAACCTAAACGTCTACTCCAACGGCAGGAAGCTCCTGAAGGCGGGGGCGATACCCTGTGAGGACATGTTGCCAGAGACGGCCTACGTCAAGCTCATGTGGGTCCTCGGCCACACGAGGGAGCTTAGTGAGGTAAGGAAGATGATGCTGACGAACTACGCCGGCGAGATTACGCCCTACACGAGGTACGACACGTTCTTGAGGTGATGAAGATGACCGAGAAGTTCGATTACAAGGAGCTCGGCCTTAAGGTCGGTCTTGAGATTCACAGACAGCTCGATACCAAGAAGCTGTTCTCGCTCGTTCCGAGCGAGCTGACCGAGAAGGTGGACTTCACCTTTGAAAGACGCCTCAGGCCCACGATGAGCGAGCTCGGCGAAATTGACCCCGCGGCACTTGAGGAGTTCAAGAAGGGGAGGAAGTACATTTACGAAGGCAACTACGAGCTGAGCGACCTCGTTTATATGGACGAGGAACCGCCAAGGGGACCTGACAGAGAGGCTTTGGAGGTTACACTTCAGATTGCCTACCTGCTGAACGCCAAGCCCGTTGACGAGGTCCACTTCATGCGTAAAATCGTCATTGACGGCTCGAACGTTTCGGGCTTCCAGAGGACGGCGATAATAGCGCTCGACGGAAGGGTTGATACTCCATGGGGAAGCGTTGGAATCCCGACGATATGCCTTGAGGAAGACGCCTGCAGAATCGTCGAGAGGAAGGAGAAGGAGGTAATCTACCGCCTCGACCGCCTCGGCATCCCGCTCGTTGAGATAAGCACGACACCGGACATACACCACCCGGAGCAGGCTAAGGTGGTCGCGAAGTACATCGGCGACGCCCTGAGGGCCACCCGGAAGGTCAAGCGCGGTCTCGGAACGATAAGGCAAGATTTGAACGTCTCGATTAAAGGTGGCACCCGCGTCGAGATTAAGGGAGTGCAGGAGCTCGACATGATTCCGCTCATCATCGAGAGGGAAGTTGAGAGACAGCTTAACCTGCTCAAGATAAGGGACGAGCTCCGTGAGAGGGGTGTTAAGCCTGAGGACATTAAGGAGGAGTTCTACGACGTTACCGACGTCTTCGAGAACACTGAGTCCAAGATAATCGCCCGGACGATAAAGAAGGGCGGTAAGGTTTTGGCAGTCAAACTGCCGAAGTTCAGGGGTTTAATCGGCAGGGAAATTCAGCCCGGCAGGAGGCTCGGCACTGAGATGGCCGACAGGGCCAAGAAGTACGTGAAGGGCATCTTCCACATCGATGAGTTACCGAATTATGGAATTACAGAAAAAGAGGTTAATGCAGTTATTGAAAAACTCAACCTCGGAGAGCTCGACGCCTTCGTTCTCGTTGCGGCGGACGAGGAAACGGCAAAGAAGGCCCTCCGCGAGGTGATTAAGCGCGCGAGAGAAGCTATAGAGGGCGTCCCAGAGGAGACGAGGAGGGCCCTGCCCGACGGAAACACTCAATACATGCGCCCGCTCCCCGGAAAGGCGAGGATGTATCCTGAAACGGACATACCCTCGATTTTCATTCCGCCTGAGGAGAAGGAGAGAATTAAGGCCAACCTGCCAGAGCTCCCGCAGGAGAGGGTTGAGCGCTACGTGAAGGAGTATGGGATTGACAAAAGCCTGGCAGAGACCCTCGTAAACGACGAGCGCGACGAGCTCTTCGAGGAGCTCGTGAAGAAGGGAGTAAAACCCTCGCTGGCCGCTTCAATCCTCGTGGTCGTCCTCAAGGGCCTCAAGAAGGAGGTTCCGATTGAGAACATCACGGACGAGCACATCAGAGAAGCATTTGAGCTTTACCTCGACGGTAAGATTGCCAAGGAGGCCTTTGAGGAGATATTCAAGGAGCTTGCGAAGAATCCGGAGAAGACCGCCGAGCAGGTGGCAGAGGAGAAGGGTCTAACGCTCCTCAGCGAGGAAGAGGTTGAGAAAATCATTGATGAGGTAATCCAGGCAAACATAGACGTCATCAAGGCCAAGGGAATGGGCGCGATGGGCATGATAATGGGAAGGGCAATGGCAAAGCTCCGCGGAAGGGCCGACGGCAAGCTCGTGAGCACCTTAGTGAGAAGGAAGATTCGGGAGCTGAGCGGGAGCTAACTTTTTAAGTTCTTTTTCTTACTTTTATTGATGGTTAAGGCAAAGTTCGTTGTCAGATACTTCGTGGTCGACTCTAGGGATGTTGATGTCAGAAAACTGGCGGGGACTTATATAGCCCTGCCTAGCCCTGACGTGGAGAGCCTGTACTGGGCACTTTATCAGATTCTCATGTCGGAGAGTAGTGCAACGGTTATCAAAACGCCAGAAGACATCTATTACGTCGCTGAAGGCGCTCACGTTATTAAAAACGCCAAGGAGAGCTATGAGTTCATTATACGTAGAGAAAACGGGCTAAGGAGGGTTGCTGAAGAAATACTCGGTGTGAAGAGGCTCAAGCTCGACACCGTTGTGAATATCGTCCAGGCCGCTCTTTGGGGTTTGGCAATCCTCCTCGGCTACTTGGGCTACAAAAACGACGCTCTCAACGAGGTTTCCTCATACATGGCCCTTCTCTTTCTGCTCTCTGGGGTTATTGAGAACTTCAGAAGGGGCTACAAAAAGCGGGAGCGGGTCAGAGCATCGGCTCCTCATCACGCCTCAGAGTGAGGGAAAAGCGCTCATCATCCCCGTTTCCGTTTTCCCTCTGCCCTTTTAAAGCCTGCCTTACCAACGCGGGGCGAAAACCATTTAAAGCGTGAAGTCGTTTTCTCTCCGATGAAGTTCGTCAACGCCGTCCCAATCCTCTACTACGAGCTCAACGTTCCGCCGGAGAGGGTTAGGGAGGCCTTTCCTTTGGCACTTGAGTTCAAGAACCCTACTCCAGAGAGCTTCTCAATCGTGCAGCCACCTGGAAAGAACGCGGGACTGCTCGTGATTGATGTCAAAGCTGAAAACCGCTACGTCTTCGTCCTTTCGGTTAAAGATGAGCTGGTTTTAATCAACGAAACCTTACCGAGAGTCTTTGTAATCCATCCAAAGAACCTCGGAGAGTTTTTCAGGGCCCTCGCTGAGGACGAGCTTGAGAGCCTCAAGGGCACCAAGAGGAAGGGAAAGTGGTGGCGTTTTCTCATAGACTTCGCCGCAACTTCGGGGGTCATTTACATCGAGAACGAGCTTCACATAGGCTTCTGGACGGCGATTCTCCTGGCTGTAATCTTCGCGGAGGTTGAGTACCTCTTCGGCCCCAAGCAGGTCAAGGGACCTGCCACTGAGCTCGATGAGAAGACAGTCAGGAAAATGTACGAGGTTTCGGAGAAGAAGGGAAAGGTGGTGAAGGTCTCCCTTTAGCGTCCCAGCTCCTTGTGGGCTTTCGCGAGGTGCTTCGCCGCTATCGCCGCGAGGAGCGAGAGTTCCCCAGCCAAAACCGCTCCCGCAACTATCTCCGCGAACTTCTTGGCGTTTGTTCCAGGTGGGTCGCCCCCTCCAGCGACGCCCATAATGCTTAAAGCCTCCCTCTGGGTCGGGACGCGCGTTCCTCCCCCAACCGTTCCGATTTCGAGGCTCGGCATTGTTATGCTGATGTAGAGGTCTCCCTCAGGCGTAACTTCGGCGAGGGTTATGCCGTGTGAACCTTCGGTAATCTGTGCCTCGTCCTGCCCCGTGGCGAGGAATATTGCCCCGACTATATTGCCGAAGTGGGCGTTGAAGCCGTAAGAGCCGGCCTGGGCCGACCCGACGAGGTTCTTGCGGTAGTTCACCTCCGCTATGAGTTCTGGCGTCGTCTTCAGCTTCCTCTCGACTATCTCACGCGGAATTATTGCCTCCGCTATCACCGTCTTACCGCGTCCGTTGATGAAGTTCATCGCGTTGGGTTTCTTGTCAACGCAGAGGTTGCCAGAGAGAGCGAGATAGCGAACGTCGGGGAACTTCTCTTCGATGACCTTCATTATCTCCTCGCTCGCTATCGTCACCATGTTCATTCCCATAGCGTCGCCGGTCTCGAACTCGAAGCGCAGGTATAGGTTGTTGCCCACTATGAAGGGCTTAACGTCCCTGAGCTTTCCGTGCCTGGTGACCTTGCTGACGGCCTTCTCCTGGAGGTAGTCGATGTTCTCCTTCACCCACTCCGCGACTTCCCTCGCCCTCCTCGCGTCAGGGCACTTGAGGAGCGGTGCACGGGTCATCTTGTCGTCGATAAGCGTCGTTTTGACGCCACCTGCCTCGGTCAGGGCGGAGCAACCGCGGTTCACGCTGGCAACGAGCGCCCCCTCTGTTGTGGCGAGGGGTATGTAGAACTCGCCCTTCGCGTACTCGCCGTTGATTTTGAGCGGTCCGGCAACGCCCATGGGTATCTGGACGACGCCTATCATGTTCTCGATGTTCCTGCCGATGACCTGCTCGGGGTCTATGCTGTAGTGCCCGATGTGTTCGAGCTTCACGCCGAGCTTTTTCTCAAGGGCCTTTCTCCTGACCTCGGTCGCGGTTCTCTTGTCCGTGTACTTCTCAACCTGGTGGAGCTTTACCTCTCCCTTAACGACCTTCTCAACGAGCTCCTCAAACTCCATTTCAACACCCCCAGAATCAGCCGAAAATCCATTCCTCGAGGACTTCTCCGATTTCCTTGAACGCGACGGCGGCGTCGCTGTTGGGGAGGTACTTGATTATCGGAACTCCAACGTTTATGGACTCGGGGACGTTGTAGTCGAAGGGAACCCACCCGAGAACCGGGACGTCCAAATCCTCTTCTATGGCTTCTATTATCTTATCAACGACATCGGCGCTCTCGCGAACCTTATTCAGGACGACGCCGATGTTGAGGTTGTACTTCTCCCCGAGGGCCTTCAGTTTTTCTATCTCGTTCTTAACCATAGTCTCGAACGAGTAAATCGGAGAACGCTCTATTTCAACGACTATAAGCTGATAGTTGGCGACCTGAAACGTTGGGAGGGTATCAAAGGGAACACCCGTGGGGGAGTCGACAAAAACGACGCCGAACTTGTACTTCACCCTCTCAAGGATGTCAACGAGCCTCCTCGGAGAGATTCCAAGGACGTCCTGAAGCTGTGTGCTCCCCGGCATCACGTAGACGCCGGTTTCCTTGTGGCGGTATATGGCCCACTCCGGGTCAACGTCCGGGTTCTTTAGGAGGGTGTGGACTGTGTATTTAACCGTGTCTAGGGCGAAGTGAAAACCGAGGTTGGGCAGGTAGAGGTCGCCATCAACGGCCAGAACGCGGTACTCCTTCATGGCAAGGTAAGAGCTAAGGTTCGCCGTTGTGGTTGTTTTGCCGGCTCCGCCACGCCCCGTTACGACTATCAGTGCCATCGCTACCCCTCTAAGCTTCTCTGTTGGGAGTTGAGGATATAAGGTTTCCGATTGAACTTCCGTCGGTACGTCGCTTTCTGCGTATGCACCTACACAATTCTGTCCAGTGATGGGCCTTAAGGACTCGATGAACACAAAAGGTTTATATCGTCCCCGTTTAGATTCCCATTGTAAGGTTAAGGAGATGGTTGCCATGGCTGAAAAAATGCCCGCTATTATGAAGACCAAACCTGCCTACGGGGCGGAGCTCGTTGAGGTTGACGTTCCCAAGCCCGGGCCGGGCGAGGTTCTTATCAGGGTTCTCGCGACGAGCATCTGCGGAACCGACCTCCACATCTACGAGTGGAACGAGTGGGCGCAGAGCAGGATTAAACCGCCCCAGATTATGGGCCACGAGGTCGCTGGAGAGGTCATCGAGGTTGGCCCAGGTGTTGAGGACCTTCAGGAGGGCGACTACATAAGTGCGGAGACACATATCGTCTGTGGAAAGTGCTACGCCTGCAAGCACAACCGCTACCACGTCTGCCAGAACACCAAGATTTTCGGCGTCGATATGGACGGTGTCTTCGCGACCTACGCCATCGTTCCGGCCCAGAACGCCTGGAAGAACCCCAAGGACATGAAGCCCGAATACGCCTCACTCCAGGAGCCCCTTGGCAATGCAGTTGATACCGTTCTTGCCGGCCCGATAGCGGGCAGGAGCACACTCATAACCGGAGCCGGCCCGCTCGGACTGCTCGGTATAACCGTCGCGAAGGCGAGCGGTGCTTACCCGGTCATCGTGAGCGAGCCAAGCGACTTCAGGAGAAAGCTCGCCAAGAAGGTTGGGGCGGACTACGTTATCAATCCTTTTGAAGAAGACCCTGTTGAGGTCGTCATGAGCATAACCGACGGAGCGGGAGTTGAGGTCTTCCTCGAGTTCAGTGGTGCCCCCAAGGCCCTTGAGCAGGGCCTTAAGGCGACGACCCCTGGAGGAAGGGTCTCCCTGCTCGGGCTGTTCCCGAGGGACGTTACGCTCGACTTCAACAACCTGATAATCTTTAAGGCCCTTGAAGTTCACGGCATCACCGGAAGGCACCTCTGGGAGACATGGTACACCGTCTCAAGTCTCATCCAGAGCGGAAAGCTCAACCTCGACCCGATTATCACCCACAAGTACAAAGGCTTTGACAAGTTTGAAGAGGCCTTCGAGCTCATGCGCGCCGGAAAGACCGGCAAGGTCGTTTTCTTCCCGAAGGAGTGATTTTTCCTCCTTTTCTTTCACCGCAATTCTTAAGTAAACCCTTCCCCACTTCCCCCGGAGGTGTTGGAATGGAGCTGAGTTATCAGGAGAAGCTCACCCTCATCAAGCTCAACGAACTGAAAAAAGCGAAATTCGAGGAACTCGTTAAAGAGACCGGTCTCGAGCAGGTAGCGGTCATGAGGGCAGTTCTCGGCCTGCAGGCAAAGGGTTTGGCCAAGCTCCACGAGAGGAGCGAGAGGGTCGTTAAGCTCACCGAGACCGGGAAGAAGTACGCCGAAATCGGCCTTCCAGAGTGGAGGGCCTTAAAGCTTCTCCGCGGGAGGGGAAAGGTCACGCTCGACGACCTCAGGGAGGTTCTCAGCGACGACGAGCTCAAGCCGATAGTTGGCCTCCTCAGGAAGGAGGGCTGGGCGAGCGTCAGGAAGGAGGACGGTAAGCTAATTCTCGAAATCACGGAGAAGGGGCTTGAAGCTGGGGAAAGGCCCATTGACAGGGCCCTAAAGCTCCTCGCCGAGAAGGGAGTCGTTCCGGTTAACGAAATCGAGAAGCTCGTTCCCGTCAAGGAGCTTAAGAGGAGAAAAATCGGCGAGGAGGAAACTGTAACCGAGAGGGAAGTCGAGATTACACCGGCAGGCGAGGAGCTGGCTCCGAAGGTGGAGCTGAAGCGGGAGGTTTCTGTTCTAACTCCGGAACTCATAAAGTCCGGCAAATGGAGGGAAGTTGAGTTCAGGAAGTTCGACATAAAGGCCCCTGTGAGGAGGATTTACCCGGGCAAGAAGCAACCCTACAGAGCGTTCCTCGACAAGATAAGGAGAAGGCTCATCGAGATGGGCTTCATCGAGATGACTGTTGAGAGCATGATTGAGACCCAGTTCTGGAACTTCGATGCCCTATTCCAGCCCCAGAACCACCCCGCCCGCGAATGGACCGACACATACCAGCTCAAGTACCCGAAGAGCGGGCACCTGCCCGATGAGGAGCTCGTTGAGAGGGTTAAGACCGCCCACGAGCGCGGTCTGGCCGGCTCGCGTGGCTGGGGCTACGTCTGGTCTCCGGAGAGGGCGATGCTCCTCATGCCGAGGGCGCACGGTACTGCCCTTGACGCGAGACAGCTCGCGAAAGGTGTCGAGATTCCAGGGAAGTACTTCACGATTCAGCGCGTTTTCAGGCCGGACGTCCTCGATAGGACTCACCTCATCGAGTTCAACCAGATTGACGGCTTCGTCGTCGGCGAAGAGTTGAACTTCAGGCACCTCCTCGGAATCCTCAAGCGCTTCGCTGTCGAGATAGCTGGGGCCAGGAAGGTTAAGTTCCTGCCCGACTACTACCCGTTCACCGAGCCCAGCGTCCAGATGAGCGCCTACCACCCTGAACTTGGCTGGGTTGAGTTCGGCGGTGCCGGAATCTTCCGCGAGGAGATGACTAAGGCTTTGGGCATAGACGTCCCGGTCATCGCGTGGGGAATCGGAATCGACAGGCTGGCCATGTTCAAGCTCGGAATAGACGACATACGCTACCTCTTCAGCTACGACCTCCGCTGGCTGAGGGAAGCAAAGCTGGTGTGGTGAGCGAAATGGCACAGAGCGTAAGGTACGACCCTGACGTTGATATCCTTTACGTTCAGCTCTCAAAGAAGAAGCCCGTTGATGCCGATATGAAAGGGGATGTGGTCATAGACCTCGATGAAAACGGAGAGGTCGTTGGCTTCGAGATATGGCGCGCGAGGGAGCTAATCCTGCCGGAGTTCATGAAGTTCATCGAGAAGATAAAGGCCGAAAGGGCCCACGTGGAGGGTTGAAGATGCCAAAGTTCGACGTGTCAAAGCGGGATTTGGAGAGGCTTGTCGGTAGGGAATTCACGGTCGAGGAGTGGGAGGACCTCTTCCTCTACGCCAAATGCGAGCTGGACGACGTGTGGGAGGAGAACGGTGAAATCTACTTCAAGGCCGACTCCAAGGACACGAACAGGCCCGACCTCTGGAGCGCTGAGGGGATAGCAAGGCAGATACGGTGGGCGCTCGGCTTCCAGAGGGGCCTGCCGGAATACGAGGTCGAGAAAAGCGACGTTACCGTTTACGTTGACGAGAGGCTGAAGGATATCCGTCCATACGGTGTTTACGCAATCGTTGAGGGGTTGAGCCTCGACGAAGAGGCTCTCAAGCAGATGATTAACCTCCAGGAGAAGGTGGCTCTGACCTTTGGAAGGAGGAGAAGGGAGGTAGCAATAGGCATCTTCGACTTCGACAAGGTGAAGCCCCCGATATACTACAGGGCGGGGGAGAAAACCGAGAAGTTCGTCCCGCTCGGCTTCGAGGAGGAGCTTACACTGGAGGAAATCCTTGAAAAGCACGAGAAAGGGAAAGAGTACGGTCATCTGATTAAGGACAAGCCCTACTACCCTCTCCTCGTGGACAGCGAGGGTAAGGTCCTATCGATGCCCCCGATAATCAACTCCGAAACGACAGGAAGGGTGACAACGGAGACGAGGAACGTCTTCGTCGACGTCACCGGCTGGGATTTGAACAAGGTCATGCTCGCCCTTAACGTCGTCGTTACTGCCCTGGCAGAGCGCGGAGGAAAGATTAGGAGCGTTAAAGTCGTTTATCCCGACTTTGAGATTGAAACGCCCGATTTAACTCCCAAGTCCTTCGAGGTCGAGCTGGACTACGTAAGAAAGCTCGCCGGCCTAGAGCTGAGCGACGGCGAAATCAGGGACCTCCTCGAGAGGATGATGTACGAGGTGAAGCTTGAGGACGGTAAAGCAAAGCTCCTCTATCCTGCCTTCCGCGACGACATAATGCACGCCAGGGACGTTCTGGAAGATGTCCTCATCGCCTACGGCTACAACGAGATTGAGCCTGAGGAGCCGAAGCTTGCCGTCCAGGGCAGGGGCGACAAGTTCGTCGAGTTCGAGGATGCCGTTAGGGAACTCATGGTCGGCTTTGGCCTTCAGGAGGTCATGACCTTCAACCTGACCAACAGGGAGGCCCAATACGAGAAAATGAATCTCCAATACGGAAGGGACTACTTTAACAACCCGCCGGCTGAACTCGTCGAGATAGAGAACCCGATAAGCCCGAAGTGGTCAGCGCTGAGGAACTGGCTTCTGCCGAGTTTGCTCGACTTCCTGAGCCAGAACACCCACGAGGAGTACCCGCAGAGGCTCTTTGAGGTCGGCAAGGCCACCCTGATAGACGAGGACAGGGAAACGAAGACCGTCAGCGAGAGCAAGCTTGCCGTCGTGCTGGCCCAGCCGAGGGTTACCTTCACCGACGCGAAGGAAATCCTTGACAGCGTGATGAGGCATCTCGGCTTCGAATACGAGCTTGAAGAGGTCGAGCACCCGAGCTTCATCCCCGGCAGGGTTGGAACGGTAATCGTAAACGGCCAGACCATTGGCGTAATCGGCGAAATTCACCCAGCGGTTTTAGAAAAGTGGGGAATCGAGATGCCCGTTGCGGGCTTCGAGCTGTTCCTAAGGCCCCTCTACACGGAGCCCTACCTTTAGTCCCTCTTTTTCCTCTTCTCAAGGAGGGCGCACATGAGCTCGAAGTTTGTAACACTTATGAGCACCTCAACGTCAAAGACTTCCTCCATTCTCTCACCCCAATTTTAGGTTCTCGTGCCTCTTTATCAAGTTTGCTGGAATTTTTTCGTATTTCGTTCGAATTTTGAGTTTACAAAAGTCAAGAAAGTTGGAGGATTTTCGGGGAAGGCTTTTTATACCCTCCGCTGAAGCGCCAACCATGAAGCTGGCTCTCCGCGTGGCCTACGACGGAACGGCATTCTACGGCTTTCAAAGACAGCCCGGAGTGAGGACGGTAGAGGGGGAACTCATCCGCGTTTTGACCAAACTAAAAATCATCGAAAGCCCGGAAGAGAACGACTTTAAAGGTGCCTCGCGGACGGACCGCGGAGTTTCCGCGTTCTTCAACGTGGTTTCGTTCGTTCCCGGCGAGAGGAGTGACCTGGCGAGGCCAGAGGTGCTGAATCACCATCTCCGAGATGTCTGGGTTCTCGGCGTTGCCGAGGTTCCCGCTGACTTCCACCCGAGGTTCTGGGCGACCTCGAAGACCTACCGCTACTACCTCGTCGATGAGGGCTTCGACCTTGAGAAAATTCGTGAATGCGCCAAGCTCTTCGAGGGAACCCACGACTTCTCGGCTTTTGCGAAGCTTGAGCCGGGCAGGGACCCGATTAGGGAGATAACGCGCATCAGCATCGTTCCAAGACACGGCTACTACGTGGTTGAAATCACGGGCAAAAGCTTCCTCTGGGAGATGGTGCGGAGAATCGTCAACGCGCTCCGCTTCTGCGGACTCGGTCTCCTCGAGCAGGAGGACGTTAGGGCCATGCTCGCGGGGACTTACAGGAAGAAGGTTCCGCCCGCTCCTCCAGAGAACCTCGTTCTGTGGCATATAGAATATCCGGGCGTCGACTTCAAAACCGACGAGAAGGGCCTTGCCAAAGCTAAGCGCGACCTCTTCGAGCGCTACTCAAGAGCTCTGACGAGAGCGGCGCTTTTTGGTGACTGCCTCGTTGAGCTTTGATTCCTTGTCGTAGTACTTTCCGTAGTACTGTTTCAGAGCTTTCTGCCTCTCGATGAAGTGCGTGTAGAGAAGCGGGTCGTCGTCCGCGACGTCAACTATAACTGCCCTCATGCCCTTCTTCGGCCTCAAGGCCCTTCCTATGGTCTGTATCGTCATGATGTCGCTCTTCCCTCCTCCTGCGAGGATTATCGCAGAAATCTCAGGTATATCAACCCCTTCCTTGAGCAGGGTCGAGATTAAAACCGGAATCTCGCCGTTCTTGAAGGCCTCAAGGACCTCCCAGCGGTTCTGACTCTTGGAGCTGAGAAACTCGGCCTTTATTCCTTCTTTTTCAAGCATCTCCTTCAGGATTTTGCCGTGCTCTATGCGCTTTACGTCGATGAGAACGCGGTGGCCCTTTCTGACGAGCTCCTTGGCCTTTGCCACTATTGCCCTGTTCCTCTCGTCGTTGTTCATGACGACGTCCTCGTAGAGCTCCTTGTAGCGCTCGCTGAAGGACGGCATGCTCGACTCGTAGGTTATGACTTCAAAGCGGGGCTTGGCCAGGAAGCCCTCCCTTATCAGGTCCTCGGCCTTCACCTCGTAGATTATCGGGCCGACGACGGCCTCAATCTTTATCTCCTCACCGCGGACGCGCCTCCACGGTGTTGCCGAGAGCCCGAAGCGGTAAACTTGGGGAAGGCTTATTCCAAGCTGGTAAAATTTCTCGGCGGCGGAGGTCCTGTGACACTCGTCGAACATGACTATCGCGTAGTCGTTCTTCAGCTTGTCAACGCCCCTCGAAAGGAGGGTCTGTATCATGGCCACCGTTACGTTCTCCTCGTTCCACTTGTTGTCGCCGACGATTCCTGCTTTAACGCCGAGGAGCTCTTCAACCTTCTCGGCCCACTGGTAGAGGAGCTCCTTCGTATGGACGACGATGAGCGCTGAAAGGTCAAGCTCGTGGATTATCCTTAACCCGACAACCGTCTTTCCGCTCCCGACCGGCAGAGCTAAAACGCCCATCTTCTCCTTCAGGGCTTTCCTAACGGCCCTTTGCTGATAGCGCCTCAGGGAGTAGTCCTCGTTCCACGTTGAGTTGAGTTTAACCCCGCGAACCTGCCGTTCGTCCTTGATTCTAACGCGGTAGCCCTTGCTGTTGAGGAACTTCTTGACCCTCGGAAGCAGACCGACGGGGAATGTCTTCTCGTAGGGGTCGTAGAGGCTCTCGGGCTTCTCCCATTTGCCGTAGTCCTTCTTGTAGGTGAGCAGGTCGTAGATTTTGAAGTAGACGCTCGGCTCCGCCTTCTCGACCTTAACCAGTGCCGAACCGTCTGGAATCCTGAGGACAACCACGGGCATGGCCAATCAAAGCGAGTGTGGAAAAAGGCTTTATAGACCTTTTGGAACAACGGCCTAAGGTGGTGGCATGCTGAGGGAAATTCTTCAAACCTTCGACGACCTGATTGTCATAAAGGAACCCGTGAGCAAGGAACTTGAGATAACGCGCTATCTGCTGAAGTACCGCGACAGGCCGGTTCTCTTCGAGGACGTTGACGGCTGGAAGGTCGCCGGAAACATCTGGAGCACCCGTGAGAGGATAGCCCGCTTCCTGAACACGAGCAGGGAACGCCTGATGCACGTCGTGGCGGACGCGATGGAGAATCCCTCCCCCTACAAAACCGTTAAAAGCGCCCCGTTCCTGAAGAACTCGACGGAGGACTTTTCCCTTCTTGAACTGCCTGTTCCGAAGTACTATCCCAAGGACGGCGGGCCATACTTCACCTCGGCGATGGTCATCGCAAAGGACGATAACGGCTTTGTCAACGTGTCCTTCCACAGGATGATGGTCAGGGACGAGAAGACCGTTGCGATAAGGCTCGTCCCTAGGCACCTCTACGCGATGTGGAAGGACAAGGCCGAGCACGGAGAAGAGCTTGACGTTAGAATCGTCGTCGGCAATCCCATTCACCTGCTCCTCGCAGGCGCTACCAGCACAGCCTACGGAATCAGCGAGCTTGAGATAGCATCGAAGCTGAGCGAGCTCGCCTTCGGGAAGCCGGTTGAGGTCGTTGAGCTGGGCGGAATTCCTGTGCCGGTCGAGAGCGAGTTCGTCTTCGAGGCGAAGATAACTCCGGAGCTGGTCGACGAAGGCCCGTTCGTGGATATAACAGGAACCTACGACTACGTGAGGAAGCAACCGCTGGTAGTCTTTGAGAAGATGTACCACGTTGACGACCCGATTTTCCACGCCCTCCTGCCAGGTGGCTACGAGCACTTCATGCTCATGGGCCTTCCAAAGGAGCCTCAAATATACGCGAGCGTCAAGCGCGTGGTTCCAAAGGTTCACGGGGTAAGGCTGACGGAAGGAGGTGCCATGTGGCTACACGCCGTTGTTTCGATAACCAAACAGCACGACGGCGACGGCAAGAACGCGATTTTGGCGGCCTTCGCCGGCCATCCGAGCCTCAAGCACGTCGTCGTCGTTGACGAGGACATAGACATCTACGATGACAGGGACGTTGAATGGGCGATAGCGACGCGCTTCCAGGCAGATAGGGACCTCGTGATAGTCCCCAACGCCCGCGGTAGCTCCCTTGACCCCTCGGCGGAGAAGAGCTTAACCGCCAAGTGGGGCATAGACGCGACGAAACCTCTCGATAGAAAAGAAGAGTTCGAGAGGGCTAAGCTTTAGCCCCCTCCGCTTTTCTCACAATCTTGCCCACCAGCAGGTCTATTATCTCCACCTTCTCGTAGAGGTACCAGAGGACGAGGAAGCTAAGCCCCGTCGAGAGGAACGGGTTGATTAAGTAGAGCGGACTGAGGGCGATGAAGACGGCGTAGCCGAGCAGGAACGCCGAGAGCGAGTAGAGAACCTTACCCGCTCCGAGCCTGTAAGTCGCGTAGAGGCCGGCAACCGCTATCGGAACTTCCCAGGGGACGAGTATGAACTTGCCCCAGAGGTGCCAGCCGAGCCTTGGAAAACCGTACCAGACGCCATTCGGGAGGAAGGGAATCCCTCCTGTGAAGAAGTCCGCGAGCAGGTGCAGGCCGTTGCCCAGAACTCCAAGCGGACCGAAGGGGAGCATGTAAATGAACGAGATGAAGCCGTGGTTGAAGAAGGTCCTCGTGAAGTCGCCGGTGATGAGAAGCATCTGAATGAAGCTGTAATCGGGTGCGGAGTTGGCTATGACGAATAGCCCGAGGAGCTTCCTGTTCCATCCCCTCCAGGTCCCTATGAGGTAGGCAACGAAGATGTGCATCGGGAGTAGCATTCGAACACCTCAGAATTCTTCGAAATTAAAACCTAAAAAGTTTTCTGAACAAAATTGAGAAGTTGAAAACAGAACGCAGTCACTTCACGAGGGTTAGGAAGATTTCTTCAAGGCTTGGTTCTTTCACCTGCATTGTCAGAATCTTTGCTCCCTGGGAAGCCACGTAATCGTGAAGCTCCTCGCGAATGTCCTCGGGCGAGACGACACGATACTTGTTCTCCCCGAGAGGAGCGACGTTCCATTCAGCAGAACTCCAGTCTACGGGCCTGTTCGTCTCGATGATGATTGTGTAGCCTGCCTTCTTGAGGAACTCGCGCTTGATGTTCTCAATGCTGTCCTCCAGCACAAGCTTGCCCTTGACGATGACGCCAACGGTATCGCAGACTTCTTCAACATGCGCGAGAATGTGGCTCGAAAAGAAGACAGTCTTTCCAGCCTTCCTCTGCTCTCTGATAATTTCCTTGAACTCGGCGATGCCAGTCGGGTCGAGGCCGGTCATTGGCTCGTCGAGGATGAGCAGTTCGGGGTCGTTTATCAGGGCCTGAGCGAGGAGAAGCCTTTGACGCATTCCCTTCGAGAATTTGCCGACTTTTTTATTCCTGACCTCCCAGAGGTTAACCATTTTGAGAATCTCCTCTGCCCTCTTTTCCCTCTCCACCTTGGGAATTCCGAAGGCCTTGCCGAGTACATCAAGGGTCTGCATGGGGGTTAAGAAATCCCAAAGAGTGGCGTGCTCGGGCATGTAGCCGATTTTGGCTTTGGTCTTTACGAGCTTGCCCTCGTTGAATTTTCCGTCTCTGAAGACTTCCTCGCCGAGGAGTTCTATTCTGCCCTCCTGAGGAAAGACGAGGCCGAGTAAGCTGAGGATTGTCGTGCTCTTTCCTGCTCCATTCGGCCCGAGGAATCCGTAAACGACTCCCCTTGGAACCCTCAGAGTGAGCCCATCTAGGGCCCTAACATCCTTATAGGCCTTGACTAGGTTCTCAACCGTAATCATAACCATCACCTCATGTCCATACGGAGGAAGCGCCAGGTCGCGATGCCGAGGTAGACCAGGGTCATAACGACGAGCAACGCAACGTTTACCGCCCGCTTCTTCATCGCTTGGTCGATTCCGGCGTATTCGACTTTGTAATCGGTGTAAGTGTGGGTTTCCCCATTGATTTCGACTGTTTTCGTTACCTCCTTGTAGTCGTTAACTGCGTCCAGGATAACGGAGAACTGGGAGCTGGGTGAGTAGAAGAGGTATTTTGTGTAGTAGTCGGCTTTGTAATCTAGAAGCTCCTGCATACTCGAATTCTCGGGGGCATGCTCCCCTGCCTTGTACATGACGAAGGCGGGGAGGAATATGTACAGTAAAAAGAACACACCCAGTGCAACGCCGAGGGACGTTCCAGACGAGCGGACGAAGGTCGATATTATGTAGCCTATGGCAATGAACTCCAGCATCGTTAGGAGGAGCAACAGGTTGAGCAGGAAGACGTCTGAGGTTATCTTTGAAATGGAAACACCAACCCACTGAAGACCAGCGAGGGTGACGAAGCTCGTGAGGAGCAGTGCAACGCCGAAGACAACGAGCTGCCCAACGTACTTCCCAAGGATGTACCCGAGCCTCGTCACGCTCTTGCTGAGGGCTATCCTGATTGTTCCATCCTCAATCTCCTTGTTTATCGCCCCGGCTCCAAAGACTATTGCCAGGATTCCCAGGAAGAAGAGTGCCGTTTTGCTTGAGAAGGTTATTATCGCCGCTATTGCTTCGAGTTCGTTTGTTATCCCCTCCTGTTTCATGTAGTAGAACGCTGGGATGTACAGGGCGATTATTATCGCCATTATAGCCCACAGTTTCTTTGTTCGCATTCCCTTCATGAACTCAAGTTGGAATCCCCAAAACACTGGGAGCACCTCCCTTACTCTCGGTGGAAACTAAAGACGGGAGTATAAAAATTTTGTCCTCAGAATAGGAATGAAATTAGAGTCCCCTAAGTTCAAGAACGAGTTCCGCCCTTGGGCAGTGCCTCTTCAGCCTGTTTAGAACCTCACCCTTACCCCCGAGGACGGGCCAAAGGATTGAGTCTATGTGGAGCGGTGGAATTTCGGTTTTCTCCGCAATCCTGTTCCAGAAGCTAACCGGCGGCTCGGTGGTGAAGTGTTTGGTGTAGGCGTTTATCCTCACGTCGTCCGGAATCTCGATGGCCATCGGGTAGGGAACGAAAGCGCTAAAGGCAATCCTCCCCGCGTAGCCGAACATCTTCACGGCGAAGACTATCGTTTTCGCACTCCTTTTGGCGTTCATAACCTTCGCGAGGTCGTCTCTAAGCCTTTCCATGCCGTTGAAGTAGTAATCCCTCAGCTCGTCCATCGAGAGAGACTCTAAGAAGGGCTCAACCCTCTCGATTCTCTTGAGCTTTCCGGCAACGAGACGCCTGTTGGTCTTCGAGTTGGGGAGAAACTGGGCGTAGGCCTCCGCTATATCTCTGGGTGGGTTCTCTGAAAAGTGCCTCGAGAACTCCCACCACCAGTCCTCGCCCTTCCCGCTCAGCTGGTAGCTGACGAGCGCGTTGGCTATAACAAGTTTGATGAAGAGTTCATCGTCCTTCAGGTTTTTCTGGAGGTTTTTGAGGGCATCGAACTGCAAATCAACCTTCTCCTCAATGGTTCTCGCGCAGTCGATGCCGAGCTCCCGCAGTATTTCCACGAGCCGGTTAACTTTCTCGTTGTCCTCTCTGTATTTTACCCTCACGAAGCGGTCGAGCGTCATAACAGACCCCCAACCTTGGTGTATATCCGCTTGGCCACCTCATACCATCTCTCAACGTCTTCCCGTCGGTAGTCCGTGAAAGGATTAAAACCGGGAGTGTAGTATCGGCTTCGGGTGTATTCCCTTTCAATTTCCGCTAGACTCGTGATTTCGTCGTCCGAAAGCGGGATTTTCGCCAAGGCGACAAGCTGACCCAGTTTGTGGGTCCTCACATCTATCCCTCTTGAGAGTAGAAGCGCTTTGAGGCTCTTTTCTATTGCCTGTTGAATATGGAACACGGCAAAGTTCAACCTTCCACTTTGAATCTCGTCGAGGGCGGCGTTTAGATGCTCTTCAGCCAGTTTATACGTCAAATCAGCTGGGCTATCTCCCATGAACTCGCCCCCTCCACGAGCTTTGGTTTGAGTTCCCTTATCTTCCTCCTGAGCTTGGACAGGAGCCGTTTCCATTCTTTCTCTCCGTAGAGGACACGATAGCCTGTGAGAACCCCCCATAGGAGCGGGTTAGTGGGTCTGAGCGAACCTTCATCAACCACGATGACGTCTATCGAGAAGCCGGTCTTGGTTTCGAACAGGAAAACCCCCTTCCAGAATTCGGGACTTTCGACTTTTTTCTTGGTGATGATTAGAAAGTCGTAATCGGAGTCATCTCTGGCCGTTCTCCTAGCTCTGGAACCGAACAGAAGCACGCACTCCAAATTTTTTCCGAAGTGCTCCTTGGCGAGCTCGACTACTTTATCCTCAACGTTCATGTTCTAACTTCCTCCCACGCTCCTTATCAACCTTTCCAGAAAGGCATTCTCGCTCACAACCTCGGCCCCGGTGTTCCTCGGAAGGCCGAGCTCGACCTTTGCCCTTATCCCGTGCTCCTTAAGGTGGTCGTTAAGCTCCGCTGAGAGCCTCTGGAACTCCGCCTTCAGGATTAGACCGTAAACGGTCGGCCCCCAGCTGCTCTGGCCTGCGCCGTAGGTTTTCTTGCCCAGCCAGTCGAGGATTAACTCCACGTCCTCCCTGAACTCTCCTCCCTGGAACTCCGCGAAGTGCCTGCCGACGAGCCTCTGTATCGCCGAGAGGTGCTCACCGAAGGCCCTGACGTTCCTCTCCTTTAACGCGGGCAGTAAGCCGAGTAAAATGCGGTGGCTTATCTCCATGGCCACGTTGACGTCCCCAAAGTTTCCGCCCATTATCGGCTTCTCTTCCTCTTCATCGAGGCCCGGCTTGACCTCGGGAATCACGAGCAGGAACGCCCACTCCCCGGGAAACTCCTCGCGGAGTATCAGCGGGGGGATTCCTTCTTTAACCCCGCCATCGAGGACGAAGCCGCCATGGGCGAAGGCGTAAATCCCGGCCCCGCTGTTCTTCCCCCTTCCGAGAACCTCGGCGAGTTTCTCAATCGAAACGTTCAGGTTGTTGAGCCTCGCTATTGCTGTTCCAACGGCTAAGCTCAGCTGTGTTGTTGAGCCGAGACCGACGTGCCTTGGAATTGCCTTCCGCACCTCGATTAGGTACCCGGTTCCCGTTCCAAAGGCCGAGTTCATTCTCTCAACGGCCTTCTTTATTGTCTCCACGTCCTCGCCTTCAGCCTTTACCTCGAGCCGTTCAGCGGGCAGAACCTTCACCTCGTAGCCACCTTCGAGCGCCACCCCAAGGCTCCCGAAGCGCCTTCCGAGCGAGCCCGTTGGGTCTATCAGGCCGAGGTGAAGCCTCTTCGGTGTCCGAATTATCATGCCCATCACCCTTTTATTGACTCCCGAGAATCCTCTGCGGTGGTGCTAATGAAGTTTGCGGGAGTTAATCTTGACGAGCCGAGGGTAATGGGAGTCATCAACGTCTCGCCCGAGAGCTTCTACAAGGGGAGCGTGAGGAACGACGAGAAGGCCCTTGCCGAGACCGCCGTTAGAATGGTCGAGGAGGGCGCGAGCTTCATAGACATTGGCGCGAAGTCAACGGCCCCCTACCTCGAGACCCAGATTCCACTTGAAGAGGAAATCAGAAGGGCTGTTTGGGCTGTCAAGGTCGTCAAGGACGCGGTTGATGTTCCCGTGAGCATAGACACCACGAGCGCAAAGGTTGCGGAGGAAGCTTTAAAGGCCGGCGCCGACATCATAAACGACGTCACAGGCTTCAAGGGCGACCCGGAAATGGCGAAGGTTGCCTCTGAGTACAGCGCTCCGGCCGTTCTCTGCGCCCATGGGAATGTGAGAAACTTCTCTGACCCGGTCAGAACGGTTATTGAGTTCCTTGAGGAGAGCCTGACGATAGCGGAGGAGCACGGGGTTGAAGATGTTGCCGTTGACCCCGCCATCGGCTTCCTCCGACCGGAGTGGCCACCCTGGTACGAGTGGGACTCGAAGGTCATAGCTAACCTCAACCTGCTCAAGCTCCTCGGAAAGCCAATCCTCGTCGGCATCTCGCGGAAGTCCTTCATAGGCGCGATAACGGGCAGGAAGGACCCATCTGAAAGGCTCGCCGGCAGTCTGTCGGCAACGGCAATAGCGGTTCTGAAGGGTGCAAGAATAGTGAGGGCTCACGACGTGAGGGAAACCCTTGACGCGATTAAGGTCGCCGAGTTCATCGGGCGCTTTTCCACTTAGAGTTCTTCGCCCTCTTCCATTCTTCGAGGAGCGTTATCAGAAGCGACAGCGAGACGGGCCCGATGATGATTCCGACGAAGCCAAACGCGATGTAGCCCCCAAAGATTCCCACGAGGCTGACGAGCGCGTTAACGCCCCACTGCCTCTTGCCGAGCCTCTTGGAGAGGACTATATCCGGCGTTGGGGAAACTAGGATAAAACCGAGAATGCCCATCGCGAGGGCCTTCCAATAGAGACCCGAGGTGAACAGGTAAATCGAACTCGCGCTCCATACAATCCATCCACCAACGACCGGAAGGAGTTCGAGGATGACAACCAGTATTCCAGCTGCTATTGAGCCCCCCGCGTCCGATATTCCGAGAACGTAAAAGAGGAACGCGAGCACGGCACCTTTGCCAACGCTGACGAGGAGCCATCCACGTAGGAGGTAATGAAGGGTTTCCGTTGCGCTGTTTATGAGCTTTCTTGCTAGTTCTTCCCTGCTGGGGGGCAGGAGAGCATATATCTCGTCTTTTATCGCTCTCGCGTTCACGAGAACGCCGTAAAAGGCAAAGACCGCAACGATAATCTGGAGGGACAGCTTGGGAAGGGAATAAGTGTAGCCCAGAACGTAGGAGTTGAAGCGCTCCGCTATCGCGCTTGAGAGCTTGTTGAGAAGGTCGTAGACCCCTGATGGCAGGTTGAGGCCGAGGAGCCAGGCGAAGAACGTGTCAACGTAGTCGGTCAGGGAGTGCTTGATATCGTTTATCCAGAGAGCAAAGCCGAGGATGAAGAGAAACGAAAATACAGTCAAGAGCCCCGTGAGAAGAAGTGCAGACCAGCGGTTGCCTATTCTGAGGCTGAGCCTCTCGTGAAGGGGATAGAGGATGTAAGCGAGGGTAATGGCCACAATAAGGGGAGAAAGGACAGGACTAACGGTCTGCCACGTGAGGTAGAGGACTCCCAGTGAGACGCCAATCCAAACCGCCGTTTCAAGCTCCATCGAGCATCCCCAAGTATTTTAGGATTAGCTCCCTCGCGCTCGGCTTGCTGAAGACTATCAAATAGCCCCTCTCATCGAGGATGAAGTCCTTCCCGAGCGCGAGTAAAGTCTTCTTGAGCTTCACGATTTCGGCCTTCTCGATGTCCACCCGCTCCTTGACTTCAGCCGGCGCATCCATCTCCTTCAGGGCCTTCTCGAGCCTGTTGAGGACGCTCCTGTTGACGAACTTAATCGGGCTGAAGTCCGGCTCCTCCGCGACAATCTCGCCTGGGTCAATGTAGATGCCCCAGTGCTCCTTGGCGCACTCGAAGGGGTATACGTAGTCCTCCCCGTAGTCGGGAAGGTAGAGCTCCCTTATCACCGCGAGGAGAAGCCTCCTGGCGTCTTTCCCGTAGAACTCAATCCTGAGCTTGAACTTCCCGTCGTCGAAACCGTTCTCGAACACCTCAAGCTTCTCCTCGCAGAGCATCCAATCACCCCCTCAGGTAAGGTTCAAGGTAACTCGGGTCGAGGTAGAGCGCCTTACTTCCGGTTATTCCGAAGTTGCTTGGAGTTTCAAGGTTCTTGTATATCACAACCCTTGCGCTCGTAACGTTCATTAACTTTTCGAGGGTCGCCATGGCAGTGTCCATTCCACCGGTCTCGTCCACGAGCGTTCCGGTGACGTTCTCGGCGAACCACGTCCTTCCTGTGGCGAACTTCTTGACCTCAGAGACGCTCATGTTCCTGCCCTCGCTCACCGCCTGAAGGAACGCCTGGAAGTAGGTGTTTACCATGTTGGCTATGATTTTCTTCTCCTCATCCGTTAGTCCCCTCCACTCGGCACCCATGTCCTTGTAAGGACCGGTCTTGAAGACCTCAACCTTTACCCCGTTCCTCTGATAGTTCTCCTGCAGGTCGTAGTGAACGTACAGAACGCCAATGCTCCCCACCTCTGCGAGCGGACTCGCGACTATCTTGTCGGCCCCGCTGGCTATGTAGTAGCCGCCGGACGCCATTATTCCGCCGGAATAGGCAACCACTGATTTGACGAGGGCGAGTTTCTTGACTGCGGAGTAGATGTCCATAACGGGGCCGACATCACCGCCGGGGCTCTCAATCCACAGGAGAACCCCTCCGATTGAATCGTTGCTCGCGATTTTCCTCAGAAGGGGGACGACTTCAAGGGCCGTGTACTCGTTTATTATCCCGAAAATCGGGACGATGGCTATCGTTTTTCCTCCCGTCCCGTTGATGAGCGAGCGCAGGTAGGCAACTTCGTCCTTCAGCTGGCTGAGCTGGTAGCTTGATGTCCCGTTGCAGGTAACGTTTAGGGGAGTTTCCACTACCGCGGGGGCAGTCGCGTTTGGTGAAACCGCTATCGGGGAAGTCGCCTGGTAGAGCACCGCGATTGCCACAACTGAGAGCGCGAGCAGAAGAGCGAGGACGGCCGAGACGTACTTCCATATGTTCTCCCTCATCCTCTCACCTTAGACCCCTTGTCGGGCCAACTTTTAAACCTACCCTCGCTAAGCTTTTTATATTCCCCCGAGAAATTCGGGGCAGGTGATTGCATGGAGATTGGGGTGACAATCTATCCCCATTTCGTTACAAAGGACAAGAGCCTCGCGTCAATCCTGGCGGACGTCAAGATTAAGGACTACGACTTCGTTTCAATCTTCCCGCACACGCTCGGACTAATCAAGAACGGCATCGTCGTCGAGAAGAAGCTCAGGAACATCGAGACAACCCTCAGGGGAGTCGGGATAAGCTACATCGTCAGGATGCCGACTTCGGTTAACCTGCGCGACCACATCTACTACACGAGGCACTTCCGCGTCGCCAAGGCCGTCGCCGATGTTGCAATCAAGCTCGGCGCCAAGGTCATAGTCATGCAGAGCGGAAGGACCGGGAGGCTCGACCTCGAAATCGAGGCCATACAGCAGTTGGCCGACATGGTCGGACCCTTTGACATAAAGATAGCCCTCGAGAACACCTTCAGCGTCAAGGACACGCTCTACGTCGTTGAGAACGTCGAGAGGGATAACGTTGGCTTTGCCCTCGACGTGGCTCATGCCTTCCTCAGCGCCCAGGGCAACGAGGAGAAGCTCTTGGAAGATGTGAAGCTCGGCACCGACAAGACGGTAATCCTGATGATACACGACAACTTTGGAAAGCTCTTCCCGCAGGTCGAGCCAGAAGATGCCCTCGCCTACGGCGTTGGCGACCTCCACCTGCTCCCGGGCGAGGGTAAGATACCCTTCGGCAAGGTTCTCCGCCTGTTTGGCGACGTCCCGTTGCTCCTGAAGGTCAAGGACCCCGAGAAGTTCTCCAAGATACCGAGCAAGCAGGGGCTCATAGAACTGCTAACGAGCCTCTAATTCCAGCCTTTTCCCGATTTCCCTGTAGAGAACCGCGAGGGCCTTTCCTATCGCCTCTTTCTTCCTCGTGAAGTGTGTGACGTCCTCGCTCAGATTCTCGCGGATTATCCTGGCCGCTTCATCAATCGTTATAATGCCCTCGAGCCACGCGTAGGCGAATATTGCCTCGGCAACGTCTCCCCTCGCGTGCTTGTCGCTCCTCGGCGGGGCGAGCTTTCTCAATCCAGACATCTCAAGGGCTATGCTCAAAGAAGCGTTCGGAACCCTCTCGCCGGTCGGCCTTCCGAGGTACTCGCTCAACGCCAGGGAGAACGCAAAGTTGAGGAGCGAATCCCCGAACTTGGCCAATCCCTTGTCCGTGAAGTCCCTCTCGTACCTCATCCCCATCACCCGAAGAACGCCTCCATGTGCCACAGCCCCGCGTAGTGAATCCCGACGAGCATCGCTACGATGAGGGTTATAAAAACGTAGTCCTCGGTCTCGGCAAGGGCGCACCACGCCGGAACGGCCGGAAGGAGGAGCCTCGAAGCGCTCACCGCAGGAACGCCGGTTATGAGGTACTGGAGAGCGACGGTCGGCGCCGAGAACGTGAAGTCCGCCCAGCGCCTCCTCCTCGCGAGCAGGAACAGCCCCACCGTGTAGGGGACGAGAAAGGCCCAGTGGTGGAGGAGCCAGTGTACTCCCCTCAGCCTGAAGTCCCCGACGTGCCAGTTCTGATTCACGAACCAGCTCCCGAGGAGCCATTTCGCCTGCGCAATGGGTCCGTCGAGGGAGGAATCCCAAGTTCTTTCGATTTCGAAGTACGTGAAAGGACTTCCACTGACTTGAACGAAGAACGCCGCGAGAAGGGCACAGAACACCGCGAAGGGAATCAGGAAGCGCTTCCATTCCCTGGAGAGAATGAAAGCCGGGGCGAGGAGGACCATTGAGTACTTTGCCGTGACCGCGAGCCCGAGGAGAACGCCCGCTGCTTCGGGCTTCCTATCCCTGAGGTCATAGGCCGCGAGAGCGAGGCTCAGCGCGAGGGCTTCACTGTAGGGGGCCGTCGTAAAGAGGACGTACGCTGGGTTGAGGGCCAAGAAAAGGGCCGGTCTCGGGCCCCACCTCCGGAGGACTATAAAGGGCGGTATGAAGCTCAGGAAGTTCGCGAGCAGAAAGGCTGAGAGCCACGTCTCAAGCCCGAGCTTCGAGAGTGCCCGTATCATCAGGGGAAAGAGCGGGCCGAAGGCGAGTTCATGAACGTCAAAGTAGCCGCTTTCTGCTATGGTGATGAAGTGCAGGCCGTCCCAGCGGAAGGAGAACTCCTCGACTCTGAAACCGACCGCGTGGAGCAGAATGAGCTTTCCCGCGAGGACGGCGAGGACGACTATGAGCCCCTTTTCTCTCGGAGTTAGCTCTCTTACTGCCATCAAGATGAATAAGAAAAACGTCTTAAAAGGGTATTCATTCGAGGGCCTTCTTCCAGGCGTCGAGAAGAACCCTCGCGCGGTCGAATATCTTCTGCGCGGCCTCCTCAAGGACTTCCTCCGGCTTGACCTTGCCGTCGGTAACGACCTTGAAGCGGGGCTTTCTGGCCATAAGAATCGGGTGCTCGATGGTGTAGCCGGCGAACTTGACGTGCTCGTTCTCGTGGAGCACCTCATTGAGCAGGTTGGCGAAGGTGTGGTCCTCTCCCTCAAGATAGAACTCCAGCAGGTTCTCCTCGCGCTTTATAACCTCAATCCTCATCAGCATCACCCGATAAAGCTTTCAACAGCTCTTCTAAGGCCTGCTCCTTGTTCTTGACCAGTTCGTATTTAAACTTATCCTCCTTCCACTCCGCCAGGCCGAGCTCGACAAGCTTTTCTATCACCTCGTCGGGCTCAAGGTTGAAGGCGACGCTGACGGGAACCACCACTTCTCTAATCTGCCTCGTCGTCTGGAGCGCGATTTCAGATAGAGCCTCGCCGAGCTTTCTCACGAGTTCAACCGCCTCGCCCCAGGGGAGGGAAGTTACGAGCTCATTATCTCTCAGCTCCGCCGTTTCGCCGAGGAGTTCGAGGGTTCTCAGGATTATGGCCGTTGAGACGCTCGTTCCGGCCTCGCGCAGGAGGTCGTCAACGGTGTAGTGGTAGAGCCCGCGCCTGTCAGGATAAAGTTTGGCCCTTACGCGGTTGTGAATCTCTCGTATCTTCCTTATCGCCTCCCTTATGTCGTCCTTCGTTCCCTGGACGTTTATCTTCAGCGAGTCGAGCTTGCCGTGGACGTAGATGAAAGCCGGCAGGCGGAGCCTCTGGAGCTCCTTCATGAACTCCTCCTTTTCCACGTCGCTCTTGACGTGAATCGTTATTACCTTCTTGGCCCTCATAGAGACACCTTCAGCTTTCTGTAGTAGGGGGAGAGCTTTCTCGTCTCGACGTTTCCACAGCGCGGGCAGATTAGCTTGTCCCCGCGCCTGATGAGGGGCGTTCTGCAACGGGAGCAGAGGGCGTAAACGACGCCGAGGTCCTTTCCTTTCGTCGAGAGCTGTATCGGGCTCTTCTCGTTGGCTATAACCTTCGCCCTGACCACGTCGCCAATTTTGAACTCCTTGGTTATGTCCTCAACAAACCCTTCCTTGACCTGCGAGATGTGAATTCCGGCGAGCTTTGAGGTCGCTATCTCCCTGTCGTTCTCGCGACCCTCTATCTGGAGGAGCTGGACGATTACGGCCTGTGGCTTGACCTCTATGACCCTCGCGAGGACTATGTCCCCGACCTTTGGAAGAGGCGGTGTGTCGGTTATAGGCTCAACGCTTATCTCCATCTTCTCCGGGTTGATTCTAACCTTGCCCGCTCTGGTTGCGTAAAGTTCGCCGTTCTCCTCTCTAACCCCTTCGCCAGGCATGAACTCCTCTATGACCCCGAGGTAATCTCCGGGGAGGACAAGGTCACCGTTTTTAACCTTCCTATCTTCCATCCCCTCACCTCCGAAGATTTTCCTACGCCTTCTTTTTAAGCGTTCCCCAACGTTTATAGGCCGAAGGAAAAAGTTTTAGTAATTCGAAACGATGGAAGGGTGGTGGTAGGAATGAGAATGCTTCTGATACACGCCGACTACCTCGAGTACGAGGTCAGGGATAAGGCCTTGAAGAACCCCGAGCCCATAAGCGACGAGCAGAAGAAGGGCAGACTCGACGAAGTTCTGGCGGTTTTCATAAGCGTTGAGAAGGTTGACGAGGCAAACCCCGACGAGGTCGTCGAGAAGGCCATAGCCGAGATAGAGGACGTTGCGAAGCAGGTCAAGGCCGAGAGGATATTCGTTTACCCCTTCGCCCACCTCAGCAGTGAGCTGGCGAAGCCGGGCGTCGCCCTTGAGATACTCAAGAAGATAGAGGAGAAGCTCCGCGAGAAGGGCTACGAGGTCAAGCGCGCTCCCTTCGGCTACTACAAGGCCTTCAAGCTGAGCTGTAAGGGACACCCATTAGCTGAGCTCAGCAGGACCATAGTCCCTGAGGAGGGCGTTTCAAAGGAGGAGCGCAACATAGCGCTGGAGAAGGAGGAGAAGGAGCTCGTCAGCTACTGGTACATCCTCACCCCAGAGGGAGAGCTCATAGAGGTTGACAAGTTTGACTTCACCGGTCACGAGAACCTGAAGAAGTTCGTCAACTACGAGATAGCCAAGAACAGGATTGCCGACAGGGAACCACCGCACGTCAAGCTCATGCTGGAGCACGAGCTCGTTGACTACGAGCCGGGAAGCGACGGCGGAAACCTCCGCTACTACCCGAAGGGACGCCTTATAAAGGGCCTCCTCGAGCAGTACGTCACCGAGAAGGTCGTCGAGTATGGAGCGATGGAAGTGGAAACCCCGATTATGTACGACTTTGAGCACCCCGCTTTAGAGAAGTACCTCAACCGCTTCCCGGCGAGGCAGTACATCGTCAAGAGCGGCGACAAGAAGTTCTTCCTCCGCTTCGCGGCCTGCTTCGGCCAGTTCCTCATCAAGAAGGACGCGATAATCAGCTACCGCAACCTTCCGCTCAGGATGTACGAGCTTACAAGGTACTCCTTCAGGCGCGAGAAGAGCGGTGAGCTCTCGGGCCTCAGACGCCTCAGGGCCTTCACGATGCCCGATATGCACACCGTGGCGAAAGACCTCAAGCAGGCGATGGACGAGTTCAAGAAGCAGTACAAGCTCAGCATGGAGGTTCTTAAGGGCGTTGGGCTAACTCCAGACGACTACGAGGTTGCCATAAGGTTCACCCGCGACTTCTGGGAGGAGAACAAAGACTTCATCGTCGAGCTGGCGAGGATAATCGGCAAGCCTGTCTTGATAGAGATGTGGGATCAGAGGTTCTTCTACTTCATCCTCAAGTTCGAGTTCAACTTCGTTGATAACCTCGACAAGGCGGCCGCTCTGAGCACCGTCCAGATTGACGTCGAGAACGCCGAGCGCTTCGGCATAACCTACTACGACGAAGAAGGCAAGGAGCGCTACCCGCTCATACTCCACTGCTCCCCGAGCGGAGCCATCGAGCGCGTTATGTACGCAATCCTCGAGAAGCAGGCCAAGCTCCAGGCCCAGGGCAAGAAGCCGGCCTTCCCGCTCTGGCTCAGCCCGATACAGGTTAGAGTGATTCCGGTCAGCGATGACGTCATGGACTACGCGCTCTACGTGGCAGGAAAGCTCGAGGGCGCGAAAATAAGGGTGGACGTCGATGACACCAACGACAGGCTCAACAAGAAGATAAGGAAGGCCGAGAAGGAGTGGATACCCTACATCATCGTCGTCGGCAGGAACGAGAAGGAGCAGAACACCGTCACCGTCAGGAGGAGGGAGGACGGCAAACAGCTTGAGATGCAGTTGGAGGACCTCATCAGGGAAATCAGGCAGAAGACGGAAGGCTTCCCCTACAAGCCGAGGCCCCTACCGCTTCTCCTCAGCAGGAGGCCCAAGTTCAGGGGCTGAAAGCTTTTTCAACATTATCTTTTCTCTTCCCCTGCTTACCTTGAGGGAGTAGACAACAGGCTCGAAGTCCGCGTAAGGTGCCTTCAGGAAGTAGAGGAGCTCCTTGACGTGGTCCTCCATTATCCAGGACTTGGCGAGAAGAACGTAGTCGCTGACGTTGGAGACCCACGCCACAAAGCGCCTTGATACCATGTCTGCGTTGAGGGGCAGGAGGAGCGTTGATTCCGGGAAGCGGATGCTCTTGTGGGCTATCGTCTGGTTGAGCAGTTTCAGCGTCTGCTCCTCGCCGAGCATGAGTGAGGCCCCATCGAGGGTGTAAATCATCCGTATGGCCTTTCCAGATTTCAGTTTGTCCCGGAGTGGCCCGCAGTAAATCATGTCCACCTTGGGGTTTATCGTCTCGGGCTCAACTTTATCGAGGTAGAAGACGTTTTCAATCTCGGTTCTCAGCGGGGAGTAGCGGGAGCCAAATATGTCGATTATCGCCATTTTTGAACCTTTGAGGGCATTGTCGGCGTCGAGCCCAACGCTGGCGCACCTGTGGAGCAGACTGCGGAGCGGGACGCTGTAGTTTGATATTACAGTAAAGTAGCCGCTCTCAATGGCCTTTCTCAGAAAGAGGAACAGAATCTGCCATGCGGAGGAGTAGGCGTCGTAGATAACTGCAACGGTGGAGCCCCTCATCCGGGAGGGAGGAAAAACTTCCAGGAGGGTCTCCATTCGTCACCCTCCCGGGGGCGTTCCCGAGAACACCTCGTTCAGGAACTCCCGAGCCTCTTCGCTGAACTGGTCGAGCTTGACCTCCTTGCCGAACTTGTCGTAGACCTTTCCGTCCCTGAAGTTGAGCTCGAATATCTCGTAGTGCTCCTCGCTCTTCTCGTGGAGCTTTATTCCGTGACCCTTCAGGTGGTTCTCAAGGTTCTCGATGTCAACGTACTTGCCGCACTCCTCGCACTTATAGAACTGCCAGAAGATGTAGTCTTGGCCCGCTAAAACGTTGGCCTTTATGTGGTTTATCAGCGCACCGCCGAGGTACTCGTAGACGTCCTCCTGAACGAGCTTGCCGTTGTCGTCAACGACCTTGAAGCCGGCCCAGACTATGTGGTCGTTTATGTCGGCGAGGGTCGCCTTGAGGTAGCGGTAGGTCAGCACGAAGCTCCCGTTCTTGATGTAGAAAACCCCCTTGTCGGGGATGGCCACTATGTGGATTCCCTTAACGTCCTTCCCGGCGAGCGAATCGGCTTCGTCCTTGTTCTTGGCCACATCGATGAAGACCTTGACGTTGCTCTTCTTGTGGATTCCTATTATCGTGCTTCCCTCAATTTCCCAGTGGTAGTCGTCGAGGTAGCGGACCTGCGTGTACACCTTCTTAACGCCGGGACTCAGTTCGCTGTACATGCTCACCACCTGAGAAGGTTCTCGCGGGTGTTAATAAGCTTTAGCGGAAAAGCTTAAAAACTACCGCCCAAAGCGCCTCTGCCTCTTCTGGAACTCGCGGATGATTCTGAGGAAGTCAATCTTCCTGAACTCCGGGAAGTAGACGTCCACGAAGAACAGCTCGCTGTAGGCTATCTGGTAGAGGAGGAAGTTGCTTATCCTTATCTCACCGCCTGTCCTTATCACGATGTCAGGGTCGGGCATGTTGGGATAGTAGAGGTAGCGCTTTATCAGGTCCTCGTCTATCTCTTCCGGTTTGAGCTTTCCAGCCAAAACGTCGCTCACTATCTCCTTCACCGCGTCTGCAATCTCGCTCCTTCCGCCGTAGGCCAGGGCGATGTTGAGGGTGTAGTTGCCGTACTTTCTGGTAACCCTCTCGGCTTCCTCCGCCGCCTTCCTGACGTTCTCGGGGAGCATCTCCTTCCTCCCGATGACGTTGACCCTTATCCCGTACCTGTGAACCCTCTCGTCCTCAACGAGCTCCTTGAACTTCTCCTCGAAGAGGTTCATGAGGGCGTTTACCTCCTCGGGGGAGCGCTTGAAGTTCTCGGTTGAGAAAGCGTAAACGGTCAGCGTCCTTATTCCGAGCTCCCGGCACCATTCGAGGATTTCTTCAAGTTTTCGCGAGCCGAAGAAGTGACCGTACCAGGGGGGTTTCTCGAGCTTCCGGGCCCACCGCCGGTTCCCGTCCATTATGATTGCCACATGCCTTGGAATGTTCCCCGATTTAACCTTCTCCAGGAGATAGCGCTCGTAGAGGTCGTAGGCAGGCCTAAAAATAATGTGGGGGATGTGGGAGAGGAGCCTGTAAATCATGGCCCTCACTCAAGCCTCTTCCTTGATTTGAGGTGCTTCTCGGCGAGCTCCATGTAGATTTCCGCGTTCTTCTTCGTCCACTCGATTTCCTCCTCGGTGAGCTGTCTCACGACCTTGCCCGGAACGCCGAGGACGAGGCTGTAGTCAGGAATCTCCTTGCCCGGCGGGACGAGAGCCCCGGCGCCGATGACGACGTGCTTCCCTATCTTCGCGCCATCGAGGATTACGGAGCCCATACCGATGATGACGTAGTCGCCTATCTCCGCTCCGTGAACGACGGCGTTGTGGCCGATGGTGACGTACTTTCCGATAATCGTTGGCTGGTTGTGGGAGGTGTGTATGCTCACGTTGTCCTGAACGTTGGAACAGCAACCGATGTAAATCTGCTCGATGTCGCCCCTGAGAACCGCCGAAGGCCAGACGCTCGTCTTCTCCTCCAGAACGACGTCCCCAATGACGGAGGCGCTCTCGTCAACAAAAGCGGTTGGGTGAATCTTCGGCTTCTTTCCGTTGAACTCGTAAATCGCCATTTTTCATCACCGGGTTATAGTCCCGGGGAGAACTTATAAAGATAACCGGCCAACTTAACCGGGGAAAGACCATGAGGTACAGGAGAGGTGCCAGCGCCGAACGGGAGCTGATACGACTCCTTGAAGGGGTTGGCTTTGCGGTCCTCCGCTCGGCGGGGAGCCACAGGGTTGACCTCGTCGCGGGCAACGGAAGGGACTACCTGTGCATCGAGGTCAAGAGCACCCGCTCAAAGAGGCTCTACATATCATCTGAGGACGTTGAGAAGCTCGTTTCATTTGCCGAGAGCTTCGGCGGGAAGCCGGTCTTGGCCGTCAAGTTCATAAACGTGGGCTGGCGCTTCTACTTCCCCGGTGAGCTAAGGAAAAGCGGTAAGAACTACCGCGTTGAAGTTGGTGACGCGTTCCACACCCTCGAAGAGCTCGTCGGGAAGCAGAGAACCCTTGACGGGGTGATTGGCGATGAGGTTTAAATTGTGCGCCCTCCTGATTGTCATGCTCCTGCTGGTTCACATGCCAGCCGTTTCGTCCGAGGGCTCATCCCTTCTGAGCGTTACGGTTCTCAACGACACCATTCCCGCACTTCCGGGGAGCACCATTGTCGTTCCGTTCTCGATAACCAACCTTGGAAACGAGACGATAAACAACGTTACCGTTTACGTTACCGGGCCTGCTCAGGGCTTTCAGTACAGTGTTAAGGTGATAAGGACCCCCATCGAGCCTGGAAAGAGTGTGAACGACACGATAACGGTCAACGTCCTCAACGTTCCGCCCGGGAAGTACAATCTGACCCTCGTCGCGAGGGCCGGGAACTTCTATTCAACCGCGAAGTTCGTGGTTTCCGTTGGTGTTCTCTCGGACTATTCCCTCTCCGTTGAGGTGGGAGGCAAGTACATATACGGAAACGACGTTGTCATTACCCTGAAGGCAATCTCCAAGTCCAACGGCGTTCTTCTGGGTTCCCTCGGCTATAAAATAGTCAGAGAAGGCGTTATTCTGAAGAGCTACGAGAACTCGACGTACCTGAACCCGGGCGAGGTCTGGGAGAAGGTAATCGTCCTGAAAAAGCCCGACGTTGGCAACTACACAGTGGTGCTCTGGGCGAACTTTGGAGGTAAATACAAGAGGGTCGTGAAGACGTTTGAGGTGTACCAGAGAAAGCTCCAATATGAGGTCTACTTCCGCGACGGTGCAATCTACGTTCGTGTCTTTAACTCCACGGGGGGAGTCCCTGGCATAGCGGTCTCCATAGACAACGTTACCTTCAAGACAGACGTTGACGGTGAGGTTTCCTACCTCGTTAACGAACCCGGCGTTTACAGGGTAACCCTCAACCTCGACGGGAGGATTGTAACGACCTTCGTGGACGTCAAGAAGCTAATCGTCAGCCCGCGCGTCCTCAACGGCTCCATCGTGGTCAGGCTCATGGACTCAACCGGTGTTCCGGTTTCCAACGTGACGGTTGTGGCATCGGGGCCGCTCGGTACGGACTATTCGGTGACCAACTCCTCGGGCATCGCGGTTGTGAACCTTAACAAGACCGGCTACGGAAGCATCGTCATCAAAGCCGAGAGCGACCGCTACCTCCCGGGTGAGGCTGTAGTGACGGTTTCAAAGCCCCCTTCCCCCACAACGTCAAGCTCCAGCCAAACCCAGGCTCCGACTAGCACATCCTCACCCTCGAACACTACCGCCCAGTTCCCTCCCGGGACATCAGAAGCCACACCAAGTGGCTCAACTCACGTAGGACTAATCCTAATCCTCGCCGGGTTAATCCTCGCGGGAACCTCCTACCTCGCCTTTGCCGTTCCAATAGTCCACGAGGAAACCCTCGACCGCTACTACTTCCTCAAGGTCCGCGCCCCGAGGCTCCGCCCGCTGAAGAACTACCGCGTTGAGCGTGCAGTTAATGCTGTTGAGGTGCGCGTGACAAGGGGCAACGCAAAACTCGAGAACGGAAAGCTCGTCTGGGAGCTCGACCTTGAGCCGGGTGAAGAGGCCTACCTCCAGGCCGTTCTAGGCTGACCTTTTCTTTTCCATTAGTAAACCTTATTAAGCCGGCCGAATACATTCAGATGACAGTCTAAAGGAGGCGAAAGCCATGGTGAACCTCGAACTGCTGAAGAAAATCGTCGAGGCCCCGGGCGTTTCTGGATTCGAGTTCCTGGGAATCAGGGACGTCGTTATAGAGGAGCTCAAGCCCTACGTTGACGAGATTAAGGTTGACAAGCTCGGAAACGTCATAGCGCACAAGAAGGGAAGCGGTCCAAAGGTCATGATTGCGGCTCACATGGACAAGATAGGCGTCATGGTCAACCACATAGACAAGGAGGGCTACCTCCACATCGTCCCCGTCGGTGGCGTTGACCCGAGGACGCTGGTTGCACAGAGGATAAGGTTCTTCACCGATAAGGGCGAGCGCATCGGTGTCGTCGGCCACATTCCGCCCCACCTCCAGAAGCCCGAGGACAGGAAGAAGGCCGCTGACTGGGATACGATAGTCGTTGACGTCGGCGCCGAGGGCAAGGAGGAAGCCGAGGAAATGGGCTTCCGCGTTGGAACCGTCGGCGAGTTCGCTCCAGCATTCACCCAGCTCAGCGAGAACAGGATTGCGACGCCGTACCTCGATGACAGAGTTTGCCTCTACGCCATGATAGAGGCCGCCAAGGCCCTCGAAAGCCACGAGGCGGACATCTATTTCGTTGCGAGCGTTCAGGAGGAGGTTGGCCTTCGCGGTGCCAGGGTTGCGAGCTACGCTATTGACCCGGAGATAGGCATAGCGATGGACGTCACCTTCGCCAAGCAGGTCGGCGACAAGGGCAAGATTGTGCCCAAGCTCGGGGGCGGACCGGTCATGGACGCCGTTGGCCCGAACATCCACCCCAAGGTTCGCGCCTTCGCCGAGGAGGTCGCCAAGAAGTACGACATACCGCTCCAGGCCGAGGCCAGCCCGAGGCCGACCGGAACCGACGCCAACATAATGCAGATTAACCGCGAGGGCGTCGCGACCGCCGTGCTGAGCATACCGATACGCTACATGCACAGCCAGGTCGAGACCGCGGACATAAGGGACATCGACCTTACCATAAAGCTCGCCAAGCACCTCCTCGAGGAGCTCAGGCCGATGGACCTCACTCCGTGATGGAGTTCCGCGATGGAAAGGTTTATTGGCTTTTCTTCCCTTCTTATATCCGGTGACCCGATGATAGCGGTCGTTTCAATTGGCCCCATCGAGCGGTCGCTCGTTGAGGGCGTCGTTGACTCCGTAAGGAATTACTACTCGCGCTTCGGGATTAGTGTCGAGTTCGTTGGTGAGGTTCCGGCCGAGCCCTTCTCGGTTGCCTTCAACGCCAGGAGAAACCAGTACCTTGGGAGGGTTTTCCTGCCAACGCTCTCCGCCCTTCGGGAGGAGCTTGGGGCAGTAGCTATTCTCGGCATCACGGAACTCGACCTCTACGAGGAGGGGCTGAACTTCGTATTCGGCCTGGCAAACCCCTCCTTGAGGAGCGCCATCGTCTCGGTTCAAAGGCTCAGGAACGAGTTCTACGGTCTTGAGCCCGACGACACGCTCCTTCTTGAGCGGACCGTCAAGGAGGCGATGCACGAGCTCGGCCACGTTTTCGGTCTCAAGCACTGTCCGAACCCGAGGTGCGTTATGCACTTCTCTAATTCCCTCCTCGACACCGACGCCAAGGGGCCCCTCTACTGCCCGAGGTGCGAGGAGAAGCTTGAGGAAAACCTTAGGAAACTGGGGGTGTTGTCGTGATTGAGGTTGAGGTCAAGGGCTACGCCGACGATAAGGTCTTTGAGCGCGTTAGGGAGAGCTTCCGGCTTATAAGGAAGGAGTACCACGAGGATACCTACTACCAGCACCCGTGCAGGGACTTTTCAAAGACGGACGAGGCCCTGAGGATTCGCGTGAGACGCTTCAACGGCCACTTCGAGGCCTTCTTGACCTACAAGGGGCCGAAGCTCGATTCCGTCTCAAAGACGAGGGAGGAGATAGAGGTTCCCATCGAGGACCCCGATGCCCACGCGAGGATTCTTGAGGCTCTCGGCTTCCGCGAGGTTCTGACCGTTGAGAAGGTTCGCGAGAAGTACTACGTGGAGAAGGGCATCACCCTGACCCTCGACGAGGTTGAGGGCCTCGGGAAGTTCGTGGAGATTGAGGCCTTAACAGACGATAGGGAAAAAGTTCCCGAGCTCGTCGAGAAGCTTAGGGGGATTCTGCTTGAGCTCGGCGTTACGCGCTTCGAGAGGCGCTCCTACCTTGAGCTACTGCTCGGGAAGGGGGGCTGAATGGGGAAGCTGGATGAACTGTTCGGTGTAATCAAGGGGAAGCGACCGGATACGGAAGTGCTAACTGAGATAGAGGACAGACTGCTCGTTGATGATGTTCCCGGGGCCATAGCTCTCCTAGAAGAGCTCGAGAAGGAGCAGAACGTCGTCATAGCTGTCAGGATGATTCTCCGAAAGATTCTCCGCATGAAGGAATCCGAAGAGACGGAGGTTCGTTTCGTTCCGCTCCTCAAGCAACTCGTTCCCTACATCAACGGGGTGAAAAATGAGCGCTACCGCGCACTCCTTCTCGGCGAACTGGCGATGGGTTTCTACATAATTGGGGCCGAACTTGAAGGTGATTTCGCCCTTAAAGCCTCGATAAACCTCGCTCTGAATCATCCAGACGTGCTGAGGGACATAATAATGGGCCTCATTAACGCCGGCCTCTTCCCAAAGGCCGGTTACGCAATGAAGTTCGTTAAGGACAAGGAAAAGCTCGACGTTGTTCTCGTTCACCTTGCCGAGGTTCTCTACGAGAGGGGAGAGGCCGAGAAGGCTCTGGCGGTGATAGGTCACATAACGAGCAACTTCCATCGGGCCGTTGCGCTGCTTCACCTGGCCCAGTTTGAGAAGGACAGGGACAGGGAGAAGGCCCTTCAGTTCGTTGACTGGGCAATAAAGCTCGCCGAGAGGATAGAAGACCCCGACGCGAGGTTCGAGCTGATGCTCAAGCTCTACGACCTGAGGCACGAAATAGTGGGTGAGCCGCTCAGTCTCTCCGAGCTACTCGCGAGGGAAACTCCTGAGGAGACAGGGCAGGCGGAAGACCAAGGGCCCTCGACAGGAGGAGGGAGTGAGGAACCTTAACCCCTATCTCGACGAGCTCTTCAACCCGTTCTGCAACCTCTCTGGGGGTTCCCTGGAGGATTACCCTCCCACCGTTTAAAACCACGAGTCTGTCAGCTTTTCTGAAGAGAAAGCGCGAATCGTGCTCGACCATAACGACCGTTGTTCCTGCCCTATTGAGCTCCTCAACGACCCTCAGAACCTCCCGCTTCCCCTTCGGGTCGAGCTGGGACGTCGGCTCATCTAGAATAAGGTGGCTCGGCTTCATCGCTATGACAGACGCTATGGCCAGCCTCTGCTTCTCGCCTCCGCTGAGATTGGGGGGAAACTCGTTTTCGAGGCCCCCGAGACCGACCACCTTAAGGGCCCACTCAACCCTCTCCGCTATCTCCTCCCTTGGAAGGCCGAGGTTTTCAAGGGCGAAGGCAACCTCATCCTCAACGGTCATGTTGAACAGCTGGCTCTCCGGGTTCTGGAGGACGAGACCGACGAGCGTTGAAAGCTTTGAAACCGGCGTTTCCGTTGTTTTGAAGGTCTTCCCCGTTTTCGGGTCCCGGACAATGACCTCTCCCGAGAACGCTCCCCTAATCGAGTTGGGGATTATCCCGTTCAGCGTTAGTGCGAGCGTAGACTTTCCGCTTCCACTCGGGCCGAGGATTCCCACGAACTCGCCATCCCCTATTTTCAGGCTCACGTCCATCAGGGCAGGGTTTTTTGAGCGCGGATACCTGAACGTCACGTCCCTGAGTTCAATCATTTCCTCGCCACCCTCGGGAGCAGGAACGCTATGCTGATTATGAACACCAGGGTTGAGAATATTTCCAGCCTGCCAATCCACATCAGGAGGATGTACAGAATCTTCAGGTCAACCGGCATGTGTGGGGAGGTTATACCGACGCTCAGTCCGACGTTGCCCTGGGCCGAAGCAACCTCGAAGAGCGCGTTCGCGAGGCTGGCCTTAACGCGTAGCATCGTGTAAACGGTGCCGAAGAGCAGGAACGCGAGGTACGTCATCGTGAAGCTCATGACCTCCTGTATGTCCTCCTCGCTGAAGACGTAGTTACCGACCTTCCTCTTTATAACCGCTCCCCTCGGGAGGATTGCACTCTCTATGGTCCACTTCAGGCTCTCGTACATCAGGGTAACGCGGATGAGCTTGATTCCACCGGCAGTGCTTCCCGCACCGCCACCGATGACCATAAGAATCGCGATTATGAACTTCGCGACCTCTGGGTAGTTCGAGAGGCTCGTTATCTGGAACCCGGTACAGCTGATGGCCGAGACCGCGTGGAATATCGCCCCCTGAAGGGCCTGGCCGACAGGGTCACCCACTTGGTAGAGGCTGTAGGCGATTATAGCGATTGCTGGAATCAGGAATATGAACATGTAACGAACCTGGATGTCCTCGAAGAAGGGCTTCAGAGACTTGCTTTTGAAGAGCTTGTAGTGAACGGTGAAGTTGACGGCGCCCATTATCATGAGAAAGATAGTGACGGCGTTGATTGCAGGGCTGTGGAAGAAGCCTATGCTCTGGTCGTGGGTGCTCATACCACCTGTTCCAAGACCCGTCATCGCGTGGGTGAGGGCATCGAACGGGTTCATCCCGTTTATGTAATACAGGTAAGCGCCGACGAGCGTGAGGGCAAGGTAAATCTCGAAGATGACCTTTGAGGTGTTGACGAGGTTGGGGAGTATCCTCTCGCTCCTCGCCTCGGCCCGGTAGAGCCTCGCCGCCGCGACGCCCGGCCTTATCAGAATAGAGAGGGCCACCAGGACTATTCCAATTCCACCGAGCCACTGCATCCACGCGCGCCAGAAGAGGAGTATCTTCGGGTAGCTGGAGAGGTGGCTCATCATCGTAAGTCCCGTTCCCGTCCACGCGCTCATGCTCTCGAAGTAGGAATCCACGAAGCTCATGTTCGCTATCTTCATGAAGGGAACGACGCTCACGAAGGACGCGAAGAGCCACGTGAAAGCGGCCGCAATCATGGCCTGCCTCAGGTTGACGTCTTCAACCTTGCTTGAGTGTCTGCTCAGCCAGGCACCAAAAAGAACGCACGCCATTCCTGGAATGGCGAAGTACGGGACGTATTCAATCTGGTCTGGGTAAAACCATACCAGGAGCACCGGGAAGAGGTAGGCGAGACCGACTCCCTGAAGGATTGAGCCTATGAGGTTCTTGACGACGAAGAGGTCAGTCGAGACGTTGATGCGCTTCCTGAATTCGAGCATCGCCTCACCGTCTCGCCTAAGGGTGGCGAGAATAAAAGGTTTTTCGTAAGGTTTAAGGGGAGCCTAACACCACTTGAGTCGGTGGTAGAGGTGGATGAAAGGGAAGCGCTGATTAAGGCCGGCGAGATAGCAAGGAAGGTCAAGGAAGAGGTTGTCGACCTAATCAAACCGGGTACGAAGCTCTACGATATAGCGGAGTTCGTTGAGAGGCGCATAGTCGAACTCGGTGGGAAACCAGCTTTTCCCTGCAACCTCTCGCTCAACGAGGTGGCGGCACACTACACCCCCTACCGTGGCGATGATACCGCCCTTAAGGAGGGAGACTACCTCAAGCTCGACCTCGGCGTTCACGTTGACGGCTACATAGCGGACACCGCGGTGACGTTCCGCGTCGGAATGGAGGAAGACGAGCTCATGGAAGCGGCGAGGGAAGCCCTTGAGAACGCCATAGCAACAGTCAGGGCTGGGGTAATGGTTAGGGACGTCGCGAAGGCCATCGAAGAAACGATACGCGGTAAGGGATTCAACCCGATAGTTAACCTCAGCGGTCACAAGGTCGAGCGCTACAAGCTCCACGCTGGAGTTAGCATTCCCAACGTTTACAGACAGGCGGACACGTACGTTCTCCAGGAGGGAGACGTCTTCGCGATAGAGCCCTTCGCGACGACCGGCGCGGGGCAGGTGATAGAGGTCCCGCCGGCGCTGATTTTCATGTACGTCCGCGACAGACCGGTCAGGATGCTCCAGGCGAGAAGGTTGCTCATGCACATCAAGCGCGAGTACAAGACCCTGCCTTTCGCGTACCGCTGGCTCCAGGGCTTTATGCCGGAGGGACAGCTCAAGATGGCACTCGCACAGCTGGACAAGGCCGGTGCGATATACAGCTACCCGATACTGCGCGAGGTCAGGGGCGGTATGGTGGCACAGTTCGAGCACACGGTCATAGTCGAGAAGGACGGGGCTTACATAACGACGTGAACTCCCTTCTCTTTTGTTTGTCCCAGATGACTACAACATCTCGAGTCCCGCGCTTCTATTGGGGATGTATGAGAAGTGTAGAGTTCTTTCAAACACACGCATGAGTTATGTTTTCTATTTCCCACGTCCGAAGGACGTTTTTGATGTTTGAAAACGATAGAAGGGTAGAAATTTGAGTAGGAACCCCCAAACGGGCTCGGCAGTTTGTTTGGCGCCGGGGCAGGGATTTGAACCCTGGTGGGCGGACGCCCACGGGATCTCGAGTCCCGCGCCTTCCCAGGCTAGGCTACCCCGGCGCGGTCTTTGGTTTGCTAACCGGTTTTATAAATCTTTCCGCGAAAACTTTATTAACCTAAGTTAACTAAAATGTCGCCGGTTGCAAAGGTTTAAATCCCAGGAGAACCAATATATAAATTGCAGGAGGTGGCAGAAATGGTCGGAATTCAGGTGCAGAAGGTAATGACGGACAGGTTCCAGAAGATAGACATCGACGCCCCCCTTTCTGAGGCGATAGGAATCTTCGAAAAGGAAGACCCCGACCTCATTCTGGTGTTTGATGGAAACCTGTACAAAGGCGTTCTGACCCAGGACTTGATTATCCGCTCCCACCTCAAGTGGGACCCAACCAAGGCCAAGGTTAGGGACGTTTACAAACCTGCTCCGGTTATAAAGCCTGACGAGGACTTGAGCAAAGCGGCAAAGCTCATGATGGAGGTTGACCTCCGCTCCCTTCCCGTCGGGGAGAGCAAAGCTGAAATCATCGGTGTTATAAACGATATAGCCGTTCTCGATAGGGTCGCCGAGACCGAGTTCGGTAAGAAGACCGTCGAGGAGTTCATGACAAAAGACGTCATAACCCTCAAGCCGGACGACACCGTCGCCAAGGCCCTCGCGACGATGCGCGACCACGCGATATCGAGGATTCCGATAGTTGACGAGGAGGGAAGACTCGAAGGCCTCGTCACGCTCCACGACCTAATCGTTAGGTTCATCAAACCCCGCTTCAGGGCCAAGGCCGGTGAGCTGGCCGGTGAGAAGATACCACCCTTCAGCATGCCCCTCCGCGACGTGATGATTAGGGGAGTCATAACCATACTCCCGGACGCGAAGGTCAGGGAAGCGGTCGCCACGATGAAGGACAACGATATAGACGGCCTCGTCGTCGTCAACGAGAACAACAAGGTCGTCGGAATACTCACCGTCAAGGACCTGCTCCTGCCCATCTCGAAGATGACGGAGAAGGAGGCAAGGTTCTACCTCCAGCTTGGCGGTGACGCCTCGATACTCAGCGACTTCACGAGGGAAAGGATAATCGAGGACATCAAGCGCTTCGTCGACGGCTACGAAGATTTACTCGGCCAGGAGGGCATAATATACCTCTACATCAGGCGCTTCCCGGAGAAGTTCAGGGGAGTTCACCTCTACCAGGCTAGGATGAGGGTCGTCACCGACAGGGGCGTCTTCGTTGCCACCGGCGAAACCTGGGGAGCGATACAGGCGGTTCACGACGCTTTGAGGGCCATCGAGAGGCAGCTCCTCCAGAAGGCAGAATTGGAAAAGGACACGCGCTACGCCAAGAGGTTCCTCGAAAAGCTCGGCCTCAGCTGAGCTCCTCGAACTCCCTTTCTATTATCCTTCTCTGTTTCTCGTTGAGAACCTCCAGGTTTATCACAAGAACGAGTGCTCCTCCCTCTGCAACAACCCTGTCCTTAAGGTTCAGCAGGAACTTAACTGCGTTCTCGAAGCCGTTCTCAAGCATTAAGTACTCGAAGGCCTCGACGTATATCGTTCTGTAACCCTGGGCCAGCGCACGGGCTATTAAATCGGTGAGGATTTCAATTTTCGTCGGGCTTATGGCGTAAACCTGTGGTCTCTCCTCCAGCTTGCCCTCCTTCGCGCGCGTGACCCAGAACACGAGGGTCTCAGGATTCAACGAGTTCTTTAAAGTTCTCAGGTCTTCCCTTGTTAGGACGACGGTTCCGGGCATGGCCCACAGCTTGCCGAGCTTTCTGAAGGCCTCTTCTCTTGAGCGGAAGAGGAAGACTCCTTTCTGGGGGGAAAGTTCTCCGTCCGCTTTGACGGGGGTTACGGGATAGAACACGAACTTCACCGCGCCAATAGCGGCAATCAGGCGGAACATTCCCCCAAGGAAAAACCCTATGGGCGCAAACCAATCTATGAACCTCGTGACGGGGTAGGTTATGTTGAGGGCGCCAAGCAGAATTAGACCCCAGGGGAACATTGCCTCAGGCGTTCCGCGAGAGATAACGTATTTATCCAGAACCCAGCCGAGGTAGACAAGCGACCCTCCGAGAACCAGGGAGGGAAGCACTGCCTCTTGGGTTGGGCTCTTGAAAACATCTGTCGCAAGAAGAAAGAGCCAGATGTACGAGGCAACAGCTAGAATGGAGATGTAAACCGTGTGCCTGAAATCGGTCTTCCCGTACTTCAGATGGAACGCCCCCCAGATTATCAGAATTCCAAAGAAGAAGTTTGGAATCTTGGCGGCTATAACGTAAGCCTGGGGATTTATATGGACACCCAAGGGGGCCAGAATGTAATCTTCGATTCCAATTGCGTCTATGAAGAACGCGGTGCTAATCAAAACCCACCCTTTGTCCCTAGTTTCATAGGCTTTGTAAGCAACGGCAACGAAAAGTACCCACCTTGAAATAAAGTTGAGGTAGGGTATGAGGTTGCTTCCAGGGATGCTCATTTCTCCATCACCAACTTCTCCTGCCTCACTACCACGAGGCTGTTTGGCGGGACGTTGCGGTCAACGATAACGCCCGGCCCTATAAAAGAGTTGCTCCCAATCTTCCTGCCCGGATAGATGCTGACGTTGATACCAACCTTTACGTTGTGTCCGATTATCGCCCCGAGCTTGTGCCTGCCGCTGTCCTCGAGCTTCCCCTTGATTTCAACCTTGACGTTGCCCCTGTCATGCCTCAGGTTTGCCGTTATCGTCCCCGCGCCGAGGTTCGTGTTTTCTCCTATTATCGAGTCGCCGACGTAGTTGAGGTGCGGTGCGTTGCTGTTGTCCATTATGATGGAGTTCTTGACTTCAACCGCGTTGCCGATGTGGCAGTTGTCGCCTATGCTCGTGTACGGCCTTATGAAGCAGTTCGGCCCTATCCGGGAGTTCCTGCCAATCTTCACGGGCCCGATTATGTAGGCCCCACTCCTGACGACGGTTCCCTCGCCGATTTCAACGGGGGGAACTATCACCGCCCCTTCCTCGACCGTTCCTCTAATCTCGTGCCTGAGCCTGTTCTTGAGCAGGTATTCGTTGAGCTCGAGTAAATTCCACGGCCTTCCGACGTCGTTCCAGTAGCCGTCGTAGGGAACCGCCACAACCTTAAGCCCGGCGTCAATCATGAGGTTAATCGTGTCGGTTATCTCGTACTCCCCGCGCTCACTCAGGCCGGTTTTCTCTATGAAGTCGAAGACGCTCGAACGGAAGGCGTAGATGCCGAGGTTGGCGTAACCCGCTATTTTGCCGGGCTTTTCGGCTATGCGCGTTACCCTTGAGCCTTCAACCTCGACCTTGCCGAAGTGACTCAAATCCTCGAAGTGCTTGACGACGATGGCGACGTCCGCTTTCTCCCTCCTGAAGGCCGAGACGAGCTCCCTAACCGCCTCCTCCTCGAAGTAGATGTCACCGTTTGCAACTATAAACTCGTCCTCCACGCTCTCCCTGGCGCTCTCTATGGCCTTCGCCGTTCCCTCTCCGGGCAACTGCTCCACGTAGGTTATCGGCTTGCCCCCGAACTCGTCTCCAAGGGTCTTCTTTATCCACTCGCTCCGATACCTAACCACAATCACGAACTCGTCAACGAACGGGTACAGGTTCTCGAGGACGTACTCGATTATCGGCCGGTTGGCGACCTTGAGAACCACCTTCGGCCTGTCGTCCGTGAGGGGGCGGAGCCTTTCACCCTTTCCAGCTGCGAGGATTACACCCTTCACGTTATCACCTCCAGAGCGTAGACAACGACGGCAACCAAACCGAAGAGGATTAGGAAGTATCTTCCGTTTTTCTCGGCCATGCGCTCAAGGAGGGGCATCAGCAACAGGCTCCCGAAGAAGGCAGAGGCAAAGGCAGTGAAGGGAACCCACGCCGGGTCGCTCGACTGCCAGCTCCCGAGCTGGACGAGACGAAGGATTAGGTATGCCGGTGCCACCATGAAACCCCACTGAAGGGCTTTCTTGGCGCTGTGGCCGGGCAGAAGGAGCCCGAGGGTGACTGTGCCCGTTCTCGTGAGGGGGCCGAGCAGGGCAAAGCCCTGAAGGATTCCGGCGGAGATGGAGTCGAGTATGCTCGGCTGTTCCGGGAGCTTTCTGTCAAGCTCTTTGAGCGGGTTCTTCGTCGGGTTGAGGGCCGCGAGGAGAACTATGGCAACCCCCACGAGGGCGTTAACTACCGTGGAGACCTCGGCCGAAACCCTGCATGAAAAGCTCGAGACTGGGAGCCCTATCAGAACCGTGAAGAGGGTCGCAAAGAAGAGGTACTTAAGCTCGGCCTCGTAGATGCCCTTCATCGCTTCAAGAAGGAGCCTCGAAAACCTCTCCCTGAAGCGGAACAGAACGGCGAACGTTACACCGAGGTAGGCCGGAACGAGGAAGGAGGAATAGCCCTCGACCAGCGAGGAGACCCAGTTCGCCTCGGGGCTGAGGGGAAGCCACGACGTCAGCGCAACGATGAGCCCCGAGAGGAGCGCTTCTATAGGCGTGCCCATATCTACCACAGCTTGATTTAAAACGGGGAGAACATAAACTTTTCGTGGTGGTGGAAATGAAGGTTACCATCATCTACGAAAACCATTCCGGCTTCAGAAAGGGCCTCCTCGGCGGGCACGGCTTCTCGGCCCTCGTGGAGCACGGGAGCGTTAGGGTGCTCGTCGATACTGGAACGGACGGTAGAGTCCTTCTCAACAACATGGAAGCTCTGGGAATCGAGCCGGACTCGATAGACTACCTCTTCATTACCCACGGCCACTACGACCACACCGGGGGCTTGAAGGCCCTCCTGGAGGCACGCTCGAAGCCGCTGAAGGTAATCGCCCACCCCGGAATCTTCCAGAGGAGGATTGCCCTGAAGCCGAGGAGGAGAGAGATAGGGATTCCCTTCACGCGGGAGGAGCTTGAGGGGCTCGGCGCCGAGTTCGTTCTGAAGGAAAAGCCCTTTGAGTTCGCCGAGGGCTTCATGAGCTCCGGCGAGATTGAAAGACTGACCTGGGACAGGGCCGTCGGCTACTTCCCCGATGGAACGAAGGACCCTGTGAAAGACGATATGGCGCTCATCCTCGACCTCGGCGATTCAACGGCCGTAATCACCGGTTGCGGGCATTCGGGGGTTATCAACATCGTCAGGCACGCCGAGAAGGTCAGCGGAAAGCCGGTGAAGGCCCTAATCGGCGGACTGCACCTGATTGGCGCGAAGGAGGAACTGCTTGAAGACGTCCTCAAAAACGTCAAAGCCAGGCTCTACGCGGGCCACTGCACGGGGCTTGAGAGCTTCGCCTACCTCCGCTGCCGGCTCGGGGAACGGGTCGAACCCCTGCACGTGGGCAAGGTCATCGAGCTTTAGCGAACCTTTAAATACTCGGCGGAGAAGGCAAGCACCGCGAGAGAAAGGAGGGTGAGAGAGATGAAGAATCCGTTTGAGAAGATGCCAACTGTCCTTACCGCTGACGAGCTCATCGACAAGGCCTTCAGGAGGGCCGAGAGGGCTGCATCAGCCTACAACCCGCCCGGCGGGAAGGTCGCGAAGGCAAGACAGCGAGAAGAGCTCAGAGTTAGAACCGTCTCGAACGTCGTTCGCGACAACCTCAGGAAGATACTCGACAGGACGCCGGGCGTTTCGACGCTCCCGAAGTTCTATCAGGAGTTGGTTGATACTCTCGTCGATAGGGACCAGTTTCACAAATCCCTCGCGAGGGTCAACTGGGCGATAAAGACCATCAGGAACCTCGAACAGCGCCACGTCGAGAAGATACGCTACGAGCGCGACCCGAAGGAAATAGCCAAGCTCCGGAGGGCCTTCTACGGCCGAGTTGCGGACATACTCCACGAGATTGACGACGATTTACGCTATCTGAATCAGGCAAGAAACGTTCTCAAGGAGTTGCCAGTCGTCGATTTGGAGCTCCCGACGGTCGTCATAGCCGGCCACCCGAACGTCGGCAAGAGCACTCTCCTTCGTGCCCTGACCAACGCGAAGCCAGAGGTTGCGAGCTATCCGTTCACGACGAAGGGCATAAACGTTGGCCAGTTCGAGGAGCACTACCTCCGCTACCAGGTCATAGACACGCCCGGTCTGCTCGACAGACCTCTCAGCGAGAGGAATGAGGTTGAGAAGCAGGCGATACTCGCTTTGAAGCACCTCGGAGACGTCATCGTCTACATCTTCGACCCGAGCGAGTACTGCGGCTTCCCAATCGAAGAGCAGATGCACCTCTTCGAGGAGATACTGAACGAGTTCGGCGAGTTTCCGTTCATAGTGGCGATAAACAAGGTAGACATAGCGGACGAGGAGAAAACTAAGGCCGTCGAGGAGTTCGTTAAGGCCAAAGGACTTGAGCCCGTTAAGATTTCTGCCCTAACTGGTGAGGGCCTCGACGAGCTGAAAGAGAGGGTAATAGCTGTCGTCGAGCCGAAGGCGAGGGAGCTGGCGAAGAAGATTATGGAAAAAGAGCTCTCGAAGTTCAGGGAAGGATAAGGTAGTGCGGAACTTTTATATTTTGTAATACCAATTTCTCTTTTGGTGAACTACATGGGCTCCGCGGTGATGAGCATAAGGATTCCGCAGGAACTCAGGCGGGAGATGAAGAAGTACGACATCAACTGGAGCGAGGAGATAAGGGAGTTCATTCGGAAGAGGATTGAGGAGGAAGAGAAAAAACGGGCCCTTCAGGAGGTCATAGAACTCGTCGAGTCACTTCCCGGAGTCCCCGAAGGGACAGCAAAACGGCTCGTGAGGGAGGACCGTGAGGGTCATTGACACCTCAGCCCTCTGTAAATTTCTCCTGAATGAGAGCGGGTGGGAAAAGGTCATACCCCACCTTCAGCCCGAGAACGATGCCCGAACTGTTGAGATGCTCATCACCGAGTGCGCCAACGTCATCTGGAAGAACGTTAGGATACACAAAACTCTCCAGAGGGAGGAAGGAGAGAGGCTTCTCGATGCCCTTTGGCTTCTCGTTGATAAGGGAGTCATAACAGTTGAGGAGAACCGAAAATACCTTCGGGAAGCCTTTGAACTGAGTGTTGAGCACGGCATAGCGGTCTACGATGCCCTCTTCATAGCGCAGGCCAAGGAACTCAACGCAACCCTCGTTACCTGCGACGAGAAGCAGGGGCGGATAGCCGAGAAGCTTGGGGTCAACGTGGTAGTCCTATGATACCTGCAATTTACTGTTAACATCGTAAACTCCGGGAACTTTACGCTACCGTTAACTTTTTTGAGGTTTACGGTGTTAACGGTGCAATACTGTTTTCTTCAAATCCCCACAAAATCACACTCAGAACAAGACCAAAGGCAAATTAAGAAAAAGTTCAGGCCTCCTCCTTGAGGAGAACCGCGTTGACAACTCCGTCCTGGCCGGGCCTGCTGGTGACGACGGCCTTGCCAATCTCGGTCTGGATGATGGCGCCCTTGGTGATGATGTTTCTCCTCGCGTACTGCCTGTTGGCCGGGTTCTCGATGACGTTGAGTATCTTGACCTTCTTGCCCTTACCACCGTCGAAGACGTTCGCGTAGAGGGCCTCGACGAGGCGAACCTTCCTGTTACCGCCGTAGGTCCTGATTATCTTCCTCCTCTCCCTGTCCTCGGCGACCCTGGTGTTAGCCGGCTCTCTTCCGAGCTCCCTCTTCCTCTTCTTCCTCGCGAGGACAATCCTTCCACCTGAGGGCTTTTTAAGTGACCTTCCCTGCCAGATAGCCATTTATCTCACCTCGATTAGCCTGATGAACCCATCGCCACTTTCGGGGGTTCGTTTATAAGCTTTTCTTAGGGACAACGCTTTTAAACGCTTCCGTCGTTACTAACATCGGTGGTGTATATGGGAGCGCTGGATGCCTTTTCAAAGGCCTTCTCCCTCGTCGCGGAGAACAAGAGGGCCTACCTCCTCGTCCTCGTGGCGTTACTGCTTCTGTCAGCTCTGAGTTTCTCTCAGTTCACTCACTCGAATGAGGCAATTGTTAGAGAGAAAGCCTACTCAAACGTTCTCTTCGAGGAGTATGGAACGACCTCTACCTCCCCCGATGCTCTGATTCATGAGCTTGAAGCTTCCCTCTTGGAGCTGTTCATCACTGTAATTGTGCTCTCCCTCGTTGAGTACAGCGTTGTTAAGGCTTACTTCCTCTCGCTTGAGGACGAAGATTATTCCCTTCTCGAACTTCTCACAGAAGCCGTTCCAAGGATTCCGGCGGTGATACTGGTCAACATCCTCGCGTACATAACGGCGCTTCTTGTTGCTGCTATACCCCTTGTACTCCTCCTCGTAGGTGCGGCCACTTTGAATCTTCCCATCGCGTTCTTTGGTCTGTTGCTGTTCTTTGCAATTCTCCCGGTAATTCTGACGTTCTTTGTCCTCGTTGTTCCCGCGTACGTTGAGAGCGAGGGCATTGGGGCGTTTGTTGAGGCTTTTGGACTTACCTTTAAGAACCTTCTCAGCAGTTTCGGTTACGGTGTTCTTTCGTTCATTCTCGCCTTCGGACTCGCCCTCCTGATGGCGCCGCTCCTCATCCCCTTCATGTTCTCCAACGCTAATCCGCTTGTGATTGCTGTTGTTGAGGCTCCCTTCAAAGCCCTTTTCGTGTGCTTCCTCTGGGCAGGAGGGGTTCTCCTCTACAGGGACTTCAAGGGGATTAAGGGGAGAAAAGAGGAGTTCCTTTACTGATACCTTTTCTTTTTCGCGGCCTCGACTAGCCCCTTGAAGACCGGCGCCGGGTTCATGGGCCTCGACTTGAACTCGGGGTGGAACTGGGTCGCTATGAAGTAGCTGTGCTCCGGCAACTCAAGTATCTCCATCCTCCTCTCGTCGTCGCCCGCGATTCCGCTGAAGACAAGGCCCGCCTCCTCAAACTTCTCGATGTAGTCAGGGTTGACCTCCCAGCGGTGCCTGTGCCTCTCGTAAACTATCTCCCTGCCGTAGAGCCTCTTCGCGAGGGTGTTCGGCTTTATGTGAACCGGGTAAGCGCCGAGCCTCATAGTCCCGCCGAGCCTGTCAAGGTCCCTCTGCTCCGGCATCAGGTCAACGACAGGATAAGGCGTCTGCGGGTCTATCTCCGTCGAGTGCGCCCCCTTGAGCCCGAGAACGTTCCTCGCGAACTCAACGACCGTCAGCTGGAAGCCGAAGCAGATTCCGAGGAACGGGATGTCGTTCTCCCTCGCGTAGCGTATCGCCATCATCTTGCCCTCGCTTCCGCGCGCTCCGAAGCCTCCGGGAACGATTATGCCGTCAACGCCCTCGAGGAGCTTAACGCCCTCCCTCTCGACGTCCTCGGCCTCAATCCATCTGATTTTGACCTTGACGTCGTTGGCGACGCTCGAGTGCTTCAGGGCTTCCTTAATGCTGAGGTAGGAATCCGCCAGCCTGACGTACTTCCCTACGATTGCAATCTCGACCTCCTTATCAAGCGCCTTATACTTCTCCACCATCTCGCGCCACTCATCAAGGCTGGGCTCCCTCTCGGGAAGGCCGAGCCTCCTCACGAGGTACCTCGCAAGTCCCTCCTTCTCGAGCATTAAAGGCACTTCGTAGGTGTCCTCGACGTCGTAGGCACTGATTACCGCCTCCTCGGGAACGTTGGTGAAGAGGCTTATCTTCCTCCTCGCGCTTTCCTCAAGGGGCTCCTCGGAGCGAGCCACTATCGCGTCGGGCTGAATTCCAAGAGAGCGCAGTTCCTTGACGCTGTGCTGGGTGGGCTTTGTCTTCTGCTCGCCGACGACCTTGAGCTTGGGCACGTAGGTGACGTGGACGAAGGCGACGTTCTCTCTTCCTTCCTCGAGTTGCATCTGTCTCGCGGCTTCAAGGAAAGGCATCCCCTCGATGTCTCCCACCGTTCCGCCGATTTCGACGATAACGACGTCGTAGTCCCTCGCGATTCTTCTTATGCGCTCCTTTATCTCGTTGGTGATGTGCGGAATCACCTGGACGGTCGCGCCGAGGTATTCGCCCTTCCGCTCCTTCTCGATGACGGCAGAGTAAACCTTCCCCGTGGTTATGTTGTGGTCGAAGCTCAGGCTCGTGTCTAAGAAGCGCTCGTAGTTTCCGAGGTCGAGGTCAACTTCACCGCCGTCGTCGAGAACGAAGACCTCACCGTGCTGGTAGGGGTTCATCGTTCCCGCGTCGTAGTTGAGGTAGGGGTCAATCTTGATGTTCGTCGTTCTGAAGCCCCTTGCCTTCATGAGCATGCCGAGAGAAGCGCTGGTGATTCCTTTCCCGAGACCGCTGACGACACCACCCGTAACAAAGATGAACTTCGTCATGGCAAAACCTCCAGAGGTTATGTGGGGCTTTGATGGAAGGGTGTTTAAAAAATTAACTTAACTCAGAGCTCGGCCTCGATGCCGTCTTCCTCGTCCTCCTCGAGCTCCCGAATCTCGTAGACCTTGAGGGGGACCTTCTTGAGGGCCTTGCCGACGACGGCCTTGGCTATCCTCTCGGCGTGCTCTATCGTCTGGGCGTTGTAGACCTTGAGCGTTAGATACATGCCGACGAGGCCTACGTTCCCGATTACGAAGGCGCTCTCGAAGTGCGCCCCGCAGACGGGACACTGGGAGTAGCCGAGCTCAACGCGGACGAAGTCAAGCTTCTCCCTGTTGAGTGCCTTCGTTACCTTGCTCACGGCCACGTTTATCGCGTCCTCGCTCGTCTCAACGTCCCTCACGATGATAGGCGCCTCGAGAACCACCAGATAGTCTCCCATCTCGCTCACCTCACCCGAATGCGAAAAGCCTGTCGTCTTCACCCCTAAATACGCCGAGCCTCACGCCGGCATCTATGAACCCGTGTGCGTAGTTCAGCGCGGCAAAGGCCGTGACGTAGTCGCCCTTCTCGTAGTAGTACCTTGCGTCCTCAAAATAGCTCTTTGCCATCGTCAGGAAGTCCATCGCAACCGCGTGGAGAAGGCTCTTCTCGTGAACGGCTACCTCAAGTCGCTTGAGGGCCTCTTCGGTGATTCTAAAATACTTCTGGAGCTTCTCATCGGTTACCTCGCGCTCCACACCGCTCGCCTCGGTCGTGCTTTGAAAGTCCTCTTATAAACCTTACCTCAAAACTTTGCTGGGCAAAGTTTTATCAAAGTTTGTAGCTTCTTCTAAAGCGCTAAGTTTTGAGTGATTTTCTAATCACCTAGCTCTTTTGAGAGGGAAAACTTTTCAGTTTGCTCCTTTACTGTGGGTTTACCTTTAAATCGACGCCCGACGGGCGTCAAGAAAGAAGTAAACCCCTTGGAAAGGCTTTTTTGGTGTGTTCTCCTTTTGAAAAGTGCAATTTTGCAAGCAAAATCTGCTCTACTTGAGCCTTGGATTGGGAGCTACTAACTTTTGGTGAAGCTTTTTCTAAAAACTTCAATCACCGACCTTGGTCAAACTCTGTGGGACTTTCGTCCCTCGCGTCGAGCAAAGCTCGACGTTGCGCAGGCGAGCAAGCTTTAGGAAAGCTTGACCAAAGAAGTTCCCTTCTCACCAACGGGGCAAAAAGTCAGTCGTGCACTATCGAGTTGAATAGTTCAACGCGAGTTTAAAATTAGTAGGGACTCAGCGAAACAGTTTCAACGTATTTTTGGCGTCCTCCGGACGCCGTTTATAGAGTGAAACTCTCTCCAAAGAGCAAGTCAAAAAGAAACTCCTTGCAAACTGTTGAATTTCAAAAAAGCACCTAACCTTCCGCCAGCGCTGAAACTTTGCCTTCGCAAAGTTTCATCAAAGTTTGTGATTCTTTTTGTAGGGGTTCCCTTGGGAGTGTTTGCGCTTTTAACGGCTTTTTGGAATGCGAATTCCTAAATTTTGGAAGCTTTCTTGCTTGGGTTTACTTTTTATCGCGCTCCGGAGGAGCGCTTTTAGAGAAACCCCTTCCAGAGGGTTCCTTGAAGAGAATTCTCTGAGAGTACCCAATCCAATTGAGAGTGCAAACTTCTTAGAGTTGCGTTTTTAGAAAAGAATCACCGACCTTGGTCAAACTTCGCGCAGGCGAAGTTTGTAAGGGGGGCAGTAGGGGTTGTCGCCCCCCTGGGGGTCCCGACGTCATCGCAACCCCGTACTCGTCGGGCAGATGAAGTAGGGCAAAGGTCTTATAACCTTCACCCCAACCGAGAACGGTGCGAAATATGGGTGGAACAGTGAGCAAGATAATCCGCTTCCGCGACGAGGAGGAGTTCATAGAGGATATAGACTTCGCCCTTGAGCGCTTCTCGTATCTGGCGAGCAAGTACGGCCACAACCCGGTTGGGGGAATCGTCCTCTGGGACAGCATAGCGGTTAGGGACGACGAAGGGATAAAGCTCTTCCGCGTCGGTGAGTTCCCCTACTTCGAGGGGACTCTAAGGCTCGACCTCGAAACGCTCCGCGTCATGGAGCGCTACTTTGACGAGCTTGAGAGCAGGTGGGACGAGCTCACCGTTGAGGAGATAAACTACTTCGTCGAGATGCTCAACGAGGCTTTAGGTGAGGAGAGGGTTTACTACGACGCCTACTCGCTCGGCCTCGACAGGAACACCGCCTACATAATCCTCGATTTGGTTGCGCTCAACTACCTTGAGAGTGTTCTTGACGGGAAGGACAGGGAAATATTTGAGGAGGCCGTTGAGGTTCTGCTCAAGTACATCTAAGCGGTTGATGAATTGTTTAATTACAGAGTTACATAATCCTTTGATTGAACAATCGCGGGGTGATATCGGTGCTCTTCAAGAAGAAAGGCGTCTTCACTGATGAGGACGCGAGGAAGGTAATCGAGGAGATGAGCAAACATCCGGAAGAGAAGGAGCTCATAGTGATGGCCGAAGCAGTTACGGCCGAGGCAAAAAGGCGCCTCTGGGACTACGCGAGGGCAGTAAAGCTGATGGCCGACATGACGGGCGAGGAGAGGGAAGTTCGCGTTGAAATCCTCGAGGGCTACGTGAGTGAGAAGGTGAAGGGAATAGACGTTGAGACCCTGTGAGGTGTGACAATGAAACTCATAATGGCCGAGGTCTTCAACAGCTGGCAGGGCGAAGGAGGAAGCGTTCCGGGAAGTGCCTTTGGGAGGAGGCAGATTTTTGTCCGCTTCGCCGGTTGCGACCTCCACTGTGCCTGGTGCGACTCAAGGGAGTTCATTGACGCATCTCGCGTTTCGCGGTGGCGCTACGAGGTCGAGCCCTTCACCGGAAGGTTTGAGTACAGGCCAAACCCAGCTGAGTTTGATGAGGTCGTTGAAGCCATTACTCGCCTCGACACGGGTGATATACACTCGATAAGCTACACCGGGGGAGAGCCAACCATTCAGGTGAAACCCCTGAAGGTCCTCATGGGAAAGATGAAGGAGCTCGGCTTCGACAACTTCCTCGAAACACACGGCGGACTCCCGGAGCTCATAAGAGAGGTCGCCCCGCTCACCGACTACGCGAGCGTTGACATAAAGGACGAGACCGCTAAAGCGACCGAGGACTGGCGCTCCCTGGTTCTCCGCGAGGTTGAGAGCATCAGGATTCTGAAGGAAGCCGGGGCCAAGGTTTACGCCAAGCTCGTGGTCACTTCAGAGACAAAGGTTGAGAACGTCCGCTGGTACGCTGGGCTTCTAAAGGGCCTTGCTCCCCTTGTAATCCAGCCGAGGGAGCCGATTGATATCAGCCAGGTGAGGCTGATGGAACTTTACCGCGAAGCTTCGCTCATCATGGGGCGGAAGAACGTTGGACTGAGCTTCCAGGTTCACAAGTACCTCAACGTTCTCTGAGGATGGCGAGCAGGGCGATAAGGACCATTAACCCGGGTCCACAGATTGATTTAGCCTCGCTTCTCTCCGGCGTTTTTCCGGTGTTTGAGCCGGTGGAATTGGTGGTTCCCCCAGTGCCCGTGGAGGAAGCCGTTAGGTTCGTGGAGGTGGTAACACTCGTCTTCTCACGAGGCGCCTTACTGTACTCCACGAGTTCGGGGTAAATGGTAAAGTTGCCCCCCACCCTAAAGAGGCCGTAGACTGTGCCGTTGGTAAGGAAGGCGTATACCGGCCAGAGCGAGCAGGTTGGGAGTATTCTTTTTCCAACTTTCGCGTATCCTGCGGGAAGCCCGTAAAAGCTGACCGAATATCGCTCGGGGTAAACAAGCACTCCGCCCTTGACCGGAACGTATTCCAAGACCGGAGTTGAGAGGAAGTATTTGGAGTAATGGGAGACGTTGGAAAGCCTGGTTCCCTTTGTTGAATCCCTCATCATCTTCTTCCAGGTTTCTGGTGATACGGAACCTGCCTTAACCCATTCCCTCTTTTCGGGCATGAGGCGTATCAGCGTGACGTTTTTCGAGTTGTTCATCGAGACGCCCAGGTAGGGGGTTCCGTTCACAAAAGTCACGCCGAGGTGGAAGATTTCCTCATCGGCACCGCCGAAGTAGAAGGCCGGGTTGCCGTCCTCGTCCTCCTCAGGCGGGTTGAAGGTTCTCAGTATGGAACTCAGGTTTACCTGGAAAAGCCTGCCGTCGTAGCCGAAGAGGAGGGTGTAGTGTATGTCCGCCGGAACGTTGGGGCCACCAGGGATTAGGATTCCGCTGGCGGACAGGTTCAGGAGAAAGAGGGCGAAGGTGCCGTTTGTGAACCCGCTGACGTTGACGCTGACATTGTGGGGAGCGACGTAGACGTAGGAGTAATTCCTTCCTCCCGTGAGCTCAACGGGTGGTTCCACCGGCCTGGGGAGTTCAAGGTTCGAGGGGGAGCAGGCGTAGTAATAGCATCCCCAATCCCCCTTCCTTCTCTCCGTTTTGAGCTCCAATACAGGTTTCATGCTCCCGTTGCGGTAGGCGAGAATCAGTGGCGGGGCGCTCGGAGTTGAGCCGTTGAAAACCAAGGGTATTATCGGGGAAACGTAATTCCCCGTCGCGCGAAATTCCTCGGGTATGAATTTATCGCAGTCCACGAACTCGGCCTGGGGGAAGTAGACGTAGATTGTTCCCTTGTAAACGAATCCTCTCATTCTCGAAACGACGTCTGGCGTGCCGTTAAATTTCGCCAGGAGGGGTTTGAGGTCCGGGGAATAGGTGTAGTTCTGGGTGAACGTCCCGGTGATGTTGAGAACCGAGAGGTACTTTTCGAGAACGCCAAACGAAAACGAGACGTTGGAGCCGTTCAGCACCACGACCGACCCGTTCAGGAGCTTTAGGGGGTATGTTTTCAGCGGGATTCCATCAACACCGCCGAGCCTTCCGACCGCGCGCCCATTCTCGATGGTATAGTGAACCGTAAAATCGAGGGCCCCGGTGTCCAGACACTGAAGCCTGTCGGTTAGGCTTGAAATCGGACACATTCCTTCGTAGAACTGGTAGAAGTAGTAGACGTCCAGCTCGAAGACGAGGGTCCCGTTGACGATGTAGGGGGTCGTGGCGAAGAGAACGGGGTCCGGCAGTTCGACCTCTGGCGGACAGGTACTCTTTCCCGAAACTTCGTGGGGGTGATACGTTAGAGACACCATCAGGAGGAGCATCAGGACAATACCTTTCATTTTTGACATTTTACTCGCCACAGTTGTTTCTCACCAAACGTTTAAAAGCATTTGGTCAACCTTCTTTGGCGATGATGACATTGGCCTTTGGGGTGACCGATGCCCGGAAAACCCACCTGAGCCATAAAGCTTAAATCTTTGCATCTTCTCCTTATCTTGGTGGTAATAATCGAGGTTCTCCGGTGTGAGCACTGTGGAGCACCGCTCGATGTAACCCCCGAGGATATAATAGTGGTCTGCCACTATTGCGGTTATCCCAACGCCTATGACAAAGTTTTCACGGAGAAGAACGTCTTCTTCGTTGAGAGCCTTCCCAAAAAAGAAATCCTTCGCCTTTTCTGGGAGCGGGTTAAGAAAGACCCTGATTACAGCGGGATACGGGGAAAGATAAAGGTTATCAAGGTTGAAGGGGTTTACGTTCCCTTCTGGTTTGGAATCGTTAAGGGGCAGGGCCAAATGAGATATGTCGTCTATGAGAAGAAGGGTAGCCAGACCAGAGCCGTTGTTAAATCTAGGAAATTCGACATGGAGTCCCTCGTCTGCGTTCCTGCCCGGAGAAGCGTCTATGATATTGCAGTTGAGACCTTGGCGCTAAAATTTGAACGATATGGGTATTTATCCTTCAAAAGGTTGGAGGATACGTTGAGGTATATGATGGACATTAAGCCGATAGCAGAGTTAACTCCAGATAAGTGGGGCAACCTTAAACTGACGTTTCTGAACGCTGACTTTGGAAAGGACTACGCCAGAATTGCCCTTCAGGACAGGGCTTCTGATGTTGCCAAAGAGCGCCGTGTTCCCGATGATGCTGAACTCCAGTTCTTTAGGTTCGAGGGGGAGACCCTTGACATGGCCCTCGTGTTTTATCCCCTATGGAAGGTCTATTATGACGTCGAGGGTGGGACGTACTTCGTCGCCTACGATGGTCACAGGGGAAAGGAAGTCCTGGCCGTTGAGCCCGTTAGGATATGGAGAAAGGTCTGGTATGCATTGGTTTCCCTACTTGGAATCTCTCTCGCGGGGCTTTTCTCTTCCCTCTACGGGAACATTGGCTACTGGAAGGCCCTCTCGGATGCAGGGAAGAGTGGACTGGGCATGCTTGTGCTTCCGGCGCTGGGAGCGTACATCGGCTTTGAGCTGGCAAGGGGCTATGGACGGAAAGTGGCCCGCGACGTGAGGGTTGAGAAATGAAAGTCCGGTGTCCCCATTGCGGTGCGGAGTTTGAAGCCAAGGAAGAGGGCATCGTGGTGTGTCCCTACTGTGGATTCCAGATAAAACTCGGCGAATCCAGAACGTTTACTTACCCCCTGCGGGTCGAAAATCCCTGGAACGTGCTGGCCTCGTTTATACGCCTTCAGCGCCTGTCCCCGACCGACGTTGAATGGAAGGCCCGTATCATTGAGAGAGAACTCCTCTATGTCCCATTTTATGTCTTCTTCGTGAAGGCAAAAGGCGTTGCCCGAAGGGGTATAATTTCCAAAGAAGGGGCAGGTTACGTTGAGTTCTTTAACTATGCCACCGTGCCCGCAGTCGAGGGCTTTGACGAGCTCGTTAACTACCCCTTACCCGTGAGAGGCAGGAGGTATTTCGATGGACACGTCAACGGCAGACTCCTTGAAAAGACGATTGAAGCCTCCGAGGCCGTGAAACGACTCAGGGATGAACTCAGAAACATCCTCAAGAACGAAGCGCGACGGTACTTCCACTGGAGCAACGTTGAGGTGGGAATGCCAACGTTTGATGTCCACCTTGACGGACTTGTCTATTATCCAATCTGGCGAATCAGGTATAAATATGGCTTTTTCACGTATCTGGCCTACATTGATGGGGCTGACGGTAGAGTTCCCTACGCTGAGTTTCCTGTGTCTCCTGTTAAACGAATGACGAACCTCTCCCTCGGATTTCTGCTCCTGGCCTCGGGGTTTTTAATCGGCAAGTTCCTGTATTCGTATGGTGTAACAGCCCCAATTGGTTCCGTTGCAACTGCGATATGGGCTTCATATCCCTCTTTGAAGAGGGCCTTTATGGTCAAGGGCAGGGCGAGTGAGCACAGGCTTTTGTCTGAGGTCGCGGGGGATTACATCCCAGAGGACGAGGTCTTTAAGACAATACGGCGCTTCCTGAAATAACGCCGTCCGTCAAATTTTTAAATCCCCTCTTTTAGTTACCTTCGGAAAGATTAAGGGGGTGAGACCTTGCCGGCGGTCATAGAGGAGGTCGCCAAGGTTTCATTCGAGAGGGTTGGAATGCACTCCCACATAAAGGGCCTCGGCCTTGACGAGAACGGAAGGGCCAAGTTCATCGCCGACGGTATGGTCGGTCAGGTTAAGGCGAGGGAAGCTGCCGGAATAGCGGTCGAGCTCATAAAGCGCGGGAAGCTCGCCGGCAAGGGAATCCTCCTCGTCGGCCCGACCGGGAGCGGTAAAACGGCGATAGCGATGGGCATAGCGAGGGAACTCGGCGAGGACGTTCCCTTCGTCCAGATAGCGGGAAGCGAGATTTACTCGGCCGAGGTCAACAAGACGGAGTTCCTCAAGCAGGCGATGAGGCGGGCGATAGGCGTTAGAATCAGCGAGGAGAGGAAGGTCTACGAGGGCGAGGTCAAGAAGATTGAGATAAGGCGCACGAGGCACCCCTTCAACCCCTACGTCGAGATTCCTGAGAGCGTCATCATAACCCTCCGCACGAGGGACGACGAGAAGACGATAAGGGCCGGCAGGGAGATAGCCTACCAGCTCATGGAGCTCGGCGTTGAAGAGGGTGACGTCATACAGATTGACGCCGAAACGGGCAAGGTCTCGAAGGTCGGGACGACGAAGGAGGAAGAGGGGCTCTTCTTCAAGCGCAAGGTCAGCCTTCCGAGCGGTCCGGTGCTCAAGATAAAGGAGTTCACCTACACCGTTACGCTCCACGACCTTGACGTTGCCAACGCCCGCGGAAACATCTTCGGCCTGCTCTTCAGCACTGGGGCGGAGATAAGCGACGACGTCAGGAGGCGCGTCGACGAGACTGTTAAGAGCTGGATTGAAGAGGGAAGGGCCACGCTCGTTCCGGGAGTGCTCTTCATAGACGAGGTCCACATGCTCGACATCGAGGCCTTCTCATTCCTTGCGAGGGCCATGGAGAGCGAGCTCGCGCCAATTCTCATCCTGGCCACCAACAGGGGAAGGACGAAGATAAGGGGCACCGACATCGAGGCACCGCACGGAATACCCGTTGACATGCTCGACAGGTTGCTCATAATCAACACCGAACCTTACAAGAAGGAGGAAATCAGAGAGATAGTCAAGATTCGCGCAAGGGAGGAGAAGATTGAGGTGAGCGAGGAGGCCATAGAGTACCTCGCGGAGCTCGGCGAGAAGACCAGCCTGCGCTACGCGGTTCAGCTCCTCGCCCCGGCGAGCGTCTTGGCCAAGGGCGGAAGGGTCGAAAGGGAGCACGTCGAGAAGGCCAAGGAGTACTTCGCCGACCTCAGGAGGAGCATCGAGTTCGTCGAGAAGCTCGAGGGAATGCTGAGCTGATTTTCTCTGTTTTCCCAACATAATTCTAATTCATTCCATAATCTTCACCAGCTCCCTGCTCAGCTTGAGGTGGAATATGAACTCGTTGTAAACTCTATCCTCCCGCTCGAAAACGAGCTTGAGCTCATCGAGGTTCGCCTTGCCTCCAAACTCACCGAAGACGAGGATTCCGTTGAGCTCTATCACACCGAAGACTGCCGCGAGATTGAAAAGGAGCGTCCTGAGCTGGTAAGCCGAGACCTCGTGTTTTCCAAGTTCCTCCCTTGGATATTTAAAGAGGAAGTACTCAAGTCCCTCCATCTCCGCCACGTCGGTTATCGCTATGTCTGCCGTCAGGAAGACGAGCAGGGTGGGCGTCATTCTGTCGTACCTCTTGAGGGACTTGACGATAATCTCGTCGTTGTTGTGGGCCGGCTCGCTCACGCTCTCGGCGATGATTATCCTCGGCTTCAGCCTCTCGAACTCCTTCAGGGCTATGTATGCCGCTTTCCGGCTCCTCTTCGTCCGCCTGTTGCTGAACTCCCTCAGGAGGTGGGCGTTGAGAACCTCACGTGAAATCTCCTCAAGCTGTTTGTGCCTGTACTTGTAGTTCATCGCGTCCTCGATTTCCTTCTTGACGCCCTCGGCGACGACTATCTGATAACCCTCAAGCGGTCTGTATGAGGATATGAAGCGGTGGTAGAAGAGGTTCGTATCGGGCGCGAATGCAACGCCTTTCTCCAGCCTCTCGTAGAGCTCCAGCGTCCTTTCAAACTCGTCGAGGTTGTCGTAGCGGAGGATTCCGGCGGAGATGAAGCACTCATAGAAGTCGCTCCACGTCGGGAGTTCTGAGGAGAGCCTTGGCGGAACGCGGGCGTTGAAGGTCTTCCTGTCCGTCAGGACTTCAAGGTTATAACCTCTCTCGCTCGGCTCCGCCCGGAGGAGAGGAAGGCCGTAGAGCGGGTAACTCACCCGTAGCTCGCCCCTCTCGGCGAGGACGTTCATGAGGACCTGCAGTTCTGGCTTCACTATGACCTCAGCGGGCCTCATCTCCATCCCCCAGGAAGTTCTTGATGGGTTGCATGTGGGTTGGAATCATCATGTAGGGCCTGTCCGGGAAGTCCATGTCGAGCAGGCCCATGTAAACTATGAACGACACAGGGAACTCCCGAATCTGGACTATCGCGGCCGCGACCAGAGCCTTCCTGCCGGAGGTTATGTCGAGGCCTATCCGGTAACCCTCGCGTTCGAGCTTGGTGAAGAGCTCCTTGAACTTCCTGTCGGCCTCGAAGAAGCCGTAGTCTTTAATCACCACGGTCTCAATCCTCGGCCTGAGGTTGTAGGCTTTGGATATGGCCTCTATGGCCTTCACCACCTTCGGAAGGAGGTTCCTGTAGCGCTCCTCGGTGAATACATAGACCCGCCGGATTTCCCGCTTTCCCTTGCCCTCCTTCAGGACTTTGTAGTAGGTGTTCACGACCGCCCAGGGCGAGCGACCGAGCAGGGTAACGTACGCTATGGGTGCCATGTTCATCACTCCACCAGTATCATTCCGTAAAGGACGCTCTCTGAAAAGTCTATTTGAACCAGCGAGCTGATTTCAATCCCGATGGCGTCGAGGCTCGGCCGGACTTTCGTTGGAAGCCGGCAGGGCCCACCGCGCTCGAAGGGGCAGTCCGGGCAGAGGTTGCAGTTGCCGGGGAAGAGGGCCATCGCGTAGAGCTTTCCTTCCCTGAAGAGCTCGGCCTCGCGCTTGAGCAGATATAGGATTGCCTCCCGTTTCTCCTCCTCGAAGCGCTCCATGTCAATTTCGAACTTTATGATGATGGCCCTGCTGAAGTGGCTCACCCACTCCTTTGCCTCCCTCCAGTCGGGGGCGTGGGGAGGACAGCTCGGCCTCTTCCCGTACATCGGGCAGGTTCGACACTTCCAGACCGGTCTTGGCGAGATGACGATTTTCTCGGCCGGTATCTCCTTCTCCCAGAGCATGCGCATGGTAGGTTAAACGCCGGCGGAGTATTTAACGTTGGCGCAACCCTTTTACGGATGAAGACATAGGTTTGAACATGAGGACATGGATACCTCTGCTAATAATCGCGCTTCTAATCGGGTCGGGCTGTATAAGTGGGGGAGGTGAGAAAACGACCGCACCTAAGACCCTTGAGGTCGGTTCAGTCTTCCACAACGGGAGCTACATCCCCGTTAAGTTCACCTGCGACGGAGAGGACATAAACCCGCCGATATTCATCGGTAACATCAGCGAGAAGGCGAAGAGCCTTGTCATAATCGTGGACGACCCCGATGCTCCCGCGGGAACCTTCACTCACTGGATTGCCTGGAACATTCCGCCGGTGGGCGAGATTCCCGAGGCGGTTCCGAAGGTCGGCGAGGTTGAGAAGCCGATTCCGATGGTTCAGGGAAGGAACGACTTCGGGAGGATAGGCTACGGTGGTCCCTGCCCGCCTGGGGGGAGTGTTCATCACTACCACTTCAAGGTCTATGCCCTCGACACGACGCTGAACCTTCCGCCGGGGGCGACGAGAAAAGAACTGGAGAAGGCCATGGAAGGCCACGTTATCCAGTGGGGAGAGCTCGTGGGGCTCTACAGGCGGAGTTAGGTGCTTTTCTTTTCCCTCAACTTCACCACGAGGTTTATCGCGCTCTGCAACGCCGCGAGGAAGTTCAGGGCGAAGAATATCCAGTCCCCGATTATGTAGGAGTATATCGTCAGCAGGGTCGAGGCGGTCACGTAGATTATTATGAACTGCATGTTCAGGGGACACTTTCTCGTCCTTATTGTTTCCAGGGTCTGAGGAACCCAAGCGCTCACGAGGAGCAGCATTCCGAGCAGTCCGATTATCTCTCCACCGTTCATGGTCTCACCCGGGATAAAAACGGGCTCCACTAAAAAAGGGTTGTGGCGGGGTTTCTGTCAAAAACGGCAGATAAAACGGCTGGTTTTAACTTCCTCGCGCTAAAGCTCGCTCGCGAGCATTGAGGTTGCCCACGTTTTGACGTCCTCGTCGAGGATGTCTTCTATGAGCTTCATCGCTCTATCGAGTTCACCCTTCCTCGCGAGTCTGAGCGCGACCTCCGCCTGCACCTTCGACCTGTTGGCGAGGTCGGTTATATGCTCCGCTATGTAGAGGGCGTCGTCGAACTTCCCCATCTCAAGGAACTCAAAGGCCAGCCCCATCAGGTTCTTCGTCGGGTTCTTTGTTGATAGTGCCGTCTCTATCGCCCTGTCAAGGGCATCCCTGTAATCCTCTCCCTCCTTCGCCATCTCCACGACTATTCCGTTGACGGCCTTGGAACGGACGCTCCCGTCAGGTATTCCCCCGGCGAGCTTCATAGCCTCGTCAAATTTCCCTGCCTTCACGAGCTTCATGACTGCATCGTAAAGGGCCCGCGAGCGGTACCATGCCTGCATGAAGACCCCCATATCATTATGACCCCGCCCGATTTAAGGGTTCTGGTTGTGTTAACTTTATAACCTCTCCATTGGATAGAACACCGGTGGTCTGATGAAAAAGGCTGGAGTGCTCCTACTGTTGCTGGTTCTCCTCGGTTTCTCCGCGGGCTGTATCGGGAGCAACGGCACGACGGGCACTTCTTCAACATCGACAACCTCAAAACCGGCCTACGTTGACGTCAACGGCACGAGGATTTATCTGAACGAGATTCACTTCTACATGTACGGTATGAAAACCTGCCCCCACTGCCGGCACATGCACGAGTGGATTCCCCAGGAGTACGGCGAGAAGGCCTTAACCTACTACGAGCTCGTGGGCAACCAGACTAACATGATGCTCTTCAACGAGCTCGCCCAGCTCACGGGCATAACCGGCGTTCCGGCGATAGCGATTACCTACAACGGAACCCTCTACGCGGTCATAGAGGGAGAGTTCAACGTGACCGCAACGCCCGAAATAATCGCGACGGCAATCAAGAACGACGGCGTGCTACTCCTAACCGGCAAGACCTACCTGCTCTCATACAAGGACCCCAAGGCCAAGCTCGTCATCAATGCCCTCTACACGATATTCGTGAAGCACCAGTCGGTTGACGTCCAGAAGATTTTCAATGAGCTGAAGGCCAACTCAACATCGACCGGGAACTCGACGGGCTGACCTTTCGTTTTCAACCTTTCGTTTTGGAAAGGGTGAAAAGCCCTTTCGGGTATTCTCAACCATGAAGAGCGAAATCAAGGCCCTCGCGATAATCCTGCTGGCTTCCTTCGGGTTAAGCGCCGTAGTTCTCTACCTCCTGGGCATTCCGGGCTTTATCCCCAAGTTCTACGCCCTGGCGATGAGCGACTCGATAAACCCATGCACCTTTGTGATTTACACCATGCTCCTCATCGCGATATCAGTGAGGGAAGTGTCGCGGAAGAGACTTTACATCATCGGCTCGGCCTTTATCCTGGCAGTTTACGTCTCGTACTACCTCCTCGGCGTCGGCCTGCTCTTTCTGGGACAGTACATCCCCCTGTGGCTCGCCGGAGTCTTTGCGATAGGCTTCGGAGTCTACACAATAGTCACGGGGATAATGGAGCGCTCGAGGATAGGCGACAAGGGGAAGATAAGAAAGAAGATATTCAGCGCCGACGCGACCTTCGCGGGTTCGTTTGCCCTCGGCGTCATTGTCTCGACGACGCTCCTCCCCTGTTCCGCCGGCAGTTACCTCGTCTACGCGACGATAATAGCCCACGGGAGCAGGGCCCTCGCTTTCTTCCTCCTGGCCCTCTACAACGTCATTTTCGTGCTTCCCCTCGTCGTAATACTCCTCGCCATGGGGAGCGTGAGCGAGAGCAAGCGCTTCTCCCAGGCGATGGTCAGGCACAGCATGGAGCTTTCCGTCATCGCGGGAATTCTGCTCATTGCGATAGGCGTCTGGGTTTTATCGGGGGGCTCCTAACCCGAGCCGTTCCCTGACCCTTTTCTCGAACTCCGCGAAGTTTGGAACCCCAATGAACTCCACTCTGTTGTCGATGAGTATCGTCGGCGTTCCGAGGATGTTGTGTTCCATGGCTTTCCTCTGCCCCTCTGGCGTGGCAACGCTGAGCTCCCTGGCCACGACACCCTCATACTTCCCCTCAAGTTCTTTGGCCATCTGGACGGCAATCGGACAGTAGGGGCATCCCGGGGCCGTTATGACCTCGATGACGACCTTACGTTTCGGCTTTACCTCAATCATGCCCGCTCGCTTCATGAGTTCAAGCATCTTCTTTCTCCTTATCATCTCCAGCTCGTCCATACTATCACCTGAGGGAGAAATCCGCAGAAAAATTAAAACGCTAACGGCGGAAATCTGCAAAACTCTTCAATCAACGGCGTTCAGGTGAATCGCGAGCAGAACCGCGAAGAGCACCGCGAGCGCTATGTGGGCCTTTTTCCAGCGCTGGTACATCTTCACGTATCTGGCAACCTCCTCCTTCCGTCCGGTCTTTGCAAGGGCGAGTATCTTCCTGTTTATCGCCCGGCCAATGAAGCCGAGGACGTTGAGGGCAATGAGGGTTACTCCCATCGCAAGACCAGCGATGCCACCGATTCCCACGTAGTTCCCGCAGGAGAGGAAGTGGACGAAGACCAGAACCGTTCCCGTTATCGTCAGGGCGTGGTGAACCGTCATTGGGGATACCGGGCCTATAAAGGTCACGTACGGGTGCTCGGGCTGGATTTCAAAGCCCCACTTATCGTCCTTGCGGTGCTTTATCAGGAGCTTTCGCTTCGTGAGGGCGTAGTAGACAACGCCCGCGCCAATCAGCACAACGCCGAGTACCGCGAACGCTGTATAGCCGGCATCGTACTCGTTCTCGTCCTCCCCGTACTCGTCGGCAAGGGCAAGGGGGAGGAGCAGAAGCATCAAAACGAAAAAGACGGCGAGCTTTCTCCTCATATTGACACCTCTCAGATTGTTTTACTGCCCAGTCCGCATATGCCCGCGAAGGGACAGACCGAGCAGTCCTCTGTGTAAGGCTTGAGCGGGGGTTCGCCCTTTACGGCCCTTGTTATCTCCCTCGCCCTTTCCATAGCTTCATCGTCGCCCTGAAGCACGAGGGTGACGCTTCCCTCAGCCCCTCCAGCGCCACCTGAGGCTATGGGTACCGCCTCCACTCCTGCAAGTATCTTGTAAGCCTCGACCTCCGTCACAGGGTGTGAGTGAGGTATCGGGACGAGCGCCGCGTAGAGGCCCGTTCCCCAGTCGAAGGAGTATATGCCCGTGAGCTTGGCACTTTCCTCAACCGGCGTTGGCACGAACTTTTCAAGGCTCACAGGGGTGATTGTGAAAACCCCCTTCGTTATCGTCCATCCGAAGGTCTTGCCTATCGTTCCCCCGTCCGGAGCCGCGGCAAAAACCGCGACGTTCCAGTTTATGTCGATGGCGTTGGCGCCTTTGATAAAGACGTCCTTCGGGCCCATTCTCCGGAGGGCCTCCTGAGGGTCGTCGAAGGGCTCTCCCCGGTACAGAACGAGGTGCTTTGGCCACGTTTTTTTCGGAGTAACACAGGTTCTTCCATTGCTTATTGTCCCAATCGTCCACTTCTCCTTCTCTATTTCCTTACCCAGTATCTCTTCCGCAATGTAAGCGGCAGTTGTTCCCGTCGCTATGTAAACGAAGCCCTCCTTCAGCGCGCGCTGAACTTCCGGCATGGCAACAACGGCCTTCGCTATGAGCCTCTTGCTCTCGGGTGGCGTCAGGGTAACGAGCGCCCTTTTCACGTTAATCACCTGGCTAAAATACGCATCGAAAGGTATAAACCTTCTCTTAGAGGGTCCGAGAAGCCTTAGCTCAGCCGAACAACTCTATGCAAACCCTGCACTCGACGGGGTTCACCTCGGGGTCTATCTTGGCGTGGAAGGAGCAGACGTAGCCCTTGCCGAGCATCTTGAGGGCTATGCCGATGAGTCTCATGTGAATGTCGTATTCGCTCGGCCGGAACTCCGCTATCTCCTCGGCAAGGGTTCTTAGCTCGTCGTCAATCTCCCTGAACTTTGAAACGTCTATGAGGGCACCCCTGTCCATATTGAGGTAGCGCGAAACCGCCGACTGGGTGACGTGAAGGAGCTCCGCTATCTCGGTCTGCTTCAACCCCCTCCCCCGGAGGTGCTCCACGAGGCGTCTTCTGAGGGAGGGGTAAACGTAGCGGGATGCGACCTCGAAGGCGTTGACCTTCATATGCAAAACATGACCCGCGGAATACTTAAGGCTTTTGGTCCTTTTGAAAACTTAGTCGGCTTATTTTTGTTGATTTGTAAACCGAGAGCTGGCCTTGTTCTGGATAAAAAATTTAAATCACTTACCATAACATTCATATGACAAGTGTCATAATAAGGGGGTGGAAAGATGGCCGTGAAGGTTCCGAAGGGCGGAAAGGAAGCGGGCGTTCTGATGAGGTGCGACCAGTGTTCGATGAGCCTGCCAGGAGGGTGTACCTTTAGGGGAATCTGTGGCAAGGACCCCGACCTGAACTCCCTTCAGGAGGCTCTCATCTACGGAATAAAGGGAACCGCCGCCTACTATTACCACGCCTACGAGCTCGGCTACAAGGACGATGAAATCGGCTTCTTCCTGTCAAAGGCCCTCTACTCAACGCTCACCAACGTGAACTTCGACAAGAACCGCTTCCTTGAGCTCATCCTTGAGAACGGCAGGATACACCTTAAGGCGATGGAGCTCCTTGACAAAGCTTACACCGAGACCTACGGAAACCCGGAGCCGGTCAAGGTTCCGACCGGAACCGACGAGGGGCACGGAATTCTCGTCACCGGCCACACCTACAGGGCGCTCTACGAACTCCTCAAGCAGATAAGGGAGATGGGCCTCGAGGACCAGATTAGGGTCTACACCCACTCCGAGATGCTTCCGGCCCACTCCTATCCGGAGTTCAGGAAGTTCAAGTCCCTTTATGGCAACTGGGGCGGTTCGTGGGTCTACCAGAGGAAGGAGTTCACCGAGTTCCCGGGTGCAATCCTCGGAACCAGCAACTGCGTCCAGCAGCCGCCGAAGAGCTACGCCGACAGGATGTTCACCACCGACATAGCGGGCCTTGAGGGCGTTCCCCACCTCGAGAACGACTACGAGCCCCTCATCAAGCGCGCGCTCGAGACGCCGAAGATGGAAAAGAGGGACGACGGCTACATCGTCACCGGTTTCCACCACACCAACGTGCTCCCGCTTATGGATAAGCTCATCGAGCTCATAAACGAGGGCAAGATAAGGCACGTCTTCGTCATAGGTGGCTGTGACGTCCCCAACCCGAAGATGAGCTACTACGAGAAGCTCACCGCGATGGTGCCCGAAGATGCCATAATCCTCTCGGCCGCGTGCGGTAAGTTCCGCTACAACAGGCGCGACTACGGCGAAATCGAGGGAATACCGCGCTTCATGGACTTCGGCCAGTGCAACAACGTCTACTCGATAATCCAGATTGCCGGGGCACTCGCGAAGGAGCTGGACGTCGGCCTCAACGAGCTCCCGGTCAGCATAGTCCTCAGCTGGATGGAGCAGAAGGCCATCGGAATCCTCTACAGCCTGCTCTACCTCGGAATCAAGGGCATCTACATCGGACCCAAGGCTCCTGAGTTCTTCACGCCGAACATCTTCGAGACCCTCAGGAAGAAGTTCGACCTCAGGCTCATAAGCGAGCCCGAGGAGGACTTAAAGAGGATGCTCAACTCCACCACCGCTGTGAGCGAGGATTCGCCCCTGCTCGACTGATTTCATATCTCCCTTTTCTTCGTGTTCTTTCATACACATTTCTGCCCAGAAAGACTTAAATATGTCCCCCATGACATTTGTCATGAAGGTGGTATCATGACCGAATTGCTCTCAAACCGCGAGCAGAAGAAGGAAGCCCTGAAGGCCCTTCTCCTCAGGATTCATAACGGTGAGGATGTTAATTCACTTAAGGAGGAATTCCGGGCAGTTCTAAGCTCGATATCTCCCCTTGAAATTCCAATCATCGAGCAGGAGCTCGTGAAGGAAGGCGTTTCCGCCAAGGACATCGCCAAGATGTGCGACCTTCACGTCGAGCTCTTCAGGGAGGCGGTAAAGGGAACGGACGAGGTTGAGGAGAAAGAACTTCCTGAGGGGCATCCCCTCTGGGTTCGCTACATGGAGAACAGGGAAATCCTCAAGGACGCTGAGATGCTGAACCTCTACGCGAGAACCCTTGCAACGACGAGAGATGAGCGCATGAGGGAGGAAATCCTCGGAGTTCTGGAGGAGATAGTTGGAAACCTCCGGAAGGTCGGCTTCACCCACTACAACCGCGACGAGATGCTGACGTTTCCCTACATTGAGAGGAGGGGTTTGACGGCAATAGCAACTGTCCTCTGGACGAAACACGACGAGATAAGGTTCATGCTAAAGCACCTTTACGGACTTCTGGCCCGGAGGGATGAGATGCCCTGGGAGGGGTTCGTTGAGCGCTTCAAGGCGAAAGCCGGCGAGGCATCCTTTGCGCTGAGCGACATGGTCTTCAGGGAGAACAACATCTACTATCCAACCCTCAATGCCCTCCTCAGCGACGGCGAGTGGAAGGCAGTAAGAATGCAGGACGACGAGATTGGTTACTACAAGGTGAACCCGCCTGAATGGGACCCGGGAGAGGACGTTAAACCGCTCCAGCCCTGGCAAATCAACCCGGAGCTGAGCGCTGAGGAACTGCTAAGCCTTCCAAAGGAGGTTCAGCAGGCCCTTAAGGGCCAGCCCCTGGAGTTTGACAAAGGCCAGCTGAGGCGCGATGGAGACCTTGACCTCGGCACCGGTTTCGTGAGCGTCGAGGAGCTTAAGGCCATATTTGAGGCCCTCCCCGTTGACGTTACCTTCATAGACAAGGATGACCGCGTTCGGTTCTTTTCCCCGGGCGAGAGGATATTCACAAGGACGCCGTCGATTCTCGGACGACCGGTCCAGCTCTGCCACCCTCCGAAGAGCGTTCACATCGTTAACAAAATCCTGAGGGCCTTCAAGGAGGGCAGAAAAAGGGAGGCAACGTTCTGGCTCAGGCTTGGCCCGAAGTAC